>NZ_JAPEOR010000001.1:2251154-2572748 GCF_026341125.1 Streptomyces sp. NBC_01142
AGGGGAGGGGCAAGGGCAAGGGCGCCGAGGACGGCAAGGGCACGGAGGACGGCAAGACCAGGGCCAGGCCGCGCCGTACCGTGCGCGACTGGATCGTCGACACCTCCGTCTTCGTCCTCGCCGCAATCCTCGGCATGCTCGCCTCCGAGGCGAGCACGCAGGCCGGCAACCCCGAGCTCGTCGTCCTCGCCGACCAGTTGCTGGGCGCGGCGGCCTGCTGCGCCCTGTGGGTACGGCGGCGCGCGCCCGTGGGGCTCGCGGGCGTTCTTGTCGTGCTCGCCTCCGTGGCTCCGGCGGCCGGCGGCGCCCTGCTGGTGAGCCTGTTCAGCCTCGCCGTGCACCGGACCTTCAAACCGGTCGCGACCGTCGGAGTCCTCGCCGTTGTGAGTTCGGCGGTGCAGGCAGCTGTACGCCCCGATCCGGCGACGTCTTTCGTGGCCTCGCTCATCACCTCGGTGATTCTGGTCCTGCTGATGACCGGCTGGGGCATGCTCGTCCGCGCCCGCCGACAGCTCGTCGTAGCCCTGCGCGAACGTGCCCGGCGGGCCGAGAACGAGGCCGAGCTGCGCGCCGCGCACGCGCAGCGCCTCGCCCGGGAGGCCATCGCCCGCGAGATGCACGATGTGCTGGCCCACCGGCTGACCCTCCTCAGCGTGCACGCCGGGGCCCTCGAATTCCGTCCGGACGCGCCCCCGGCCGAGGTTGCCCGCGCGGCCGGAGTGATCCGCGACAGCGCGCACGAGGCGCTCCAGGATCTGCGCGAGATCATCGGCGTGCTGCGCGCCCCGGGCGACGGCGACGGATCCGACCGGCCGCAGCCCACGCTCGCCACCCTCGAAGCGCTGGTCGCGGAGTCCCGGCAGGCCGACATGTTGGTCACGCTCGACAACCGCGTCACCGACCCGGCCTCTGCCCCCGCCGCCACCGGACGCACCGTCTACCGCATCGCCCAGGAGGGCCTGACCAACGCGCGAAAACACGCGCCGGGCACGGAGGTCACCGTCGCCGTGAGCGGCGGACCGGGGCAGGGGCTCACCGTCGACGTGGAGAATCCCGCCCCGCTCGGCGAGGTGGAGAAAGTCCCGGGATCCGGCCAGGGCCTGATCGGGCTGACCGAACGCGCCACGCTCGCCGGCGGCCGTCTCGAACACGGAGCTACGGACGACGGCGGCTTCCACGTCCGGGCCTGGCTACCGTGGCCCTCATGACTATCCGGTTGATCGTCGTCGATGACGACCCGCTCGTACGGGCAGGACTCGCCTTCATGCTCGGCGGGGCCGAGGACCTCGAGATCGTGGGGGAGGGGGCCGACGGCTCCGAAGTCGCCGCGCTCGTCGACGAACACGCGCCCGATGTGGTGCTGATGGACATCCGGATGCCGCACATGGACGGTCTCACCGCCACGGAAGCGCTGCGCCGCCGTCCCGACGCCCCTGAGATCGTGGTCCTGACCACCTTCCACGCCGACGAACAGGTCCTGCGGGCGCTGCGGGCGGGCGCCGCCGGATTCGTACTGAAGGACACCCCGCCCGCCGAGATCGTGGCGGCGGTACGGCGGGTGGCGTCCGGCGACCCGGTGCTCTCCCCGGCCGTCACCCGCCAGTTGATGACACATGTGTCGGACAGCCGGCCCGAAACACGCAGAAACGCCGCGGCACAGCGACTCGCCGCGCTCGCCGAACGCGAACGGGAGGTGGCGGTCGCCGTCGGCCGCGGCCAGTCCAACGCCGAGGTCGCCGCGGCGCTCTTCATGAGCGTGCCTACCGTCAAGACGCATGTCTCCCGCATCCTGGCCCGGCTGGGTCTCAACAACCGTGTTCAGATCGCGCTGTTGGTGCACGACGCCGGTCTGCTCGACGAAGGGGAGGCGACGTAGGCTGACGCGATGACCGTCGTCGATCTGGGGGAGTACGGAGCGGACTTCATCGCGAACCCGTATCCGTACTATGCGCGGCTGCGCGAGTCGGGGCCCGTCCACGAGGTGCGCCTGCCGAACGGCGAGGAGCTCTGGCTGATCGTCGGCCACCAGGAGGCACGGGCCGCGCTCGCCGACCCGCGGCTGTCCAAGTCACCCGCCACGGTGGGCGCGACCATGCTCGACGAACGCGTCGTCGGCCCGTACCTGCTGGTCCTGGACCCGCCGGACCACACCCGGCTGCGCAGGCTGGTCGCCCGCGAGTTCACCGGCCGCCGGGTGGAGAGTCTGCGCCCGCGCATCCAGCAGATCACCGACGAACTGATCGACGCCATGATCCCGGCCGGGCAGGCCGATCTGGTGCACGCGCTGGCCTTTCCGCTGCCCATCATCGTCATCTGCGAACTGCTCGGCGTTCCGGCCGCCGACCGGGAGGCGTTCCGTGCCTGGTCCAACGAGGTCGTGGCTCCGACCGGCCCGGCGGCCGAACGGGACGCCGTCCATCAGCTTGCCGCGTACCTCGACGAACTCATCGAGGACAAGCGCTGCGCCGGCCCCACGGACGATCTGCTCTCCGCCCTGGTCCGTACCCGCGACGAGGACGACGACCGGCTCTCGGCTTCCGAACTGCGCGCCCTCGCCTATCTGTTGCTGATCGCCGGTCATGAGACGACCGTCAATCTGCTCTCCAACGGGATCCGGGCGCTGCTCGGCCATCCCGGTCAACTCGCCGCCCTGCGTGCCGACTTCACTCTCCTCGACGGAGCCGTCGAGGAGATGCTGCGCTACGACGGACCGGTGGAGACCGGCACCGCACGCTTCACCGCCGCCCCCGTCCGTATCGCAGACACCGTGATCCCGGCCGGCGAGGCGGTGCTGGTCGGCATCGCCGCGGGCGACCGCGACCCGGGGCGCTTCCCGGCCCCCGACCGCTTCGACATCCGCCGGGACACCCGCGGCCACCTCGCCTTCGGCCATGGCATCCACTACTGCCTGGGCGCCCCGCTCGCCCGGATGGAGGGCCGGATCGCGATACGCACGCTGCTGGAGCGCTGCCCCGGACTCGCCCTCGACCCGTCCGCCGAACCGTACGACTGGCTGCCCGGCATGCTGATGCGCGGCGTACGCCGGCTCCCGGTGCGGTGGGAGTGTCGTCCGCCTGCCGGTCCCGGGGCCGAGGGGCGTGGCGGAGTGGGCGCGGACCCGTGCTCGCCCAGCACCAGAGCGGTACTTCAGAACCGAACGCCCAAGGAGCGTGACCATGCCGGGATTTGACCTCGAGGTGGCCCGGAAGGTCCTCGACAGCCAGCCGTTCAGCCGACTGCTCCGGGCACGGATTACCGCGTTCGGCGACGGGCAGGCCGTGCTCGAGGTGGACATCCGCGAGGAGCTGCACCAGCAGAACGGCTATCTGCACGGGGGAGTCCTCGCGTACGCCGCCGACAACTCGATCACCTTCGCCGCCGGTACGACACTTGGTGCCGCCGTGCTGACCGGCGGCTTCTCCGTCCAGTACATCCGGCCGGCGACCGGCCGCACCCTGGTCGCCCGCGCCGCCGTCGTGCACAGCGGCCGCCGCCAGGCGGTCGCCCGCTGCGACCTGTTCACGGTGAACGCGGATGGCGAGGAGACGCTCTGCGCCGTCGCGCAGGGCACCGTACTGTCCGCGCAGCAGTCCTGAACGCCGCGCGGGAGTCTGGAACGCCGCGCGGATCCTGGACGTCGCGCGGGAGTCCTGGGCGTCCGGGTCAGTCGGCCGGGATCTCCTCGAGCCGCACCGGCCTGCGCTCCCGCCGCGACAGCTCGCACGCCTCCGCGATCCGCAGTGCCGTCAGCGCCTCCCGCCCGTCGCACGGGTTCTCGGTCTCGCCCTGGACCACCCGCACGAACGTGTCCAGCTCCGCCTCGTACGCCGGGGCGAACCGCTCCAGGAAGCCCGGCCACGGCTTGTCCGCCGCGGGCGGGCCCTTGGGCTCGGTCGAGCTGATCGGCGTACGGTCGTCCAGGCCGACCGCTACCTGGTCGAGCTCGCCCGCCAGTTCCATCCGTACGTCGTAGCCCGCGCCGTTGCAGCGGGTGGCCGTCGCCGTCGCCAGCGTCCCGTCGTCCAGGGTGAGGACCGCCGCCGCGGTGTCGACGTCGCCCGCTTCGCGGAACATCGCGGGTCCGGCGTCCGAACCGGTCGCGTACACCTCGACGACCTCGCGGCCCGTGACCCAGCGCAGGATGTCGAAGTCATGGACCAGACAGTCCCGGTAGAGGCCGCCGGAGAGCGGCAGATACGCGGCCGGCGGCGGAGCGGGATCGGAGGTCATGGCCCGTACGGTGTGCAGCCGGCCGAGCCGCCCGGACCGCACCAGCTCGCGGGCCTGCGTGTACCCGGCGTCGAAGCGGCGCATGAAGCCCAGCTGGAGCACGGTGCCCGCGCTCTCGACCGCCCGCAGTGCGGCGAGTGTCCCGGGCAGGTCCAGTGCGATGGGCTTCTCGCAGAAGGCGGGGAGCCCGGCGCGGGCGGCGCGGGCGATGAGTTCGGCGTGGGAGGCGGTGGCGGAGGCGATGACCACGGCGTCCACGCCCCAGGCGAAGATCTCGTCCACGCCGGGCGCGGCGGTGGACCCGGTGCGCTCGGCGACCTCCGCCGCGCGAGCGGCGTCGGCGTCCGCGACGACCAGTGACCCCACCTCCCGATGGCGGCTGAGCACGCCCGCGTGGAAAGTGCCGATACGTCCCGTCCCGATAAGTCCGATGCGCATGGCCCAAAGGTGGAGCCGAGCCCGCCGCCCTGTCAAGACTTTGTCCTGACAACCGAACTTCACGACTTCCCGTCAACATTCCGTGCGACTACGCTCGGCCCGTGCCCAAGCAGCCCAGACACGTGACGGACCCGTCCCTGTCTCTCCAGCTGAGCGTGGACCGCACCAGTCCGGTCCCGCTCTACTTCCAGCTCTCCCAGCAGCTGGAATCGGCCATCGAGAGGGGGACCCTCACCCCCGGCAGTCTGCTCGGCAACGAGATCGAGCTGGCCAACCGCCTCGGGCTCTCCCGTCCCACCGTCCGCCAGGCCATCCAGTCCCTCGTCGACAAGGGCTTGCTGGTACGCCGGCGCGGCGTCGGCACCCAGGTCGTGCACAGCCAGGTCAAGCGCCCGCTGGAGCTCAGCAGCCTCTACGACGACCTGGAGGCGGCCGGCCAGCGCCCGGCCACCATCGTCCTGCGCAATGTCTTCGAGCCCGCGAGCGCCGAGGTCGCCGCCGCCCTCGGCGTACCCGAAGGCAGCGACGTCCAGCTGGTCGAGCGGCTGCGGTACGCCCACGGCGAGCCCATGGCCCGGCTGCGCAACCATCTGCCCGCGGGTCTCTTCGACTGTGACACAGAGCGGCTGGAGGCGACCGGTCTGTACCGGATGATGCGGGCCGCGGGAATCACCCTGCACAGTGCCCGGCAGTCGGTCGGGGCACGCGCCGCCACCGCCCTGGAGGCCGAGCTGCTCACCGAGTCGACGGGTGCGCCGCTGCTCACCATGGAGCGGACCACTTTCGACGACACCGGCCGTGCGGTCGAGTTCGGCTCGCACATCTACCGCGCCTCGCGCTACGCGTTCGAGTTCCAGCTGCTGGTCAGACCGTAGCCCCGGACCGCCCCGGGCGGCCGTCCCCCTGCCGTCCCTCTGCCGTCCGTCCTGCCGCCCGCATACTGCCCGCCTGCCTTGTGCGCCGCTGTCCGCGCCGCTGTTCGCAGTGCCGCCCGTAACCCCGTCGGCACCATCGTCCGCGTAAGAATGTTCGGACAAAGTCTTGACGGCGTCCCGTGACCACCGTAAAAACTCACCCAGCCGCAACCTGGCGGCCGGGAGAGAAGGCGGACCCACCATGCGTACCACCCGCACGGCAGCAGCCCTGCTCGCCGCATGTGCCCTGGTCGTCGTCGCCGGATGCAGCAGTTCCGGTGGCAAAGAGGCCAAGGACAGCCCCTCCACGGGCGGCAAAGGCGGCGAGCCCGCCACCACCGACCGGCTGAAAATCGCCATGGTGACGCACTCCGGCGAGGGCGACACCTTCTGGGACATCGTCCAGAGCGGCGCCAAGGTCGCGGCCCGCAAGGACAACGTCGAATTCCTCTACGCCGCCAACAAGGAGGGCAAGGAGCAGGCGCAGCTCATCCAGACCTACATCGACCAGAAGGTCGACGGGATCGTGGTGACCCTCGCCAAGCCCGAAGCGGTCCAGGACGCCGTCAAGAAGGCCGTCGCGGCCGGCATACCCGTCGTCACGATCAACTCCGGCGCAGAGTTCTCCAAGGGCGTCGGTGCGCTCAGCCATATCGGCCAGGACGAGACCGTGGCAGGCGAGGCCGTCGGCGAGGAGCTCAACAAGCGCGGCAGGAAGAAGGCGATCTGCGTTATCCACGAGCAGGGCAATGTCTCGCTCGAGGCCCGCTGCGCAGGGGTGAAGAAGACCTTCGAGGGGAGCGTGGAGAACCTCAACGTCGAGGGCACCAACATGCCCGCCTCCACCTCCTCCATCGAGGCGAAGCTGCAGAGCGCCAAGGACATCGACGCGGTCGTGACGCTGGGCGCGCCCTTCGCCGCGGCCTCCGTCAAGGCCAAGGAGGGCGCAGCCTCCAGCGCCGAGGTCAACACCTTCGACCTCAACGAGGAAGTGGTCAAGCAGCTCAAGGCCCAGCAGATCGGCTTCGCCGTGGACCAGCAGCCCTACCTCCAGGGCTACCTCGCCATCGACGAGCTGTGGCTCAACAAGACCAACCTCAATGTCATCGGCGGCGGCAAGCCGATCCTCACCGGCCCGGCGCTCGTCACCGAGAAGGACGTGCCCGCGCTGGAGAAGCTCACCGCCGACGGCACCCGATGACGTCCCCGGTATACCCGATGACGTACCCGGCGTACCCGATGCCGACCCTCCGACCAGCCGTGACACATACTTGGGCGGCCGGGGCGCGTCGACACGACTGTCGATACGACCCCCGGCCGCACCGAGAAGTACGGCAAGAAGGGCACGGGGTCGTGGCTAGGGCAAGGACTGGGGTACGCGCGCTCGGCGCGGTGCTGGCAGCGGTACTCGGAGCCTCCCTCGCGGGATGCAGCAGCACGGGCGGCAAGCGCGCGGAGGACGCCCGTAAGGCACAGGCCGCGGGCAGGTCCGCGGTCACCACCCCCCGCTGGACCTTCGCCATGGTCACCCACTCGGGCGACGGCGACACGTTCTGGGACATCGTCCAGAGGGGCGCCGAGCAGGCCGCCGTCAAGGACAACATCAAATTCCTGTACTCCCACAGCGACGAGGGGCAGCAGCAGGCACAGCTCGTCCAGGCCGCGATCGACAAGAAGGTCAACGGGCTGATCGTCACGCTGGCGAAGCCCGACGCGATGAAGGCCGTCATCGCCAAGGCGACCGGTGCCGGTATCCCGGTGATCACCGTCAACTCGGGATCCGAGCAGTCCAAGGCGTACGGCGCGCTCACCCACATCGGCCAGGACGAGACGATCGCCGGCGAGGCCGTCGGCGACGAGCTCGACAAGCGCGGCAGGAAGAAGGCCCTGTGCGTACTGCACGAGCAGGGCAACGTCGGCCATGAGCAGCGCTGCGACGGCGCCAAGAAGGCCTTCGACGGCGAGATGCAGAACCTGTACGTGGACGGCACCAACATGCCCGACGTCCAGGCGTCCATCGAGGCGAAGCTCCAGACCGACGCCTCCATCGACTCCGTCGTCACGCTCGGCGCGCCCTTCGCGGACGCCGCCGTCCAGGCGAAGAAGTCCGCGGAGAGCAAGGCCGAGATCGACACCTTCGACCTCAACCCCAAGGTCGCCACCGCACTCCAGGCAGGCACGCTCGGCTTCGCCGTCGACCAGCAGCCGTACCTCCAGGGGTACCAGGCCGTGGATCTGCTCTGGCTCTACAAGTACAACGCCGATGTCCTCGGCGGCGGGCGGCCCGTGCTCACCGGACCGCAGATCATCACCGAGAAGGACGCCGCCGAGCTGGAGGAATACACGGATCGGGGGACCCGATGAGCGCGACCGCTCCACCTGCCGCACCGGACAGGACCACCGACGAGCGGCTGCTGCGGACCTCGCCACTGCGCAAGCTGCTCGGCAGGCCCGAGCTGGGCTCGGTCGTCGGCGCCGCGGCGGTCTTCATCTTCTTCTCGATCGTCGCGGACTCCTTCCTGCGGGCGTCCAGCCTCTCCACCGTGCTGTACGCCGCCTCGACCCTCGGCATCATGGCCGTACCGGTCGCGCTGCTGATGATCGGCGGCGAGTTCGACCTCTCGGCCGGCGTCCTGGTGACCACATCGGCACTGATCTCCTCGATGTTCAGCTACCAGATGACGGCCAACGTCTGGGTCGGCGTCCTTGTCTCGCTGCTGGTCACGCTCGCGGTCGGGGTCTTCAACGGCTTCATGCTGACCCGTACGAAACTGCCCAGCTTCATCATCACGCTCGGTACGTTCCTGATGCTGACCGGTCTCAACCTCGGCTTCACCAAGCTGATCAGCGGCACGGTCTCGACGAAGTCCATCGCCGACATGGAGGGCTTCGAGTCGGCGAAGAAGATCTTCGCCTCCGAGCACACCTTCGGTGATGTCACCCTCAAGGTGACCATCCTGTGGTGGTTCGCCCTGGTTGCCCTGGCCACCTGGATCCTGCTGCGCACCCGCTTCGGCAACTGGATCTTCGCGGTCGGCGGCGGCGCCGATGCTGCCCGCGCGGTCGGCGTGCCCGTCAACAGGACGAGGATCGGCCTCTACATGGGCGTCGCCTTCGCCGCCTGGGTCTCCGGCCAGCATCTGCTGTTCTCGTTCGACGTGGTGCAGTCCGGCGAGGGCGTCGGCAATGAGCTGACGTACATCATCGCGGCCGTCATCGGCGGCTGTCTGATCACCGGTGGTTACGGCTCCGCGATCGGCTCGGCGGTCGGTGCCTTCATCTTCGGCATGACCAGCAAGGGCATTGTCTACGCGGAGTGGAACCCGGACTGGTTCAAGTTCTTCCTCGGAGCGATGCTCCTTCTGGCCACCCTGCTCAACGCATGGGTCCGCAAGCGGGCGGAGGCAAGCAAATGACGGCTGAAGACACGCAGGCAGCCCTTGTCGAGCTCGACGACGTCAGTAAGTACTACGGCAACATCCGCGCCCTGGAAGGGGTTTCGCTCCAGGTCCACGCCGGGGAGATCACCTGCGTGCTGGGTGACAACGGCGCCGGCAAGTCCACCCTGATCAAGATCATCGCGGGTCTGCACCGGCACGACGCCGGCACCTTCCTGATCGAGGGGGAGCAGGCGAGCCTCGCCAACCCGCGTGAGGCCCTGGACCGGGGCATCGCCACGGTCTACCAGGATCTCGCCGTCGTACCGCTGATGCCGGTCTGGCGGAACTTCTTCCTCGGCTCGGAGCCGACCAAGGGCGCGGGCCCCTTCAAGCGCCTCGATGTCGAGCTGATGCGCAGGACCACCCGATCCGAACTGCTGCGCATGGGTATCGACCTGCGCGATGTCGACCAGCCCATCGGGACGCTGTCGGGCGGTGAGCGCCAGTGCGTGGCGATCGCCCGGGCCGTCTACTTCGGTGCGAAGGTCCTGGTACTGGACGAGCCGACCGCGGCGCTCGGAGTGAAGCAGTCCGGCGTCGTTCTGAAGTATGTGGCGGCGGCACGCGACGCGGGACTGGGTGTTGTGCTCATCACCCACAACCCGCACCACGCGTATCTGGTCGGCGACCGCTTCGTACTGCTCAAGCGCGGCACCATGTCCGCCAGCCACACCAAGGAGTCCGTCACCCTCGACAAGCTCACCCGCCAGATGGCGGGCGGCAGCGAGCTCGAGGACCTCCGCCACGAGCTGGAACGGGCGCCCACGCCGACGCACCTGGGCGGCCACAGCACGTGACCGGGGCTCCGCCCCGGACCCCTCCCCCCGGGGACCCCCGCCTCGAGCGCCGGAGGGGCTGCCTGTGCAGCCCCTCCGGCGCTCGGCGAGATGTGGTCGAAAGACTGCGCGCCCAGGCCTCCGCCGCGGCGGACCGCCCTCACCACAGGAGCGGTACTGGCAGAATCGGTGCCGACAGTCATCCGCCCCCGAGACCCCGCAGGGACATGAGCACCTACCGCGACTTCACGAGCCGGGGCTCCGCCCGCGCCACCGTCCTGAAGACCGCCGGCACCCGGGAGCGGCGCTCGCACCTGACCGCGCCCCGCGTCCCCACGGTGGGCATCGACATCGGCGGTACGAAGGTGATGGCGGGCGTCGTCGACGCCGACGGGGTCATCCTGGAGAAGGTCCGTACCGAGACGCCGGACAAGTCCAAGAGCCCCAAGGTCGTCGAGGACACCATCTGTGAGCTGGTTCTCGACCTCTCCGACCGGCACGATGTGCACGCCGTGGGCATCGGCGCGGCCGGCTGGGTCGACGCCGACCGTTCCAAGGTCCTCTTCGCGCCCCATCTGGCCTGGCGCAACGAACCCCTGCGCGACGCCCTCTCGGCCCGCCTCGCCGTCCCGGTCCTGGTCGACAACGACGCCAACACCGCCGCCTGGGCGGAGTGGCGCTTCGGCGCGGGCCGTGGCGAGGACCATCTCGTCATGATCACCCTCGGCACGGGCATCGGCGGCGCGATCCTCGAGGACGGCCGGGTCAAGCGGGGCAAGTACGGAGTGGCGGGTGAATTCGGCCATATGCAGGTCGTGCCCGGCGGCCATCGCTGCCCCTGCGGCAACCGCGGCTGCTGGGAGCA
The DNA here is from genome assembly GCF_026341125.1 of Streptomyces sp. NBC_01142. Taxonomy (NCBI): domain Bacteria; kingdom Bacillati; phylum Actinomycetota; class Actinomycetes; order Kitasatosporales; family Streptomycetaceae; genus Streptomyces; species Streptomyces sp. NBC_01142. Next base: position 2,261,818 of record NZ_JAPEOR010000001.1, read on the forward strand.
GTACAGCTCCGGCAACGCACTGGTACGCGAGGCCCGTGAGCTCGCCGCGGCCGACTCCCCGGTCGCGTACGGCCTGATCGACCGCGTCGGCGGCAATGTGCACGAGATCACCGGCCCGCTCATCACCGAGCTCGCCCGTGAGGGCGACGCCATGTGCATCGAGCTCTTCCAGGACATCGGCCAGTGGCTCGGCGTGGGCATCGCCAACCTCGCGGCCGCCCTGGACCCTTCCTGCTTCGTGATCGGCGGCGGCGTCAGCGCCGCGGACGACCTGCTCATCGGCCCCGCCCGGGAGGCCTTCCGCCGTCATCTGACCGGCCGCGGCTACCGCCCCGAGGCCCGTATCGTCAAGGCCCAGCTAGGCCCGGAGGCCGGTATGGTCGGAGCCGCCGACCTGGCGCGACTCGTGGCGCGGCGCTTCCGCCGGACCAACCGGCGCCGGGTGGAGCGCCATGAGCGGTACGAGCGCTACGCGCAGGCGATCCGTAATTCCAGTACCACCCGCCCCACCCAGGAACCGTAGCCATGACAGTGCCCCGACAGTCGACGCCTCCGGACGAGAGCACCCACCCTCCCGAGGGCCGGCGCCATATGATCTTCCGCCGCTGGCTGACGGCGATCACCATCGTGCTGCTCGTCGGGATCCCGGCCGGCTATCTGGTGATCTCCGCCGAGCAGAGCCGCGACAGCGGCCGGGACAAGGAGGCGGAGTCCTCGGCCACCGGCCTGCGGGACACCTGGCCCTCTCTGATGAAGCGCCGTGTCTTCGAGGTGCCGATCCCGGAGGGGTCCACCAGGGTCGCCTACTACGAGACGAGCAACTGGAAGACCAGCCGGCTCTACGTGCAGTTCCGTACGTCGGCGGCCGGTCTCGACGCGTTTTTGAAGGGCGTCGGGACGAGCCGTGCCGAGCTCGGCGACGGCACCGTCACCATCGGCGGACGCGACGCCGATACGGTCGGCTGGAACTTCGGCCTGGCGGGACGTGACTGGGCGGGCATCACCCACAAGCAGAAGGATCCGCGGCCGACGCAGGACATCACCACTGATCTGACCGATCCGTCCCGCCCCTGGGTGTATGTCGTCTCGACTTCGACCCCCTGACCCGGAAGGGCCCGTTCCACTCACTACCGTGGAGCGGGTGAGTGAAATGCAGACGCCCCCGAAGACCCTGCAGTACCGGATCGACGGTCCGGACGACGCCCCCGTGCTCATCCTGGGGCCGTCGCTCGGCACCACCTGGCACATGTGGGACCGGCAGATCGCCGAGCTGGCCCGCCAGTGGCGGGTGATCCGGTTCGACCTGCCGGGCCACGGCGGTGCCCCCGCACACCCCGCCGCCGCCGTCGGGGAGCTCGCCGACCGGCTGCTCGCGACCCTCGACGGGCTGGGCGTCCAGCGCTTCGGGTACGCGGGCTGTTCCATCGGCGGCGCGATCGGCGTCGAGCTGGCGCTGCGCCACCCGCAGCGGCTGGCCTCGCTCGCCCTGGTCGCCGCCTCGCCCCGGTTCGGGACCGCCGACGAGTTCCGTCAGCGCGGGGTGATCGTCCGCACCAACGGTCTCGACCCGATGGCCCGCTCCGCGCCCGAGCACTGGTTCACGCACGGCTTCGCCGCCGCACAGCCCGCGATCGTCGAGTGGGCCGTCCAGATGGTCCGCACCACCGACCCCGGCTGTTACATCGCCGCCTGCGAGGCCCTCGCGGCCTTCGACGTACGCAGTGAACTCGGCCGCGTCGGCGTCCCCACCCTGGTCCTGGTCGGCTCCGAGGACCAGGTCACCGGCCCCGCCGAGGCCCGCACCCTGGTCGCCGGCATACCCGACGCCCGGCTCGCGCTGGTACCCGGCGCCTCCCACCTGGCCCCCGTCGAGCAGCCCGCGGCCGTCACCGACCTGCTCGTCCACCACTTCTCCACCGCCTGGCTGAGCGCCTCCGACACCACTACGGGTACGGGTCTCCCGACGATTCAGGCGCCGCCCCCGGCGCCCGCGGTCTCCGGCCCGGTGGCCCCGGTCGCCGAGATCGCCCCCTCCTCGCCCCTGCAGCCCGAAGCGGTCGCGGCCGTCCGCCCCGATCCGTACATCGCCGGGATGAAGGTCCGCCGCGAGGTCCTCGGCGACGCCCATGTGGACCGGGCGACGGATGCCGCGGACGACTTCACCGGCGACTTCCAGGAGCTGATCACCCGCTACGCCTGGGGTGAGGTCTGGACCCGCGAGGGCCTGGACAGACGCACCCGCAGCTGTGTGACGCTGACCGCACTGGTCGCGGGCGGGCACCTGGACGAGCTGGCCTTCCACACCCGCGCGGCCCTGCGCAACGGACTCACCCCCGCCGAGATCAAGGAAGTTCTGATCCACGCGGCCGTGTACTGCGGCGTGCCCGCGGCGAACTCCGCCTTCAAGGTGGCCCGTGCCGTGATCCAGGAGGAGACCACCCCCAAGCCGTAGCAGGATGGGGGTATGAGGCTCACGAAGAAGACGCATGCCTGCATCCGGCTGGAGAGGGACGGGCAGACGCTCGTCATCGACCCCGGCGGCTTCAGTGAACAGGACGCCGCCATCGGCGCGGACGTCATCCTCGTCACGCACGAGCATCCCGACCACTTCGACGAGGACCGGCTGCGCGCCGCCCTCGAGGCGAACCCGGCCGTCGGAATCTGGACTCTGCGCAGTGTCGCCGAGAAGGTCTCGGCGGCCTTCCCGGGGCGTGTCCACACCGTCGGCCACGGTGACACCTTCAGCGCGGCCGGCTTCGACGTCCAGGTGCACGGCGAACTGCACGCCGTGATCCACCCGGACATCCCGCGGATCACCAACGTCGGCTTCCTGGTGAACGGTTCGCTCTTCCATCCCGGCGACGCGCTCACCGTCCCCGACCACCCCGTCGAGACGCTGATGCTCCCGGTGATGGCCCCCTGGAACAAGATCTCCGAGGTGATCGACTACGTACGCGAGGTCAAGCCGCAGCGCGCCTTCGACATCCACGACGCCCTGCTCACCGATCTCGCCCGCCCCATCTACGACCGGCAGATCGGGGAGCTGGGCGGCACGGAGCACGGCCGGCTGACCCCCGGCGAGGCGACCGACCTGTGACTGTCACACCCCGCGGATAGGCTGTGGGACATGCGCATCGCCACCTGGAACGTCAATTCGATCACCGCTCGGCTGCCCCGGCTGCTTGCCTGGCTGGAGAACACGGGCACGGACGTGCTCTGCATCCAGGAGACCAAGTGCAGCGAGGAGCAGTTCCCCGCCGACGAGCTGCGCGAGCTCGGCTACGACTCCGTGGTCCACGCCACCGGCAGGTGGAACGGCGTGGCCCTGGTCTCCAGGGTCGGCCTGGAGGACGTCGTCAAGGGCCTGCCCGGCGGCCCGGACTACGAGGGCGCGCAGGAGCCGCGGGCGATCTCCGCGACCTGCGGTCCGGTGCGCGTCTGGTCGGTGTACGTGCCCAACGGCCGCGAGGTGGCCCACGACCACTACGCCTACAAGCTGGCCTGGCTGAAGACGCTCAGGGAAGCGCTCGCCGAGGATGCCGCGGGGGCCCGGCCGTTCGCGGTTCTCGGCGACTTCAACATCGCGCCGACCGACGACGACGTGTGGGACGCGTCGGTCTTCGAGGGCATGACCCATGTGACCCCGCTGGAGCGGGAGGCACTGGAGGCGCTGCGCCAGGCAGGGCTCGCCGACGTGGTGCCGCGCCCCCTCAAGTACGAGCACCCGTTCACGTACTGGGACTACCGCCAGCTCTGCTTCCCCAAGAACCGCGGTATGCGCATCGACCTGGTGTACGGCAACGAGTCCTTCTCCAAGGCGGTCAAGGACAGCTATGTCGACCGCGAGGAGCGCAAGGGCAAGGGCGCCTCGGATCATGCGCCGGTTGTTGTCGATCTGGACATCTGAGGTTTGTTGACGCGCGCCCAGTGGTGCGCCCGGTCACAGGGATGCGAGGCTGGGCAGTATGAACATCCCTTTCTTGGACAGCTGGCTCAATCGGCACGGCGGTGAGCAGGAGGCGCAGGAGCAGGCCGCCGCGGATGTGAACGACCCGGAGCGTGCGGCAGGCGTCGCCGAGTTGCTCTCCGAGTGCGAGCTGCTGCGTGTCCGAGCAGGACAGGCCGGGCTGGAACTGGACGACTCCCCGGCCTCGTTGGCCGCCCTCGACCAGCTGCCCCCGCGCTGGCGGGACGACCCGGAGGAGCTGCCCTGGCTGGGCAACGACGCGGGTCTCTACCTCGGCACCGTGATCGTCCGTACGGTCCCGGGCGCGACCTGGCACATCTGGCCGGGCGGCCATCCCGTGGTCCGGCTCGTCTCCGGCCGTGAGATCAGTGTGGTCGAAGCCGGCCTGGACTGGGCGGTCAACGGCGCCCCCGAGCTCGCGCAGGTCTACGGGGAAGCCGCCGAAGCCTGAATTTGAGTTTATACGGCTTATGCCCTATTTATGCGTGTCGGGTGTGAAGTCCCTTGCCGGGCTGGATAGTTTGCGCTGACCTCGACACCGCTGAGAGTGGGTAGGCAGCGTATGGCCGTCGATCCGTTGATCGAGCTGCGTGACGTCAACAAGTACTTCGGACCGCTGCACGTCCTCCAGGACATCAACCTCACCGTCGGGCGCGGCGAGGTGGTGGTGGTCATCGGCCCCTCCGGCTCGGGAAAATCGACGCTCTGCCGTGCGGTGAACAGACTCGAGACGATCGAGTCCGGCCGGATCACCATCGACGGACAGCCGCTCCCCGAGGAGGGCAGCGCCCTCGCCAGGCTCCGCGCCGACGTCGGCATGGTCTTCCAGTCCTTCAACCTCTTCGCCCACAAGACCGTGCTGGCGAACGTCTCCCTCGCACCCGTCAAGGTCCGTGGCCGCAAGAAGGACGAGGCCGACCGCCGCTCCCGTGAACTCCTGGACCGTGTCGGCCTCGCCGACCAGGCGGCCAAGTACCCCGCGCAGCTCTCCGGCGGACAGCAGCAGCGCGTGGCCATCGCCCGCGCGCTCGCCATGGAACCCAAGGTCATGCTCTTCGACGAGCCGACCTCGGCCCTCGACCCCGAGATGATCAATGAGGTGCTGGAGGTGATGCAGCAGCTCGCCCGCGACGGAATGACCATGGTCGTCGTCACCCACGAGATGGGATTCGCCCGCTCCGCCGCCAACCGCGTCGTCTTCATGGCGGACGGCCGCGTCATCGAGAACCGCCCCCCGGAGGACTTCTTCACCAACCCGGAGAGCGACCGGGCCAAGGACTTCCTCTCCAAGATCCTCAAGCACTGACGGGGGGCGCAGGACTCATGATGCGTACGAGACGTGCTCTCGCGGCGCTGGCGCTCGTCCTGGTCGCCGCCGTCACCGCCGTCACTGCCTGCGGCAAGGAGGGCAGCCCGCCCGTGAAGGGCCCGCAGACCGACAAGCTGCCGCAGTACACGGTGAACACCGGCTTCCGGCTGACCGACTCACCGACCTGGAACAAGGCCGAGCGGCGCGGCCACCTCGTCGTCGGCGTGAAGGAGGACCAGCCCTACCTCGGCGAGAAGGACCCCGCGAGCGGCCTCTACACCGGATTCGACATCGAGATCGCCAAGATGATCGGAGCCTCGCTGGGCTTCGACCCGAAGACGATCCGGTTCCGGACGATCGCCTCCGCGAACCGCGAAACCGCCCTGCAGAACGGTCAGATCGACTACTACGTCGGCACCTACACCATCAACGACAACCGCAAGAAGCTCGTCGGCTTCGCCGGCCCGTACTACATGGCCGGCCAGTCCCTCCTCGTACGGGCCGACGAGCAGGACATCAAAGGCCCCCAGGACCTCGCAGGCAAGCGCGTCTGCTCGGCGGCCGGTTCGACGCCGTACCAGCGGATCCAGTCCGACTACCCGAACGCAGAACTCGTCGCGTACGACACCTACTCCGTCTGTGTGGACAACCTGCTGACCTACCAGGTCGACGCCGTCACCACCGACGACGCCATCCTCGCCGGGTACGCGGCCAAGGTGCCCGACGAGCTCAAGGTGGTCGGCAAGCCCTTCTCCGAGGAGCCCTACGGCGTCGGTGTGCCGCGCAGCGACAACGCCCTGCGCTTCGCCATCGACGATGCCCTCGAGGCCAACGAGAAGAACGGGAACTGGAAGAAGGCCTACGAAGCGACGCTGGGCCTCTCCGGGGTCCCGGCCCCACAGCCGCCACCGATCGACCGCTACCCGGCGAGCTGAGGACAGAAGTGAACGTACTGATCGACAACTTCTCCGTGTACGGCGAGGGCTTCCTCGGCACCGTCGAGCTCACCGTCTACGCCTCGCTGCTCGCGCTGGCCCTCGGCTTCCTCATGGCCTCCTTCCGTGTCTCGCCCGTCGGCTCCCTCCGAGTGCTGGGCACGGTCTGGGTGACGGTGCTGCGCAACACCCCGCTGACGCTGCTCTTCTTCGCCGTCCTGCTGGGCCTGCCGCGCTTCGGACTCGTCCTGCCCTTCCAGGTCTTCGCCGTGCTTGCACTGGGCTGCTACACCTCCGCCTTCATCTGCGAGGTGATGCGCTCCGGCATCAACACCGTGCACAAGGGGCAGGGCGAAGCGGCCCGCAGCCTCGGTATGTCCTTCGGCCAGACCCTCAACAACGTGGTGCTGCCGCAGGCGTTCCGTACCGTCATCCCGCCGATCGGCTCCACCCTCATCGCGCTGGCCAAGAACTCGGCGATCGCCGGCGCCTTCAGCGTCACCGAGCTGCTCGGTACCTACAAGATCCTCAACGAGCTGGGCTACAACATCATCTGGACCTTCGTCTGGATCGCCGTCGGATACCTGATCATCACCCTGTCCATCAGTGCGCTGTTCAACGTGCTGGAGAAGCGCTATGGAGTCGCCCGATGACCGATTCCACCGCCCTCTACGACATCCCGGGACCCAGGACCCGCAGACGGCACCGCGCTTACGGCGTCCTCTCGACCGTCGTCATCGTGGCGCTGTTCGGCTGGATCCTCTATCTGCTCTTCGACACCGGTCAGTTCACCGCAACCAAGTGGAGTCCCTTCGAGTACAAGGGCATTCAGGAGCTGCTGCTGCGCGGGCTCGGCAACACGCTCAAGGCGTTCGCCCTCGCCGCGGTGTTCTCGCTCGCGCTCGGCGGTGTGCTCGCCGCCGGCCGGCTCTCCGAACACCGGGCCGTCCGCTGGGTGGCCACCGTGGTGGTGGAGTTCTTCCGTGCCATGCCCGTGCTGGTGATGATCTTCTTCATCTTCGTCGCCCTGAAGGTGCAGCCGCTGCCCGCCCTGGTGGCCGGACTGACGCTCTACAACGGCTCGGTGCTCGCCGAGGTCTTCCGCGCCGGCGTCAACTCCGTGGAGCGCGGCCAGCGGGAGGCGGCGTACTCACTGGGCATGCGCAAGACACAGGTCATGAGCTACGTCCTGGTGCCGCAGGGCCTTCGTGCGATGTTGCCGACGATCATCAGCCAGCTGGTGGTCGCACTGAAGGACACCTCGCTCGGATATCTGATCACCTATGAGGAGTTCCTCCACGCCGGCAAGCTCATCGCCTCGAATCTCGACTACGATTTGCCGTTCATCCCCGTAGTGATGGTGATCTCGCCGATCTACATCGGGATGTGCATGCTGCTCTCCTGGTTTGCCAACTGGGTGGCCGGGCGACAGCAGCGCAGTCCGAAAACAGAGGCTGTGGATGTCTCCGCGGCCGAACCAGGGACGCTGCTGCCGGGGGGTCCCCCTGCGCCCCCCAGGGCGTAGTCGGGGGTCCTGCCCACGCCCCCCAGGGCGTAGGGGAGAGAGGGCAGTGGCTCAGGGGCAATGGCCCGCCCGGCAGCAGCCGGTGATCACTTCTCGCGCAGCGGGACCGTCAGATATGACGGGTCGGCTGCGGACGAGGAGAAGGTCAGCTGCGCGCCGGTCGGGTTGTGCTCGATGTAGAGCGGGTCGACCGTGTCGACAACCAGGGCGAGGCGGTGGCCGGCCGGTACGTCGTAGGCCGTGGAGAACAGCTCCAGGTCGACGGCGAACGGCTTGCCGGGCGTCTCGCCGTGGAAGGTGTACGGCGCGTTGCTGACCAGCTTGCCGAGGCCGAGCGGGCCCACGTCGTACAGATATGCGACGAGGGTGCCGCTCTCCTTGGTGCTGGTGACCGTGGTGTGCAGCTTCGCCGTCCCGCGGACCCGCTGCGGGGAGGCGTACCGCTCGGACTGCCAGACGGCGGCGAAGGAGCGTGGCAGCAGCGGAATCGACGCCATCGGGGGCAGTCTGACGAACTGGTCCAGGATGCTGGAGAGCATGACGATCCCTCCGTTGGCGCCCGAGTCGATGTTCGCGCGGATCTTCTTGGTGCCACCTAGGTTGATCTTCCGCTCGTTCGCACCCACCGACTTCCAGTCCGGATAGCCCTCGTAGCCGCTGGTGGAACGGGACTTGAGCTGGACGGGCTGCTCGCGGTCGACGCCGTTGTCGACCCCCTTGAGGTAGTGGTCCAACCACCGGTGGGCGCTGGTCCAGGTGTCGTTGGGCAGGCCGAGCAGTCCGGTGGCCTCGGCCGTGGCGTGGTCGCCGGGGCGGAACTCCAGCCGCTTGGGGCCGGTGAGCTTCTCGTAGAAGGCGGCGTACTGGTTGGGCGGGAAGATGGTGTCGCCCCAGGCGTTGCCGAGCATGACGGCTGGGCCGTTCGCGTTGAGCCGGTCCAGATAGGTGGCGGGGGAGCGCTTCCTCCCCCACTCGAGCATGTTCTGCTCCTTGGCGAGGTTCGAGCTGATGAAGTCGCCCATGACCTCCTTGAGTTCGTCGCTGGGGCGGCCGGTGAGGGAGCCGGTGCCGTAGAGCAGGCCTGCGGCCTGCACATGCTGGGTGCGGCCGCTGTAGATGGACTGGATCAGGTCGCCCCAGCCGCTGAGCGCGGTCACGGCCTTGACCCGCTTGTCGTGGGCGGCGGCGAGCAGGCAGATGCCGGCGCCGTACGAGACTCCGGCCATGCCCACCTTGTCGGGGTCGGCGGGGGTGTTCGCAAGGGCCCAGTCGATCACCTTGGACGCGTCGGCGACGTCGGGCGGGCCCGCCACCTCGATCTTCCCGCCGGACTGCCAGAAGCCGCGCGAGTTGTAAGTGACCACCACATAGCCGGCGTCGGCGAGCTTCTTGGCCTGCGCGAGGTATTCGATCTGGGGCGTGGCCCAGCTGGTGGGCAGCACGATCACCGGATAGGTGCTTGTGCCGTCCGAGCCCGCCGGGGTGACGACGTTGGCTTTGAGTACGGTCCCGCCGTCGCCCACGATGTCGACGAACCGCACGTCCATGGCGGCGGACTGGGCCTGGGCGCGGGGCGTCGCCACCGGCGCGGCGGGAGCGACGCCGACGGCCGGACCGGCGAGAAGCGCGGCGGAGACCGTACCGATCGCGGTGGTGCGCAGGGCGGTGCGCGAATGTCCCACGGGTCACTCCTCACTCGGGTCACTGCAAAGTGACCCGACGGTAACCTTGGGGACTTACTTCAGGTAACTCCTCGGTAAGTTACGCGAGGGTAACGATTATTGACATGATGTCAGTGAGGCGGGTGTCATGAATGCAGAGCGCTCTTGGCCTGCCACTGCGACCAGGACAGATTCCACTCGCCGTAACCGTTGTTGAGCGCCTGCGTGCCCTTGGCGTCGCCGCCGCTGATCTCGAACGGGTCTCCCACCTGGACCTGTTCGTAGATCCACTGGGCGTCGGCGTCGCTCATGCCGACGCAGCCGGAGCTCTTGTTGGCGGTGCCGAAGTACCCGGCGTTCCAGGGCGCGGCGTGTGCATACATTCCGGACCAGGTCAGCCGCATCGAGTAGTCGACCATCTTGTCGTAGGCGTCGCCCAGGCCCACCGTCTCGGAGCGCATGTTGATCGTGCCCTCCTTCGACATCAGCACGGTCCTGCCGCGCCAGGACGCCTTCTCGCCGCCGGGGGTGCCGGCCGACATCGGAACGTCCTTGATCTCCGCGCCGTCACGCAGCAGCTTCAACCGGTGGTTGTCGAGGTCGACCCTGACGAGCTGGTTCCTGCCGATGGTGAAACTGCTCGTGTAGTCGCGTACGAACCAGCCGCCGCCCGAACCCGAGTCGATGCCGTTGAGCCCGGCGTCGAGCGTGACCTTGGTGCCCGGCTTCCAGTACTCCTTGGGGCGCCAGTCGACACGGTCCTTGCCCGACCAGTCCTGCATCCAGCCCCAGGAGCCCTCGGTCTTGTCGGAAGTGGTGACCTTGAGGCTCTTCTCCACCTCGGCCCTGTTCTTCACCGGGTGGTCGAAGACGATCGACAGTGGCTGCCCGATGCCCACCGTGGAGTTCTTGCCCGGTACGAGAGTGAGCTTGTTGACCTTGTCGGGGGCGGCCGTGGCGAAGTCCGCCGTGGCGCTCCCACCGTCCGCGTCCTTCGCCTCGACGGAGTAGCTGGTGCCGGGCGCGGCCTTGCGGGCGGAGGTCCAGCTCCTGCCGTCCGCGGAGATGCTGCCGTCGAGCCCGGCGCCCTTGGAGTCGGTGACCGTGACCTCCTTCAGCCTGCCGTCGGCGAGGGTCACCTTCACCGGCCCGCCCGCCTTGGCCTGCTTGCCGGAGAGGTTCACCGAGATCGAGGTCTGCTTCTTACTGCCGCCCCCGCCGGCGCTGCCCCCTTCGGCGCCGCCGCCCGAGCATGCGGTGAGTGCCGCGGAGAGGACAACGACGCCGGCTGTCGCGGCGAAGCGGGCCGGGCTGCGGCGGAGCGGGGTACGCGGGCGTATGCGGCTCAACGGGAAAACCTCCGATGCGATCACTGTCGGAGTGAGAGAGCCCGAACGGCCGCGACAGGTTGCGGAAGGTCCCGGATTTCCCGGTAGTTCCGGTGTGACATGCAACGCAGCGGAAAGAGTCGTTGGTTCCTTGGAAACGGTGTTGTTCCCCCTGGTGTTCTTCGGGCCGACGCGGCAGGCTCACGGTGTGGACACGGCGGCGGAGCAGACGGAGCGTACGGAGCAGGCGCAGCGGACCCTGCGACTGCGGCTGAGACGGCAGGTGGAGTGGGTGCCCGTTGCCGCGCTCGTCCTGCTCGTCGTCTGGGGCATCGCCGTCGCGACGATGCTCGAAGGACCCAACGGCACGGCCGGCGGGATCGCCATGTCGGTGGCCGGTGTGCCGGTCGCCGCCCTCGCGGTGAGCAGCGCCGGCCATCTGGTGCGGCCGCTGCGGATCACCGTCGATGCGGACGGGCTGACCGTACGGCTGCCCCTCTGGCCTGCCCGAACCGTGCCGTGGTCCGACATCTCGGCAGTGAGCGAAGCGCCGGGCGCTGCACCGGACGGCCTGCCGAGTGCTTCGGTGAGCGCATCACCCCCTTACGTCGTGGTGGACTGCCGCGGGCCCGTCGGGGGACTGCCGCCGACCTGCCGGCCGCGGGCCGCGTACCGCAGGCTCGCGCCGGCCCTTGGCCGGCCCGCGGGCGCCGGCGGGCTCTGTTTCGAGACACAGGTCTTTGATCTGGATCCGGCCGAACTGATCGGAGCGGTGCGGACGTACGCGCCGGTGGGGCTCACGGCAACGGACGAAACACGCCAGTAGCCTCCGCAGGCCCCTTCACCGGCCTTGCCCCAAGGGGCAGTTGAGCCCACCGTGGTGCCGTACGCCTGTGCCGGCGATCGGAGAAGCCGTGGCCGCCCCCTTCCTCCTGCCCCATTCGCTGCACGGATCGGGCCCCCACCGGATCGTCGCCGTGCACGGCTGGCTCGCCGACCGGGCCGGCTATGCCGCCGTACTTCCGGACCTCGACCGCGAGAACTTCACCTATGTCTTCGTCGATCTGCGTGGCTACGGCGAGGCGCGGGGCGCGCCCGGCGCATACACCACCACCGAGGGCGCGGCCGACATCCTCACACTCGCCGGCCGGCTCGGCTGGGACTCCTTCTCGCTCGTCGGGCACTCGATGGGCGCAGCGGTCGCCCAGCGCGTCCTGGCCGCTGCCCCGCACCGGGTGCGGCGGCTGGCCGGGATCTCGCCCGTGCCCGCGAGTGGCCTGAAAATGCCGCCAGAGCAGTGGGAGGTGTTCGCTTCCGCCGCCGAGAAGCCGGAGAACCGGCGCGCCATCATCAACTTCAGCACCGGCTCGGTGCGGCCTGCCGCCTGGCTGGACCGGATGGTGGACCGGTCGCTGGCCCGCAGCGACCCCAAGGCCTTCCGCGCCTGGTTCGACTCCTGGGCGGGCGAGGACTTCCGGGCCGAGGTGGCGGGCTCGCGGACCCCGGCGCTCGCGGTGACCGGGGCACTCGACCCGGCGATCAGCACCGACTTTCTGCGCCGGACCTGGCTGCCCGTGTACGCGCGCGGCGAACTGGTCGAGCTGGCGTGCGCCGGACACCACGCGATGGACGAGACCCCGCTCCAGCTCATCCGTACCGTCGAGGACTTCCTCCGGGCGGACGATGGCGTGTAGCGGACGACGTCGCGGGGGAGTGTCGTGCAAGAGTTCCGTCATGACCGTGCCCGATGTCTTCGACCCGCGGATCTACGCCGCCGGGGTGCCGCACGAAGCCTTCCGTACGCTGCGGGACCACCACCCGGTGGCCCGGCAGGAGGAGTACGAGGTCCTGGGCTGGCCCGCGGGACCGGGCTTCTGGGCGGTCACCCGGCATGCGGACGTCGTCCGGGTCCTCAAGGACTCGGGCACGTACTCCTCCCACCTCGGCGCCACCCAGATCCGCGATCCCGATCCGGCCGATCTGCCCTTCATCCGCCGCATGATGCTCAACCAGGACCCATCCCCCCGCTGCGCGGGGGAGACCCCATCGGACCACGGGCGGCTGCGGCGCCTGGTCAGCCGCGCCTTCACCCCCGGGCGCATCGACCGCTTCACCGCCGCCGCCCGGGCCCGCGCACGTCAACTGCTCACCGGCGCACGGGACATGGGCCCCGTCTTCGATCTGGTCACCGCCGTCACCGACGACTACGCACTGCTCAATCTGGCCGATCTGCTGGGTGTCCCGCAGAGCGACCGCGGTCTGCTGCTGGAGTGGACCGAGCACGTCATCGCCTACCAGGACCCGGACGAGCCCCCCGTGCCCGGACCGGACGGCCGGCCCGTCAATCCACGCTCACCGGCCATGCTGCAGGAGATGTTCGGCTACGCCCAGCAGCTCGCCGCGTACAAGCGGCGCCGCCCGGCCGACGACGTCATGACCTCGCTCGCGCAGTCGGAGCTCTCCGACGCCGAGCTGGAGATGTTCTTCTTCCTGCTGACGGTCGCGGGCAACGACACCGTGCGCAGCGCCGCACCCGGCGGCTTTCTGACACTCGCGGAACACCCGGACGAGCAGCACAGGCTACGGGCGGGCGAGGTGGACCTGGACCGTGCCGTCGACGAACTGCTGCGCCGCCACCCGCCCGTGCTCACCTTCCGCCGCACCGCGGTGCGGGACACCCGCCTCGCCGGGCAGCAGATCCGTACGGGCGACAAGGTCGTCGTCTTCCACGCCTCCGCCAACCACGACGAGCGCGTCTTCGCCTCGCCGTACGGACTCGACCTGTGCCGCTCCCCGAATCCGCACGTTTCCTTCGGCGACGGCCCGCACGTCTGTCTCGGCGCCCACTTCGCCCGGCTCCAGCTGCGGGTCCTGCACGAGGAGGCGCTGGGGGTGCTGCCGCCGTTGGTGAGTGCGGGACCACCGCGACGGCTGGTCTCCAACTTCATCAACGGCATCAAGTCACTGCCGCTGACCGCGCTCTAGCCCGCCGCGCGGTGGGAGTTGCGTACGGCGGGCGCCGGAGCCTGCGCGGTACGTGTCACATCGGCGACCAGCTCCACCACATCGGGTCCGTACGCCTGGGAGTTGACGACCTTGAGCAGCAGACAGAAGGTGTTGCCGCCGTGCTTGCGGGCGAGCTTCTCGTGGTGGCGGGCCAGATAGCGGGTGGCCGCCTGGTTGGTTATGGCGCGCTGGCCGCAGAAGAGGAAGACGGGCCGCGCGTCCTCGCCCGCGGTGAGCCGCGCCAGAAGGACGTACTCGGCGATGCCCGGCTCCATGCGGTAGCGCTCCGAGCCGATCTGGAACCCGCCCTGGTCCGGGCCGGGCTCCGGGTCCGTATTGATCTTCACGCCGGGGAGGAGGGAGTGCAGATGTGCGGCCATGCGGCGGTTGGAGACCGGGCCGCCGACACAGAATTCGGTACGTTCGCCGAAGCCCTGCTGGGCCACGTCGTGCCAGACGATCTGGGAGTTCGCCCCGCAGTCCTTGATCAGGGCAGCGAGTTCGAGCAGCGCGAACACGTCGAAGCGGTGCACCGAGCCGTCGCGGCCGGCCTCGCGGTTGACGACGAGCAGGGACTCGGAGTTTCCGGGCAACCCGAAGAAGGCCTGCTTGCGGCGGAGTCTGCGCCGCCACAGATAGGTGCGGGCGAGCCAGCCGAGAGTGGTGCTCAGGCCGGCGGCCACCACGCCGAGCACGATGTTGCGTACGTCGTCAGTCATGGGCGCGCATGTTAGCGGTGTTGCGGACCATTGTTCGAGATGGTCCTGACGGGGGGTGCATGGTGAAGTTACGCTGCGCGGACGTACGTTGACTGGAGGTACGGATGCGTCGCTCCTTCGCACGGAATGTGTCGGTTCTGGCCGTTGCCGCGGCCGTTGTCTCGATCGGCGCCGCGGCGCCGCCGACGGACTCCCCGCCGGTCGGGACACCTGCCGGGACACCGGCCAAGACACCCGTGGCGGCGGGGTACGGCGGCGCGATCGCGAGCGTGGACCCGGACGCCTCGGCCGCCGGGATCGAGGTGCTGCGGCGCGGCGGCAACGCCGTCGACGCGGCGGTGGCGACCGCCGCCGCGCTCGGTGTCACCGAGCCGTACTCCGCGGGCATCGGCGGTGGCGGCTTCTTCGTCTACTACGACGCCCGTTCCCGTACGGTCCACACCATCGACGGCCGCGAGACCGCGCCCCGCTCGGCGGACGCCTCCCTCTTCCTGGAGAACGGCAAGCCGATCCCGTTCGAGGAGGGGATGACGAGCGGTCTCGGCGTCGGCACGCCCGGCACTCCGGCGACCTGGGACACGGCACTGGACGCCTGGGGCAGCAAGCCGCTGGGGCAGCTTCTGCGGCCCGCCGAGCGGCTGGCCGAGGGCGGGTTCACCGTCGACGCCACCTTCCGCTCCCAGACCCAGGCCAACCAGGCGCGCTTCGCGGACTTCCCCGACACGGCGGAGCTCTTCCTGCCGGGCGGACAGCTGCCGGTGGTCGGGTCGGTCTTCAAGAACCCCGACCTGGCCCGTACGTACAAGGAGCTGCGGCGCAAGGGCGTCGGCGCGCTCTACAAGGGGCAGCTGGCCGAGGACATCGTCCGTACCGTACGCAAACCTCCGGTGGCCGACGGCGCGACAAGGGTCGTGCGGCCCGGCGATCTGACCACGAGGGACCTGCGGTCGTACGAGACGGAGCGGCGGGCGCCGACGAAGGTCGCCTACCGCGGTCTCGATGTGTACGGCATGGCACCGTCCTCGTCCGGGGGCACGAGCGTCGGCGAGGCGCTCAACATCCTGGAGCGGACGGACCTCTCCAAGGCCTCGCAGGCGCAGTATCTGCACCGCTTCATCGAGGCGAGCCGGATCGCGTTCGCGGACCGCGGGCGGTGGGTGGGCGACCCGGCCTTCGAGGACGTGCCGACGAAGGGGCTGCTGTCGCAGCGCTTCGCCGACTCGCGCGAGTGCCTGATCAAGGACGATGCCGTCCTCACCAGCCCGCTGGCACCGGGCGACCCTCGTCGGCCCACGGCGTGCGGGGCTTCGGGCACGGCGGCCCCCACCACGTTCGAGGGCGAGAACACCACCCATCTGACGGCCGCCGACCAGTGGGGCAACGTCGTCGCGTACACCCTGACGATCGAGTCGACGGGCGGCAGCGGCATCACCGTGCCCGGACGTGGCTTCCTGCTCAACAACGAGCTGACCGACTTCTCCTTCGCCCCGGCGAACCCGGCGGTCCACGACCCCAACCTGCCGGGTCCCGGCAAGCGCCCGCGCTCGTCCATCTCCCCGACGATCGTGCTCGACCACGGCAGGCCGGTGCTGGCGCTGGGCTCCCCGGGTGGCGCGACGATCATCACGACGGTGCTGCAGACGCTGACGGGCCACCTGGACCGGGGCCTGCCGCTGGTGGAGGCCATCGCGGCGCCGCGCGCCAGTCAGCGCAACCAGACGACGACCGAGATCGAGCCGGGTCTGTGGAACAGCCCGCTGCGCGCGGAGCTGGAGGCGATCGGCCACGCCTTCAGGCAGAATCCCGAGATCGGGGCGGCGACCGCCATCCAGCGGCTGCCGGACGGGCGCTGGCTCGCGGCGGCCGAGAAGGTGCGGCGGGGCGGCGGTTCGGCCATGGTCGTCCACCCCCGGCCGTAACCCGTCCGGCGGCCGAACGGACGCGCCCCGCCTGAGGGCGGGTAGGGAGCCTTTCGGACAGAAAGGCTCCCCATGCGCATTCGCAACACTGCTGTTGCCGCAGCAGCCGGCTCCGCCCTGCTCGCGGCCGCCGCGCTGCCTGCCACCGCGCTGCCTGCCACCGCACTGCCTGCCACCGTCACCGGCCACTCCCCGTACAGCGCCGCCGTCCCGGAGGCGAGCGTGAGTATGGAGGGCCCGGTCGCCGCGGCCGAGCTGCTCGCCAAGGTCGAGCGCTGTTCACAGATCTCGAAGGGCAGATACAGACCGGACGCCGGTGCGTCCGCGAGCATCCCCGTCTGCGGGCTGAACGGCGCCGTGTTCTGGAAGGCCGACATGGACATCGACTGCGACGGTCAGCGCACCACGAAGTGCAACAGCACGACCGATCCGTGGTTCCTGAACACCACCTCCTACCAGCAGTCCAACGGCGCGATGCTGAATTCCGAGAAGCTGCCGCACATCGTCGTGCCGGTCCCCAGCAGCATCTGGGACTACCGGGCGTCCGGCATCCGCGGTGGCTCGCTCGCCGCCGTGATCCACAAGGACAAGGTGCGGTACGCCGTGGTGGGGGACACCGGACCCGCCGGGATCATCGGTGAGGCCTCCTACGCCACGGCCGAGGCACTGGGCATCAACCCGGATCCGAGGAACGGCGGTGTGGCCTCGGGCGTCACCTACATCCTGTTCACGTACTCCGAGGTGTCGCCGATCGAGAGCCACAGTGCGGCCGTCGGACTCGCCCAGTCCCTGGTGCCCACGTTCCTGATGAACAACCGGGTATCCGGTCCCTAGAGGGCGGTGAGGATGCGCGGGCCGTCGTGCGTGATCGCCACCGTGTGCTCCGCGTGGGACGCGCGGCTGCCGTCCACCGTACGGATCGTCCAGCCGTCGTCCGCCGTGTAGTGATCGTCCGTGCCGCTGCCGATCACCATCGGCTCGATCGCAAGCACCATGCCGTGCCGCAGCGGCATGCCCCGGCCCGGGCGCCCCTCGTTCGGGACGCCCGGGTCCTCGTGCATGTGGCGGCCCACGCCATGGCCGCCGAAGCCGTCCGGGATGCCGTACCCGGCCGAGCGGCACACCCGGCCGACGGCATGGGCGATGTCGCCGATGCGGTTGCCCACGAGGGCGGCCGCGATACCCGCGTCCAGGGCCTCTTCGGCGGTGCGGATCAGTCGTAGGTCCTCGGGGCGGGCGCGGCCGACGGTGAAGCTGACGGCCGCGTCGCCGACCCAGCCGCCCCGGCTCGCACCGCAGTCGATGCTCACCAGATCGCCGTCACCCAGCCGGTAGTGGTCCGGGATGCCGTGCACGATCGCGTCGTTGACGGAGGTGCAGATGACGGCGGGGAAGGGGGTCGGAGCCCAGTCGGGCCGGTAGTCCAGGAACGGCGAGCCGGCTCCGGCCTCGCCGAGGACCGCGCGGGCGGCCGCGTCCAGGTCGCGGAGGGTGACGCCCACGGCCGCCGCCTCACGTACCGCCGCGAGGGCCTGGGCCACGATGCGGCCCGCCTCGCGCATCGCCTCGATCGATGTATCTGTTTTGATCTCCACCATGCCAATTACTATACCGTTCTACCGGTATGAGAATACCGGCATTAGAATAACAGCATGGTGCGCACCCCCCTCACTCCCGAAGAGCGCGAACGCGGTGAACGACTCGGCCGGTTGCTCCGCAGTGCGCGCGGCGGCCGCAGCATGGTGGAGGTCGCCGCGGTCGCCGGACTGTCCCCCGAGACCCTGCGCAAGATCGAGACGGGCCGTGCCCCCACGCCCGCCTTCTTCACCGTGGCCGCGCTCGCCGCGGCGCTCGGTCTGTCCATGGACGAGCTGGTGGTGCGCTGCGCCCTGGTGCCCGCGGCCTGACGCTGTCCTGGCGCAGCTTGCCGGTCGGTGACGGCCGGCTGGATGCGGAAGTGGCGCGGGGTTTCGATGAGGCCCTGGCTACTGCCTCGAATGCCAGTACGGCGTAGTCTCGCGCCCGTGACCGTCGAGCAGTTCGCCAGCGCCGAGTACCGGTACGTCAGCCTGACCACGTTCCGCAAGAACGGGACGGGCGTCGCCACCCCCGTGTGGTTCGCGGTGGACGGCGATGAGCTGTTCGCCTGGACGCGCTCCGACTCCTGGAAGGTCAAGCGGCTGCGCAACAACAGTCGCGTCGTCGTCACCGTCTGCGACGCACGCGGGCGCATCGCGGACGGCGCCCCGACCGCGGAGGGGACGGCAGGACTCCTGGACGAGGCCGGGACGGGCGCGGTCCGCAAACTGCTGGCCCGTAAGTACACCTGGCAGTTCTGGCTGGTCGACTGGCCCGCGATGGTCGTACGGCGCGGCAAGCGGCCGCACACCGGCATCACGGTGACGTTCTGAAAACTGTGCGTAGCAGCCCCGTAACACAGCTGCGGTCGAATGCCTCCGGTGCCTCCGGACCGGAAGGCTCCAGTCGGCGGTGGGGCAGGGGCGGCGATGACGGTGCATCAACTCCCGGTAGAGGCCGGGGTGTTCGCGCGGTATCTGAGAGACCTGGTGACGCTGCTCGACCGCGGAGACGGCTGGTACGGGATCTTCTGGCAGCGTGACCCCGAGGGCATGAAGGCCTGCCTGGACGGTATCGAGATCCCGCCGTGGGACGTGGTGGAGGCACTGCTCCAGGACCTTGCGGCCGGGCGCGGGGCGGAGTTCGCGGAGACCGAATCCGTACGGGCGAGACCGCTGCACGCGGCCGCTGCGGCGGTGCACGACCGGCAGCCGGGCGGCCGCGAGGCGCTGGAGGAACGGCTGGAGCTGATGCTCCGCGAGCAGACCTACGCGACGGGCCGGGCGGAGGAACTGCTGCGCCGGCTGGGCGCGGAGGCGGAGGGCACACCGGCGGCGGAGCAACTCGCCCACGAACTGGCCTGGACGCGCGACGACTATGCGCGCGCGACGGCCCGCGTCGCGGAGTTGAGGGCCAGGGTGACGGCCGTGGACGCGAGGGACGCCGCGCAGCCGGTGCCGCACGGGCCGGCGCGCCCGCTCGACGGAACACCGGCGGATCCGGTCTACGGAGGGCCCGCAGACCCGGCTTACGGAACACCGGCGGATCCGGCGCACGAAGGGCCCGCAGACCCGGCGTACGGCCCCGGGCAGGGCTCGGAGCGTGTCGCTGCCCCGGACGACTGGGGCGCGGCCGCGGCGTACGACGGCCACCCCCGCCCGCAGGACAACGACACCGACCCGGCTCGACGACTTCAAGCCGGCGATCCGGCCGCACCGGAGGGGCCCGATGAGGCCGCGTACGCGGACGCCTGGTTCCGCCCGGAGGCGGCGGCGGGTTTCCCGGATCGGCCTGCCTGGGATACGTACTCCCGTCCCGCGGGCAGCGCGCACGCCGGTTGGGCGGGAGGTCCGGAAACGCCCGCCCCGCCGGGCGACCGGTACCGGCCGGACGCGGACCGGGATGCCTCCCCCCGCTCCACGGGTGGCGCGGAAGCCGGCCGAGGGGCCGCGGACCAGGAGATGCCCGCAGTACCGGAAGGGCAGCCCCCCGCCCCGGCTGCGTACTCCCCTCCCGAGCGGGGCTCCCGCGGCGGCAGGAAACGGCGGCCGCGCGGGGCCCGGTTCGCCGGGATCGAGGGGAGTGGGGACGAGATCGCCGCCGTCCCCCTGCTGCCCGTCGCCGCCGATGTACCCAGGGGAGCCCGCTACGGCGGCGGCGCCCCGCCCGGCCAGGACGCGCAGGCTCAACCGGCCGCGCCGCCCGCTTCCGACGGTGCGCGGCGCGCCACCCGGGAGACCGTCGCCGCGCTGGGGCGGCTCCGTGCCGAGGGGCGCAGCGGCGAGGCCCATGCCGTGCTCTGCGAGGCCGCCGTACGGCCCGCCTCCTGGCTGCCCCACCTCGCCGCCGAACTGCACCGCGCCGGCCTCGACGCCGACTGGGCCACCCTGCTCTGGGAGGCCGCGTCACAGCCCGCCTCGAGGCTCGCGGCCGCCGCGGGAGCGCTGGCCGCGGCAGGACGGGCGGAGGACAGCCGGCAACTGCTGCGCCAGGGCGTCGCCCGCCCCGCCGACGAGATCGCCGCCGCCGTCATCGCCCTCGAGGACGAGGGCCGCCAGTCCCAGGCGAGGGCTTTACTGTCCGCTTTCGTGCAGGTCCGCACGGCGGAGGACGCCGCCGGAATCGCCGACCGTGATCCGCACCGCCTGCTGCCGCAACTGCTCGGCGCCGCCCGTGCGGTGTCCGCGGCGTGCGAGCGTGATCTCGTCCATGCACTGCGCGTAGCGGGTCACCTCGGTGGCTGAAGCCGTTCGGTGTGGACCGCTCGGGTGTGAAACATGATCGACTCTGCGGGTTAATGACGATGGTCTTGCCCCAGTGTGTGACGGGGCTTACGTTCTCCTCCTACGCACCGTATCTACGTGCGTAGAGGCTCTCTGACGCGCCGTCGAAGGAGCAACTCATGGCCAATGTCGTACGCGCCGCACTCGTCCAGGCGACCTGGACCGGCGACACCGAATCCATGATTGCCAAACATGAGGAACATGCCCGCGAGGCGGCCCGGCAGGGCGCCAAGGTCATCGGATTTCAAGAGGTCTTCAACGCGCCGTACTTCTGCCAGGTCCAGGAGCCGGAGCACTACCGCTGGGCCGAGCCGGTCCCGGACGGCCCGACCGTCCGCCGGATGCAGGAGCTCGCCCGCGAGACCGGCATGGTGATCGTGGTCCCGGTCTTCGAGATCGAGGGCGCCGGCTTCTACTACAACACCGCTGCCGTGATCGATGCCGACGGCTCGTACCTCGGCAAGTACCGCAAGCACCACATCCCGCAGGTCAAGGGCTTCTGGGAAAAGTACTACTTCAAGCCGGGCAACGCCGGCTGGCCCGTTTTCGACACCGCCGTCGGCAAGGTCGGCGTCTATATCTGCTACGACCGGCACTTTCCGGAGGGCTGGCGCCAACTCGGCCTGCACGGCGCCCAGTTGGTCTACAACCCGTCCGCCACTTCCCGCGGCCTCTCCAGTTACCTCTGGCAGCTCGAGCAGCCCGCCGCCGCCGTCGCCAACGAGTACTACATCGCCGCCATCAACCGCGTCGGCCAGGAGGAGTACGGCGACAACGACTTCTACGGCACCAGCTACTTCGTCGACCCGCGCGGCCAGTTCGTCGGCGAGGTCGCCAGCGACAAGGCGGAGGAACTGCTCGTACGGGACCTCGACTTCGACCTGATCGATGTCGTACGACAGCAGTGGGCCTTCTACCGGGATCGCCGCCCCGACGCGTACGAGGGACTGGTGCAGCCGTGACCAATCTGTACGACCGCCACAAGGCCGTCATCCCCGACTGGGTCTCGCTCTTCTACAAGCAGCCCATCGAGATCACGCATGGCGAGGGCCGCCATGTCTGGGACGCGGACGGCAACCGCTACCTCGACTTCTTCGGCGGCATCCTCACCACCATGACCGCGCACGCCCTCCCCGAGGTCACCAAGGCGGTGAGCGAGCAGGCCGGGCGGATCATCCACTCCTCCACGCTCTACCTCAACCGCCCGATGGTCGAGCTCGCCGAGCGGGTGGCCACCCTGTCCGGAATCCCGGACGCCCGGGTCTTCTTCACCACCTCCGGTACGGAGGCCAATGACACGGCCCTGCTGCTCGCGACCGCCTACCGCGGCTCGAACCAGGTCCTGGCCATGCGCAACAGCTACCACGGCCGGTCGTTCAGCGCGGTCGGGATCACCGGCAACCGCGCCTGGTCGCCGACGAGCCTGTCGCCGCTGCAGACGCTGTACGTACACGGGGGCGTCCGCACCCGCGGCCCCTACGCCCAGCTGTCCGACGCGCAGTTCATCAAGGCGTGCGTCGCCGACCTCGAGGACCTGCTCGGGCACACCCGGGGCGTGGCCGCGCTGATCGCCGAGCCCATCCAGGGCGTCGGCGGATTCACCGCACCGCCCGACGGTCTGTACGCCGCCTTCCGGGAGGTACTGGACCGGCACGGCATCCTGTGGATCACCGACGAGGTGCAGACGGGCTGGGGGCGTACCGGAGAGCACTTCTGGGGCTGGCAGGCGCACGCCGCGAGCGGCCCGCCGGACATGCTCACCTTCGCCAAGGGCATCGGCAACGGCATGTCCATCGGCGGCGTCGTCGCCCGCGCCGAGGTCATGAACTGCCTTGACGCAAACTCCATTTCGACCTTCGGCGGCTCCCCGGTCACCATGGCGGCAGGCCTCGCCAACCTCTCCTATCTGCTGGAACACGACCTCCAGGGCAACGCCCGCCGCGTCGGCGGACTGCTGATCGAGCGACTGCGCGCCATCGGCGCGAGTGTGCCGGCCGTACAGGAAGTGCGTGGCCGAGGCCTGATGATCGGTATCGAACTGGTCAGGCCCGGCACGGACGAGGCGAACCCGGAGGCGGCCTCGGCCGTCCTGGAAGCCGCCCGCGAGGGCGGGCTGCTGATCGGCAAGGGCGGTGGCCACAACACCAGCGTCCTGCGGATCGCCCCGCCGCTGACCCTGACCGTCGCCGAGGCCGAAGAGGGCGCCTCGATCATCGAACGGGCCCTTCACAACGTCTAGGGGGTGTCGTTCGGATCCTGCCCGGCTCGCGTGCCCCGGCACCGCGCCGCGTTGTCGTCAGTCGCCGACGCTCCGCGTGGACTCCCGGTGCACCACGCCGGACCCCGCTCACTGATCCAGCCCGATCCGCACGACACCCCCCAGTCACAGAACGAGAGGGAGCGCCGAAATGAGCACCCGCACCCTGATCCGCGGCGGTCTCGTCATCACCGCCTCCGAGGAGACCCACGCCGACGTCCTGATCGAGGACGGCCGGATCGCGGCCCTCGCCGCGCACGGCACCACGGCGGCCGAGTCCTGGACTGCCGACCGTACGATCGACGCCACCGGTAAGTACGTCATCCCGGGCGGCGTCGACGCGCACACCCATATGGAGCTGCCGTTCGGCGGGACCTTCGCCTCCGACTCCTTCGAGACCGGGACGCGCGCCGCCGCCTGGGGCGGCACCACCACCATCATCGACTTCGCCGTACAGTCGGTCGGGCACGGCCTGCGCGAGGGCCTGGACGCCTGGTACGCCAAGGCGGACAGCAAGTGCGCCATCGACTACGCGTTCCACATGATCCTCTCCGACGTCAATGAGTCGTCGCTGAAGGAGATGGATCTGCTGGTGGAGGAGGGCGTCACCTCCTTCAAGCTCTTCATGGCCTACCCCGGCGTCTTCTACAGCGACGACGGCCAGATCCTGCGCGCCATGCAGCGCTCGGCCGCCAACGGCGGGCTGATCATGATGCACGCCGAGAACGGCATCGCGATCGACGTGCTGGTGGCGCAGGCGCTGGCCGCGGGGCATACCGATCCGCGCTACCACGGCGAAGTCCGCAAGGTCCTGCTGGAGGCCGAGGCGACCCACCGTGCCATCCAGCTCGCCCGGGTGGCCGGAGCTCCGCTGTACGTCGTCCATGTCTCGGCCGAGGAAGCCGTCGACGAGCTCATCGCCGCCCGCGACAAGGGACTCAATGTCTTCGGCGAGACCTGCCCGCAGTATCTCTTCCTCTCCACCGACAACCTCGCCGAGCCGGACTTCGGCGGCGCGAAGTACGTGTGCTCAACTCCCCTGCGGCCGAAGGAGCATCAGGCCGCCCTCTGGCGCGGGCTGCGCACCAACGACCTCCAGGTCGTCTCCACCGACCACTGCCCGTTCTGCTTCGTCGGGCAGAAGGAGCTCGGCCGGGGAGACTTCTCCAAGATCCCCAACGGGCTGCCGGGCGTGGAGAACCGGATGGACCTCCTGCACCAGGCGGTCCTGGACGGACACCTCACCCGCCGCCGCTGGATCGAGATCGCCTGCGCCAGTCCGGCCAGAATGTTCGGCCTCTATCCGAAGAAGGGCACCATCGCGCCGGGCGCCGACGCCGATGTCGTCCTCTACGACCCGCACGCCGAGCAGACCCTCTCGGCGCAGACCCACCACATGAACGTCGACTACTCGGCGTACGAGGGCAAGCGGATCACCGGCCGGGTGGAGACCGTGCTCTCCCGCGGTGAAGTGGTCATCGACCAGCGGGAGTTCACCGGCCGGGCGGGACACGGTCAGTACACGCCCCGCGGCACCTGTCAGTACCTCACCTAGGAGTGGCCAGGCCATGGACTTCGGACTCGTCCTGCAGACCGACCCGCCGGCCTCGGCCGTCGTCGGACTGATGCGGCGCGCGGAACGCAACGGCTTCCGCTACGGCTGGACCTTCGACTCGGCGGTGCTCTGGCAAGAGCCCTTCGTGATCTACAGCCAGATCCTCGAACACACCCGGGAACTCACCGTCGGACCGATGGTGACCAACCCCGGGACCAGGACCTGGGAGGTCACCGCCTCCACCTTCGCGACGCTCAACGACATGTACGGCAACCGCACGGTGTGCGGCATCGGCCGCGGCGACTCCGCGATGCGCGTCGCCGGACGCAAACCCAACACCCTGGCACGGCTCGGCGAGGCGATCGGGGTCATTCGTGATCTGGCCGAGGGCCGGGAGGCGGACGTCGAGGGGCAGCCGCTGCGACTGCCCTGGGTGCGGGACGGGAAGCTGCCGGTGTGGATGGCGGCGTACGGCCCCAAGGCGCTGGCGCTCGCCGGCCAGAAGGCCGACGGGTTCATCCTCCAGCTCGCCGACCCGTATCTGACCCAGACCATGGTCCAGGCGGTCCGTACCGCCGCGTCGGACGCCGGGCGTGACCCGGACTCCGTCACGATCTGCGTCGCCGCGCCCGCGTATGTCGGCGACGACCTCGCACACGCCCGCGATCAGTGCCGGTGGTTCGGCGGGATGGTCGGCAACCATGTCGCCGACCTGGTGTCCCGCTACGGCGAGCACTCCGATCTGGTGCCCGAGGCCCTCACCTCGTACATCAAGGCGCGCGAGGGCTACGACTACAGCCACCACGGCCGCGCCGGGAATCCGTCCACGGACTTCGTCCCGGACGAGATCGTGGACCGCTTCTGTCTGCTGGGTCCGGCCCAGGCGCACATCGAGAAGCTGCAGGCGCTGCGCGAGCTGGGCGTGGACCAGTTCGCGGTCTACAACATGCACGACGCGAAGGAAGCGACGATCGACGTGTACGGCTCCGAGATCATCCCGGCGCTCAACCCGCCGTCGCACGGCTGAAGGAGCTGGAGCCATGACCGCGACCGTCCCGCCGGCCCCCTCCGAGGGGTCACCGTCCGACCCGGCGGGACGCGTCGAGCTCGCGCCCGGTGCGGTTCCCGCCGACAGCCCCTTCGTCAATGACGATCTGCTGCCCGTCCCCCTCGCGCAACGACGCTGGACGACGTACAACTTCGCCGCCCTGTGGGTCGGCATGGCCCACAACATCCCGTCCTGGCTGCTCGCTTCCGGTCTCGTCGCCCTCGGCATGGACTGGAAACAGGCAGTGTTCACCATCGCCCTCGCCAATCTGATCGTGCTCGCGCCGATGCTGCTGACCGGGCACGCGGGACCGAAGTACGGCATCCCGTTCCCCGTCCTCGCGCGCGCCTCCTTCGGGCTGCGCGGAGCGAACCTGCCGGCACTGGTCCGGGCCGCGGTGGCCTGTGCCTGGTTCGGCATCCAGACCTGGATCGGCGGGCAGGGCATCTTCATCCTGCTCGGCAAGATCTTCGGCGGCTGGGCGGAGGCGGCCGAGGTCGGCGGGCAGCCGTGGACGCTGTGGGTGTGCTTCGCGCTCTTCTGGGTGGTCGAACTGGCCATCATCTACCGGGGAATGGAGACGCTGCGGCGGTTCGAGAACTGGGCCGCGCCCTTCGTCATCGTCGGCGCGCTGGTCCTGCTGGTGTGGATCACCGCCAAGGCGGGCGGCCTCGGACCGCTTCTCGACCAGCCTTCGAAGCTCGGCTGGGGCGCCGACTTCTGGGCGGTCTTCTTCCCTTCGCTGATGGGGATGATCGCCTTCTGGTCGACCCTGTCGCTGAACATCCCGGACTTCACCCGTTTCGGTGCCGGTCAACGCGCCCAGGTCTGGGGCCAGTCGCTGGGCCTGCCGACGACGATGACGCTCTTCGCGCTCCTCTCGGTCCTTGTCACCTCGGGATCCCAGGCGGTGTACGGCGCGGCGGTCTGGGACCCGGTCGAGCTCGCCGCCAAGACCGACAATGTCTTCGGCCTGCTCTTCGCGCTGGTGACGGTGCTGATCGCGACGATCTCGGTGAACATCGCGGCAAACGTCGTCTCACCCGCGTACGACCTCGCCAACCTGGCGCCGAAGCTGATCAACTTCCGCAGGGGCGCGCTGATCACGGGCATCGTGGGCGTCCTGATCATGCCGTGGAAGCTGACCGAGACACCCGAGCTCTATATCTTCACCTGGCTCGGTCTGGTCGGCGGAATGCTCGGCACGGTCGCGGGCATCCTGATCGCGGACTACTGGATCATCCGCCGCACCGTCCTGGACCTGGCCGGCCTCTACACCCCGGGCAGCCGCTACTGGTACACCGCCGGCTGGAATCTGCGCGCGGTAGCCGCGTTCGCGGTCGGCGGGTTGCTCGCGGTGGGCGGTTCGCACTCGGCCGAGGGGAAGGGGCCGTTCCCCGAGGACGGACTGATCCCCTTCCTGAAGCCGCTTGCGAACTACGGCTGGGCGGTGGGACTCGCGGCGTCGCTGCTGCTGTATGTGGCGTTGATGCGTTCGGCCGGGATCCAGCGGCGGGAGCCGGTGTCGTAGTCGTAGACCGGGCGGTCCTTGATACCGCTCGTACGGAACGGCTGTCCGTTGTTGTCGAGCCGTACGGTGCCGGAGCGGTCGCCGCTGCTCCACTCCAACTCCAGGTACCAGTCGCAGTCACAGGCGACCGTACGGCCGAGGACCAGCAGTGACTCGGGGTCGGCGGCCGACACCTTGTAGGGGAAGGAGACGGCGGGGATCGGCTCACCGGCGTCGTTGCCCGCCATGGGGCGGGCGACCGGGCGGGACGTGTCGAGGTCGACGTCGAACAGGCGGGGAGTGAGCGAGCCGCCGCATCCGAGGTTCATGCGGTAGACGCTGCGCTTCGGCGGCGTACGACGCGCGGTCACACGCACCCGGATCGACTGCAGGACCACCGCCTTCTCGCTCCTGCCCTGCACGGTGATCCGCACTCCGGTGTCGGCGGCGTGCACGGCGCCGACGGACCGTGCCCAGGGCTCGGCATCGGCTTCGTCCGGTGGCGGGGGGACATCGGCGGGATCGCGGTCGAGGAGATAGGCGTGATCGCACCCGTTCTGCCAGATGTGCTCGTTGGTGCTCCAGGTGAACGGCAAGGTGCCGCGCCCGGGTTCCGAGGGGGCGGGGGAGCGTTCGGACGGGGGCGCCGGGTGGCGGCTCGCGCCGGGACCGGTGGATCGCGGATCGCGGTCGTCGGGACCGGAGACCGTGACGTCGGGAGTGGCGAGCGGGGTGGGGCGGGAGCCGCCCCGGGGAGGCAGGGCGGAGCCGGTGGCTCCGGTGCGGGGCTCCTGCGCGGCGGTCCGCCGTCTGTCCGCCGCCGAGAGGGGGGTGTCGACGAACGCCATGAGCACGGCGAGCGTGACGGCCGTCGCGACGAAGGCGGCGCCGACATGCACGGCGCGGCGCCTCCACCACGGCGCGGCGGGTGATGCGGCGGGGGGCTTGTGGGGCGCGGCCGGTGGTGCGGCGGGGGGCTCGTGGGGAGCGCCCGGTGGCTCAGGAGCGGGTACGGACGCGGTGTCGAGGACCCCTTCCGGGACGGGCGCCGGCTCCGGGCTGCTGTCGTCTCCGGGCTTCTCGGCGGTGGACTCCTGCTGCCCCGCGGCCGCGGTCTCCCGGCCGGCCGCCGTGGCCGCCGACCTCGCCGCGTCCTCCTGGCGTATCCGCCGTTCCGCGTCCGCCATGACCCACAGCCGGTGCAGTGCCACGAGGTCGTCGCCCGCGCATCCGCAGAAGCGGGCCAGCCGCTCCACCGGTGCGAACTCCAACGGCACTGTCTGCCCCGCGCAGTACCGGTGCAGCGTCGACGCGCTGACGCCCACCCGGCGCGCCAACGCCCCGTAACTGCGGCCGGATCCGTCCCGGATCTCGCGCAGCCGCCGGGCGAAGGCTCCGGTCTCGGTGTCTCTCGGTGCTCCCAACCGCTCCAGCTCCCCCCGGCCGTCCCACGACGGCATTCCAGCCCACTGAATAAACCCACGTCAACGGGGGTGGATTGGTTCCACCGTCCCGGGAGGGGGTGGGATGCTTGCCGCCACCCCCGAGCCCGCCGAAGCTGGTGATCGTTCAGCAAGCCACCGAACCGGGGGAAGCCCTTCCATGAACTGCATCCGCACCGCTGCCGTGACCGCCGCAGCCGTGGGTCTGACCATCGCCTCATTCACCTCGGCCACGGCCGCCGCTCCCGTAGCACCGAAGTTCCTCTCGGCGTCGCAGTTGCCGGCCTCCATCAGCCCGTGGCACGCCGACCCGGTGCAGCAGGGTCTGCCCGACTCCGGCTCGGTGTGCACCGAGGGGATCGCGCCGAAGGCGTCCAGCAGGTACCGCGACTTCAGGACCGAGCTGGACACCGGCGCGCGGCAGACGACCACGGTCGCCTCCAGCGAAGCCAGGGCGAAGGCGCTCGCCGCCAAGCTCCGCACAGCGATCGAGGGCTGCCTCGAGCGGCTCAAGGAGCAGAACCCGGGGCTCGAGGGCGAGGCGTTCTACCACGGCAAGGTGAATGTCGAGGAGGGCGCGCACGTCTACAGCATCGACACGTCCCACCCCGAGGTCGGCTCGACCGACATCGGCCTGTACTCGGTCGGCCGTGACGGCCGGACGGTGACGGTGCTCGAGTGGGGCCAGATGGGCGAGCTCGACGGCGCGCCGCTGGAGGGATTCAAGAAGACCGCCCAGGTCTCCGTCGCCAAGCTCTACTGAGCCCGGCACCGCCGCACCACAGATCTCCCCGCAGGGGAGTACGGGGGGCACGGGGGATAACGGGGGGCAACGGGGGAAGCGGCGGGCTCCGGGTCCGGAAGGCCGGACCCGGAGCCCGTTTCGTCGCCGGCTCAGCGGCGCGACCGCTGGGCCGCGACGACCTGACGGACCGTGTTCTCTCCCGCGCCCCGTCGCTGCACCCGCTCGGCGAAGCCCGGGAACTGGCCCGCGATCGCGCTCAGCAGCCTCAGCTCCGGCGGGGCGACGTTGATTTCGGCCACATCGCGCTCGACGGCGCGGACCACTCCGGCGACGACCTGGCGCGGGGAGACCGTACGCATCCCGCTGGGCGGTGTCGCGCCGGTCGCGGCGAACATGCCCACGTCCCGTACGAAACCGGGCTGGACGATCGACACGCCGACACCGGTGCCGTAAAGGTCCTGGCGGAAGCCCAGTGCGAAGCCGCGCAGACCGAACTTGGTGGCGTTGTACAGGGACGAGGACCTGGTCGCCGCCTTGCCGGAGATCGAGCCGACGAAGGCGAGATGGCCCCGGCCCGCCTCGACCATCGCGGGGGCGAGCAGGCGGGCCAGCATGGCCGGGGCGCGGAGGTTCACCGCCAGCGCGCGGTCGAGCTGTGCCGGGGTGTAGTCGAGCAGGTCGCCGCTGGAGGGCAGGGCGGCGTTGGCTATCAGGATGTCCGTGCCGGCGGCCTCGTCGGCGAGGCGTTCGACATCCGCGGGGTCCGCGAGGTCGGCGACGACCGTACGGGCGCCGTACCGCTCGGCGAGCGGCTCGACCGCCTCGGCGCGGCGGCCGGTCAGCACCAACTTGGCTCCTCTGGCTGCCAGTTCGGCGGCGAGCGCGCCGCCGATGCCGCCCGTGACTCCGGTGAGCAGAACGGTTGCTCCGGTGATGCGCATCTGGTTACCCTCCAGTATTGTTCGTTCGAACGAACAATAGGGAGGCGAGGCGGACGTGTCCACAGCTGAATTCGGCGGGCTGGCAGAACACACACGACTTCTGAGAGAGGGTCAGGTCACGTCCGAGGCTCTGGTGGCGAGCGCCATCGAGCGGATCGAGGCCAGCCAGAGCACCATCAACGCCTTCCGCTGGGTACGCGGCGAGCAGGCACTCGACGAAGCCCGGGAAGCGGACCGGCGGCGCGCCGCGGGGGAGGGCGTACGGCTGCCGCTGCTCGGCGTACCCCTCGCCGTCAAGGACGACACCGATGTCGCCGGACTGCCCACCCTTTTCGGCTGCGGCGGCGAGAAAGCAGCGGCCACCGAGGACGGCGAAGCGGTACGCCGGCTGCGCGCGGCCGGCGCCGTGATCGTCGGCAAGACCAACTCCTGCGAGCTGGGCCAGTGGCCGTTCACCGAGGGGCCCGCCTTCGGCGCCACCCGCAACCCCTGGTCCACCGACCACACTCCGGGCGGCTCCTCCGGCGGCTCCGCGGCCGCCGTCGCCGCCGGGCTCGTACCCGCGGCGCTCGGCTCGGACGGCGCCGGATCCGTCCGTATCCCCGCCGCCTGGTCCCATCTGGTCGGCATCAAGCCGCAGCGCGGCCGGGTCTCCCTCCACCCGTACACTGACGCCTTCCAGGGCCTCAACGTCTACGGCCCGCTCGCCCGCACCGTCGCCGATGCCGCCCTGCTGCTCGACGCGGTGCAGGGCCCGCACGCCGGGGATCTGTACCGGCCCGACGCGATCGACACCTCGGCCGCAGCCGGCCGGGATCCCGGCCGGCTGCGCATCGCACTCGCCTGGCGGCCCCCGCTCACCCTCACCCGCGCCACGCCCCACCCCGAGGTGCGCCGCGCCGTCACCGCGCTCGCGGAGGCGCTCGCCCGCCTCGGCCACCAGGTGGAGGAGGCCCGTCCGCGCTACGGGCTGATCGGCCTCTCCTTCGTGCCGCGCGCCACCGCGGGGATCGCGGAGGCCGCCGCCCTGCACCCCGACCCCGCCCTCCTCGATCCGCGCACCCGCAGCGCCGTGCGCAACGGCCGGCGCCTCGGCGGCCGCGTGGTGCGAGCCGCCCGCGCCCGGGAGATCCGCCAGCAGCACAGGATCGGCGCGATCTTCGACTCGTCCGGATTCGACGTCGTGCTCACCCCGACCACCGCCGCGCCGCCGCCGCGCATCGGCACGTTCGACGGGATGAGCGCCTGGCGCACCGACACGACGATGGCGGCCGTGTGCCCGTATGCCTGGCCCTGGAACGTACTCGGCTGGCCGGGTGTCAATGTCCCCGCCGGCCTCACCCGCGACGGACTGCCTGTCGGCGCCCAGCTGCTGGGTCCGGCCGGCAGCGAGGAGCGGCTGATCTCGCTGGCCGCCCAGCTCGAGGCGGACCGGCGATGGTACGAGAAGCGGCCGCCCGCCCCCGTGACGGCAAGGAGCGTGCCGGTGGAACAATGACCGCCATGTCCCGCTCTGCTCACCCCGCCCCCTCCGCCCCGACCCGGCAGCGCATCATCACCGCTGTCCTGCACATCATCGGCAGTGACGGGGTGGCGGCGGTCACCAACCGGCGGATAGCCAAGGAGGCCGGGGTCTCACTCGGCTCGGTCACCTACCACTTCGACACCCAGCACGAGCTGTTGCGCGAGAGTCTGCTGCACTTCGTACGCGAGGAGACCCGCCGCTTCACCGAACTCGCCGACCAGTGCCAGAGCGACGGCGTGGACATCGAGGGGGCTGCCGCCCTGGCCGGACAGGTGGCGGGCGGCACCTCCTTCGACAGCGAGCACATCGCGCCCTTCGAGCTGTACGTGGAGGCGGGGCGCGACGAGCGACTGCGGGAGGCGGCGGCCGAGGCCTTCGCGGCGTACGACCGCCTCGCCGCCCAGATCCTCACCGGCCTGGGGGTCCCCGACGCCGAGCGCCTCGCCGCGACCACGGTCGCGCTGGTGATGGGCCTCCAACTGCGCAGACTGGCCACGGGTGCACCGGCCGAGGACCTCGTCGACGCGCTGCTGCTGCTTGCGCGGGGCGCCGTCGGCCAGGACGCCGGCCGGCCCTGAGAGGTGCTGAGGATCGCCCTCACACATCCTCCGCGATGTGCTCGACGGCGGTGATCGCCCGGTAGGCGACCGGAGGGGTTCCTGCACCAGTTCCCAACTGGCCTTGTCCGCCCACGAGTCGGGGCTGGTTGGAACCGTGCTCGTGGACGAGACGGCCCGTCAGTTTCTGCGATACGCGCAGGTCTGTCCGCCCGAACGGCCACGCCGCTTCACGATGGAGGCCGTGAACCGAACTCGAGGACCCGAGGGCCTCTGAGCAGCCTGGCCGATGGCCGTTCGACGTTTCAGGGACAGCCCGATGCCCTCGGAGGTCAGGCCGTGCATCGAACCCTCCGGCTCTTCCCACCATGACTCATACTTCTCTGACCTGCATCTTCACCCAGCCATCAGGCCGTTCCGGGATTCCTGAGCGGGGACGAGGTGCTTTCGCAGGGTGCCGGACCAACCGCGCAATTATCCTGAAAGGGTGGATATTGCTCGTCGGACCGTTGTGCCCGTCCTGGCTCTGTCCCTGGTCCTCGCCACAGCGCCCGCCCAGGCCACCGCCATCCCTGCCCCGCGGCTCGCTGCCCATGTCGCCGATGTTCCGCAGGCCAAGCTCGGCGCGAGCTACCAGCGCGGCTGCCCGGTTCCGCCCGGACGGCTGCGGCTGATCGAGATGAATCACTGGGGCTTCGACGGGAGCGTCCACCGCGGTGAGCTGATTGTCCATCAGGATGTGGTGCGGCCTCTCCTGCGCGTCTTCGCGCAGGCCTTCGACGGGCGCTTCCCGATCCGCCGGATGCGAGTGATGGCGGAGTACGGCGGCAGCGACGCGGCAGCCATGGCGGACGACAACACCTCCGCCTTCAACTGCCGCCGGGTGACGGGTGACCCGCGCGCGCTGTCCCGGCACTCCTACGGGGACGCGGTCGACATCAACCCCCTCGAGAATCCGTACGTGGACGGCTCGGGAGGCGTCCACCCAGCAGCCGGAGCCCGCTATCTGGACCGCGACCGGCCCGTCAAGGGGATGATCGTGCCGGGTGACGTCATCATGACCGGTATGAACAGCGCCGGCTGGCAGTGGGGCGGTCGCTGGCAGCCGCCCGACTTTCAGCACTTCTCGGCCGACGGGACCTGAAGGCGAGGCCGACGGGAGGGGTGCCGTCCAGGGCGCGAACGGCAGCTTCCCTGTCAGCCGAGGTTCGACGGTGAGGCCACGACGTCACGGTGTCCGCCGCGGCGAATCCCAGAGGAATGCAGGGTTACGCGGTGGGGCGCGGACCGTACGCTGCGATGTCAGCGGGCCGTGCTTAGCTGGAAGTATGATCGATGACTTTCTGAACGGTGACCTGTCCGACGTCGAGGGGGCGCTCCGCAAGGCGGCCGCCGTCGAGATCATGCCGCGCTACCGGCAGCTCGCCGCGCACGAGATCGTCGAGAAGAGCGGCCCGCACGACCTGGTGACGATCGCCGACCGCAGCGCCGAGGAACACCTCACGGCATCCCTGACCGCTCTGCTGCCCGGCTCGGTGGTGGTCGGTGAGGAGGCGGTGCACGCCGATCCGTCCGTCTACGAGGCGTTGCAGGGCGACGCGCCGGTGTGGATCGTGGATCCGGTCGACGGCACCCGGCAGTTCGTCCGCGGCGAGCCCGGGTTCTGCACGCTCGTCGCCCTTGCCCACCATGGTGAGCTGTTCGCCTCATGGACGTATGCGCCGGTCCTCGAGGAAATGGCCGTCGCGGTACGAGGCGGTGGCGCCCGGCTCAATGGCGAGCCGATACGGGCGGGTTCGCCCGCGCCCGGGGCGGACCTCGAGATTGCGATGTCCCACCCGGACTACACGACCCCGGACCAGAAGCGCGCGTTGCTCGGCCTGAACGTGCCCGGGGTGCGGGCGCGGCCCTGCGGTTCGGCGGGTCTGGAGTATCTGAGCGTTGCCCGGGGCGAGTTGGACGCGGTGGCCTTCTCCTGGGAGCTGGCTTGGGACCACGCGGCGGGCCTGCTCCTGGTCACGGAGGCGGGAGGGGCGCACGTCACGCTGGCGGGGGAGCCGTTCCGCATCGGGGGCGGCAATGCGCTGCCGTTCACGGCGGCGAGGGACGGGGCGACGGCGCGACGGGTACGGGCGCTGCTGCAGGGGTGAAAATGCCCCCAGGGGTTGCGTGGGGGCCGGCGCCCCCACACCCCCCCCGGCGCTCCGGCGGCTTTGCCCCGCCCCACACGGGCTGGCCTGCCCCTGTGTGGCGTTGCGCTGGGGAGGGGCCGTGGAGGGTCGTCCCCGCAGGGATTGGCGGCAAAACCCGGCCCACGAAAACGGGACCCTGTATGCCGCCGACCCCGAGGAGTCGAGCCCGGAGGGGCACCGGAACCCGCACCAAACAGGACCCCGCACCACAGGCCCGAGCCACCCGCGCCCGCACCACGCAGGACCCCGCACCACAGGCCCCGGCCACACCCACCCGCACCCGACAGGCGCCCGCGCCACGGGCCCGAGCCGGACGCACCCGCACCACGCAGGAACCCGAGCCACAGGCCCGAGCCACACCCACCCGCACCCGACAGGCGCCCGCACCACAGGCCCGAGCGACACCCGCCCGCACCGGACAGGCGCCCGCACCGGGTCGGGAGGCCGCCCGGCCACAGGCGCCCGCACCGAACAGGACCCCGCACCACGGGCCCGAGCCACCCGCACCCGACGGGAGACCGCGCCCCGCGCCGCACGCACCCGCCCCCCATCCCCGCCCCCTCCGCCCGCGACGCGGAATATCCTGGGGTTCTTGGCCATCGGCTGACAAAGGAGTCCGAAGGTGCCGTCGATGCTCGATGCCGTCGTCGTAGGGGCGGGACCCAACGGACTGACCGCCGCCGTCGAACTGGCCCGCCGCGGCTACTCAGTGGCCGTGTACGAGGCCATGGAGACCGTGGGCGGGGGTGCGAGAACGGAAGAGCTCACCCTCCCCGGCTTCCGCCACGACCCCTGTTCCGCCGTCCACCCGCTGGCCATCGGCTCCCCCGCCTTCTCCGCCATGCCGCTCGAGCGGCACGGCCTGGAGTGGCTGCACCCCGAGCTGCCGCTCGCCCACCCTTTCCCCGACGGCACGGCCGCGGTGCTGAGCCGTTCGGTCGGCGAGAGCGCCATGTCCTTGGGGGCCGGTGACGCAGGGGCGTACCGCCGCCTCGTCGCGCCCTACCTCGGCCACTGGGACACCTTCGCCGCGGACTTCCTGCGCACGCCCTGGGACGGGCTGCCGCGCGACCCGTACCGCTTCGCCCGCTTCGGACTGACCGCGCTCCAGCCCGCCACGTGGCTCTCCCGCCGATTCCGGGGCGAGCGGGCCCGCGGCCTGTTCGCCGGGCTTGCCGCCCATGCCATCGCACCCCTCAGCGGACTCGCCACCGGCGGGATCGCCCTGATGTTCGCGCTCGCCGCTCATGAGAAGGGCTGGCCGTTGCCGCGCGGCGGTTCGCAGGCGATCTCCGACGCCCTCGCCTCGTATCTGCGCGAACAGGGCGGCACCCTCCACACGGGCGCGGAGGTGAAGCGGCTGGACGAGCTGCCCCCGGCTCGCGCGTACATCTTCGACACCTCGCCGGCCGCGCTCGCCCGGATCGCCGGTCTGGGCCAGGCGTACCAGCACTACCGGTACGGCGCGTCCGCCTTCAAGATCGACTATGCCCTGTCGGGCCCGATGCCGTGGACCGCGAAGGAGGCCCGCGCCGCCGGGACGGTGCACATCGGCCCCACCGCCGGTGAGATCGATGCGGCCCTGCGGGCAGCCGTCTCGGGCCGCGACCCCCAGGTGCCCTTCCTGATCACCGCGCAGCCGAGCGTGATCGACCCGTCCAGGGCCCCTGCCGGCAAGCATGTCCTGTGGGTGTACGGCCACGTCCCGGCCGGCTGGGACGGCGATGCGACCGAGGTCATCGAGCGGCAGCTGGAGCGGTTCGCCCCCGGATTCCGCGACCTCGTGCTGGCACGTGCCGTCGCGGGTCCGCCCCAACTGGCCGTGCGCAACGCCAATTACGTCGGCGGCGACATCGCGTGCGGAGCCTTCGCCGGGCTTCAGACGCTGATCCGCCCCAAGCTCGCCCGCGTCCCGTACGCGACCGCGCACCCCGCCGTCTTCATCTGCTCCTCCGCGACCCCGCCGGGCCCTGGCGTGCACGGGATGTCGGGCCACCATGCGGCGAAGGCGGTCTGGCGCAGTCTGCGGAGGGTGAAGTCATGATCGAGATCACCCTCGTACGCGGCGACATCACTCGGCAGCACGTCGACGCGATCGTCAACGCAGCCAACTCCTCGCTGCTCGGCGGCGGTGGCGTCGACGGTGCGATCCACCGCCGGGGCGGGCCCGAGATCCTGGCGGAGTGCCGGGCGCTGCGTGCCTCGCACTACGGCAAGGGACTCGCCACCGGGCAGGCCGTCGCCACCACGGCGGGCCGGCTCGACGCCCGGCAGGTGATCCACACCGTCGGACCCGTCTGGTCGCGGAAGGAGGACCGGTCCGCGCTCCTCGCCTCCTGCTACCGCGAATCGCTGCGCGTGGCCGCCGAGTCGGGGGCCGAGACCGTCGCCTTCCCGGCCATCTCGACCGGTATCTATGGCTGGCCGATGGACGACGGCGCGCGCATCGCGATCCGTACGGTGCGCGAGGCAGCCGCCGCGCCGGTCACCGAGGTACGGTTCGTGCTCTTCGACGAGAATGCGTACCAGGTGTTCGAGGCGGCCCTGGCCGAGCACGGTTGATGTCGTTTTCTCGCTAGCCCTGCCCTCTCGCGTGTCCGATGCTTGAGCCATGCACACCGACACCGAGCGCTGCGTACGCGCAGTTCAGTCGAAGGACGCCCGCTTCGACGGCTGGTTCTTCACGGCCGTGGTGACCACGCGGATCTACTGCCGCCCCAGCTGCCCGGCCGTGCCGCCGAAGGTCGAGAACATGACCTTCCACCCCAGCGCCGCCGCCTGCCAGCAGGCCGGATTCCGTGCCTGCAAGCGCTGCCGGCCCGACACCAGCCCCGGCTCGCCGGAGTGGAACGCCCGCGCCGACGCCGTCGCCCGCGCCATGCGCCTCATCCGGGACGGGGTCGTCGACCGCGAAGGCGTACCCGGGCTGGCCGCCCGCCTCGGCTACTCCACCCGGCAGATCGAACGGCAGCTCCTGGCAGAGCTGGGCGCGGGCCCGCTCGCCCTGGCCCGCGCCCAGCGCGCCCAGACCGCACGTCTGCTCATCGAAACCACCGGGCTCCCCATGGCGGACGTCGCCTTCGCGGCCGGATTCTCCTCCATCCGCACCTTCAACGACACCGTTCGGGAGGTCTTCGCGCTCGCCCCGAGCGAGCTGCGCACCCGCGCCGCGCGCAGCCGCACCACACGCTCCCGCACCACACGTGGCAGCACCGCGTCGCCGCAGACCCCCGGCGTGATCGCGCTGCGGCTGCCGTACCGCGCGCCGCTCAACCCCAGCAACCTCTTCGGGCATCTCGCCGCGACCGGCGTCCCCGGTGTCGAGGAGTGGCGGGACGGGGCGTACCGGCGGACGCTCAGCCTGCCGTACGGGCACGGCATCGTGGCCCTCACCCCACAGCCCGACCACATCGCCTGCCGGCTCTCCCTCACCGACCCGCGCGACCTGACCATCGCGATCAGCCGCTGCCGCTGGATGCTCGACCTGGACGCGGACCCGGAGGCCGTCGACGACCAGCTGCGTACGGATCCGCTCCTCGCCCCCCTC
The DNA here is from genome assembly GCF_026341125.1 of Streptomyces sp. NBC_01142. NCBI lineage: Bacteria > Bacillati > Actinomycetota > Actinomycetes > Kitasatosporales > Streptomycetaceae > Streptomyces > Streptomyces sp. NBC_01142. The sequence continues at coordinate 2,299,867 of NZ_JAPEOR010000001.1, forward strand.
GTCGACAAGGCCCCGGGCAGGCGGGTGCCGCGCACCGTCGACGCCGCGGAGTTCGCCGTACGGGCGGTGCTCGGCCAGCAGGTCTCCACGGCCGCCGCCCGCACCCACGCCGGCCGGCTCGTCACCGCACACGGCACACCGGTCGGTGACCCGGAGGGCGGCCTGACCCACCTCTTTCCCTCCTCAGAGGCGCTGGCCGCACTGGACCCCGAGGCCCTGGCGCTGCCCCGCAGCCGCCGCACCACACTCACCACGCTGGTCGGGTCGCTGGCCGACGGCTCGCTCAGGCTCGACCCGGGCAGCGACTGGGACCGGGCGCGCGCCCAGCTGACCGCGCTGCCCGGCTTCGGCCCCTGGACCGTCGAGGTCATCGCTATGCGCGCCCTCGGCGATCCCGATGTTTTCCTGCCCGGTGACCTCGGAGTCCGGCGTGCGGCGGCGGAGCTCGGACTGCCGTCGACCCCGGCCGCTCTCACCGCGAGCGCCGCGGCCTGGCGGCCCTGGCGCGCCTACGCCGTCCAGTATCTCTGGGCCACCGACGATCACGCCATCAACCACCTCCCGGTATAAGGAAGTTCACTCATGATCAGGCAGCACACGGTCGTCGACAGCCCCTACGGCCCGCTGACCCTCGTGGCCACCGGCGGCGTGCTGAGCGGCCTCTACATGGTCCAGCAGCGCCACCGCCCGGCGGAGGAGACCTTCGGCGTACCGGACCCCGCGCCGTTCGGTGAGACGATCCGCCAGCTCGATGCGTACTTCGCCGGCGAGCTCACGGAGTTCGACCTGCCGATGCGGCTCGACGGCACGTCCTTCCAGCAAGGAGTCTGGGGCCTGCTGCGGCAGATCCCGTACGGCGAGACACGCACCTACGGCGAGCTGGCCGCAGCGCTCGGCAGCCCCGCCGCCTCCCGCGCGGTGGGGCTGGCCAACGGCAAGAACCCGATCGGGATCATCGTCCCCTGCCACCGGGTCATCGGATCGACGGGCAGCCTCATCGGCTACGGCGGGGGACTCGACCGCAAGCAGCGGTTGCTGGCGCATGAGCGCGGGGTGCCCGACGAGGCGCTGTTCTGAACCCGCCGTGCCACCGGCCCCGCGCCTCCGCATCGCATCCCACGGTGCCCGCACCGGCCACCGCGCCCTGCGCGCCGGTGCCGCCGGGTTTCCCGGCCCCGGTCCTCAACCGCCGGACGGGCCGGAAGCAAGCCGGCTCAGCAGCTCCGGCAGCGCTGTGCCGATCGGCTCGCGGACGACTTCCGCGGCGTGTTCGTCGTACGGCGTCGGTTCGGCGTTCACGACGATCAGCCGCGCCCCGTGCTCCGCCGCGATGCCGGCCAGCGAGGCGGCGGGCTGCACCTGAAGGGTCGTACCGACCGCGATGAAGATCTCGCTGGCCTTCGCGATCGCCGTCGCCTCACCCAGCACCACCGGGTCGAGACGCTCCCCGAACATCACCGTCGCCGACTTCAGGATTCCGCCGCACACCTGGCACGGAGGGTCCTCCTCGCCCGCCTCGACGCGTTCCAGTGCCTCCGCCATCGACGAGCGGGCGTGGCAGCGGGTGCAGGTCACTGCCCGTGCGGTGCCGTGGAGTTCGAGGACCTTGCGGTCGGGCATGCCCCCGAGCTGGTGCAGTCCGTCGACGTTCTGGGTGAGCACCCGCACGGCGACGCCGTCCCGCCGGTCCAGCTCGGCGACGGCGCGATGCGCGGCGTTCGGTTCGGCGCGCCAGGTGGTGCTGTTGCGCCGCATCTGCCAGGAGCGGCGCCGGATCTCCGGGTCGCCCATGTAGAAGTCGTACGTGACGAGCTTCTCGGCCTCCGGATCGCGCCGCCACAGTCCCTTCGGCCCACGGTAGTCGGGGATGCCGGAGTCCGTGGAGATGCCGGCGCCGCTGAGGATCGCGACGAGAGTCATGCCGCGAGCCTACGCAGCGGCTCACGCGGCGGCGAGCCGATTTCGCCCGGCGCCGCGGTCCGCCGGCCGACCTCAGCGGGAGCTCTGGGCAGCCTTGGTGAACGGTGTGGGCGCCTTGCCCGTCCAGCGGTGCAGCACCGCCTTGCCGGTCTCCTTGGTGCCGGTGCCGTCCTTGATCTTTCCTGCCTCGCCGAGGTAGAAGCGGCCGTCGTCGAGGGAGACCAGTCCGTACTGGCCGCCCGACCGCCAGCCGTACGTCCCCGACGGCGTGTGGTGCAGCCCCTTGCGCAGCAGCGACAGCAGCCGTCCGCGCTCGGGCCGCTGCTGGCCGCGGATGGCACCGGTCACGGGGCGCTTCTTGCCGTCGACGACGAAGAGGGAGTAGTTGGGGAAGCCGGACTTCTTCCCCTTGTACACGGCCATCAGCCAGTTGCCGCTGTGCCCGTCGTACTCCAGGTTCTGCACCCCGTACGTGGTGTTGCCGGTGTAGACGAAGTACTTGCCGTCGGGGGCGCCGGGTCCGTAGCGGTGGGGGTCCTTCTCGGTCAACGGGCGCTCGTACTTCTTCCAGTTCCGTACGTCGTACTGGAGCAGGACCTGGTGGTCGTTGTCCTTGCGGGTGGTGTGGGAGTACAGGCCGTACGCGACGGTCAGCTTCTGCTGTCCCGGGCTGCTGCCGAACTCCGGCCCGAACGCGACGCCGTCGATGCCGCTGCACCCGTAACGGTGGTCGGGGGTCTTGGCCGTGTCGCCGTCGAAGACACCGTCACCGTTCATGTCGGCCGTGTAGTCCCGCACGACCTCCTTGAGATGAACGGTCGACACGACGCCGGAGGACTGGGCGTCCATGTTCATCCGGGTGATGCGGTCACCGTTGAAGATGGAGATGTAGTACGCCTTGGTGGTGGCGTACTCGAGGGAGCCGTAGACGCGTCCGTCGGCCGCGTTGAAGTCCACGTCGCCGAGATGACCGGTGAAGCCGGTGACCGAGCCGAGCGGCTTCCCGCGCAGATCGGTCTTTACCAGCATATTGGTGAACGAGTAGTACACATGGCCCTTGCGGCGGTCCAGAGCCAGGCCCTGCAGATGGCCGGACTTCCAGGCCCCGCCGTTGAGGAAGGCGGGCAGCGCACGATTCACGACGATGGGCAGTCCGCGGTGCACGGGGGCGGCCAGTTCGCGCGCCGGTGTCTCGGTGGGCTGGGCCGCGGGGGCGGCTCCGCCGATCGCCACAACGGCCAAGGCGACGACGGTCGTCAGCAGGCCGCGCATGTGCGTGTACATGATCCCTCCGGGTGTCCTGGGGATCGGGATGCTTCCCGGCGGGCGTGCACGGCCCGGGGCCGCCCGGCCAACGAAATATGAACGTGCGCAGGCGGCATGCCAGTTACGGGAGGATCAGCGCGACGAGAGCCGGGCGGGCAAGCCGGGCGGACGTGCCGCGCTGACGGGCAGACGGCTCGGTGGGCAGCTCAGGCGGGCGGCAGCCCGTTCTCCAGCTCCACCGTCCCGCTCCCCGTCTCCAGGGCGTCGAGCGCTGCCAGGACCCGATGCCCCAGGGCGCCGATGAGGTGCTCGAGGATCCCCTCGCGGGACACCAGCCGCCAGGAGACCAGCTCCTCCTCCTGCAGCCGGATCGCCTTGAACTGCGCCTCGGCCAGCACTCCGCCGTCGTACACATACGCGGCAATGGGCGGACGCTCCTCACCCGGCACCCAGTCGATCGCGAGCAGTGGGCCCAGTTCCACGTCCAGACCGATCTCCTCGAGGGTCTCCCGGCGGGCGGCCTGCCGCGGGGTCTCGTTCCGGTCCGACTCGACCGTCCCGCCGGGGAGGGCCCAGCCCTTGCGGTAGTTGGGCTCGACGAGCAGCACGCGCCCCTCGTCGTCACGGAAGAGCGCGGCGGCGCCGGCCAGGATGCGGGGGAGAGAGGCGATGTATGCGGCGTAGTCAGAAGTGGTCACGCGCGGCAGCGTAGTTGGTGGCAGAAGTCGCTCCGCATGGCCGGCACCGACACGACGCCGGGCGCGCAGGTGAACGGGAGGCGAGCAGCGGCAGAACCGCCGAGGTGCCCGGCGCGCCCGCCAACCGGGCCCGGGTGCCCGGCGATTCGGGCCGTCGCGAGCACTGGCATCGAAATCACTCTATATAGGGCAATTTCGGGCAATAGGATGGAGTCGGCGACCTGCCTTGGCGGCGGGTTGCGGTCGCTGCACGTTGCTCAGGCGGTGACTCTCGGTCAGCGCGTGCAGTCTCGGTGGCGGGGGCAGAAAGATCGGTTTGGTGCTCATGGTGCCACGTGACTGCACCACTATGGTGCGGAATGTCAGGACAACATGGGGTGGCATGCCCTCTGATCGTGCGGATAGGGTCGGGGCGGCGCGACTGCCTGTTCGAAAGCAAGGGATAGCAAGGTGACGGACGGAGCAGTGATTCAGCCCACGCGTGTGCTCGTCGCGGCTGACAAGTTCAAGGGCTCGCTCACGGCCGTGCAAGTCGCGGAGCGGGTGACGGCCGGTCTCCAGCGGGTGGTACCGGGTCTGGCGGTCGAGACTCTGCCCGTCGCGGACGGCGGTGACGGCACGGTCGCCGCCGCGGTGGCGGCCGGGTTCGAGCGCCGTGAAGTGCAGGTGACCGGCCCGCTCGGTGATTCGCTGACGGCGGCGTACGCGCTGCGGGACGGCACCGCGGTGGTGGAGATGGCGGAGGCCTCGGGCCTCCAGCACCTCCCGGCGGGCGTGTTCGCGCCGCTCACCTCGACGACGTACGGCTCCGGTGAACTGCTGCGTGCCGCGCTCGACGCGGGAGCGCGGACGATCGTCTTCGGCGTCGGCGGCAGCGCGACGACGGACGGAGGCGCCGGGATGCTGGAGGCGCTCGGGGCGCGCTTCCTGGACGCGGCGGGCGAGCGCGTCGGACCGGGCGGCGGCGGGCTGCGCGACCTGGCGTCGGCGGACCTGTCCGGTCTCGATCCGCGCTTCAAGGACGTGGACCTGGTCCTGGCCAGCGATGTGGACAACCCGCTGACGGGACCGAAGGGCGCGTCGGCGGTGTACGGCCCCCAGAAAGGCGCGACCCCCGAGGACGTCGCCACGCTGGACGCGGCCCTCGCGCACTACGCCTCGGTCCTGGAGACGGCCATCGGCCCCAAGGCCGCCGAGCACGCCCTCTCGCCCGGCGCCGGCGCGGCGGGCGGCATCGGCTACGGCGCCCTGGTCGGCCTCGGCGCGAGCTTCCGGGCCGGCATCGAGGTCATGCTCGACGTGCTCGGCTTCGCCCCGGCGCTGGAACGGGCGACCCTGGTGATCACGGGCGAGGGTTCTCTGGACGAGCAGACCCTGCACGGCAAGGCCCCGGCGGGCGTCGCGGCGGCGGCCCGAGCCCAGAACATCGAGGTCGTCGCGGTCTGCGGCCGCCTCGCGCTGGCTCCCGAGGCGCTGGGCCGTGCGGGCATCCGCCGCGCGTACGCCCTGACGGAACTGGAGCCGGACCCGGCCCGCTGCATGGCGGAGGCGGGGCCGCTGCTGGAACGGGTGGCGGAGAACATCGCGAGGGACTTCCTGCGCTGAGGGTGCCGGGGGGCGGGGCACTTCCCCCACCCCGCCCCTTCCCGAAACTGGGGGGAGCCCCCAGGCCCCCACTACGTGGGGGAAGGTGGACGTGGGGGCTGACGCCCCCACACCCCCGGGGGACGCCGGCTTCGCGGCGCGAGACGTCCGGGCACCCCCATGAGCACCGTCCACGCGACGCGAGGGGTACACCCCCCATGAGCACCGTCCACGCGACGCGAGAGGCACAAACCCCCACGAGCACCGTCCGCGCGACGCGACGCGAGAGGCACAAACCCCCACGAGCATCGACCGCGCGACGCGACGCGAGAGGCACAAACCCCCACGAGCATCGACCGCAGCGAGAGGCTTACGGCGACACCCCCACGGGCGCAGACTTCGCAGGGTGCGGCGCGTGCGGGCTTGGCCCCCGGTCACGGACGGGGGGACGCGCAGGGGTGGAGCCGGGACGTAAAGCGTGATTTGTGGCGCACGGGAAACGGCACCCTCACGGGGTCACCTTCAGCGCGCCGTAAATCGTGCAGTCCCGGCGCAACCCCGGAGCGGACCCCAAACCCGCACCCCCCAGGACCGGGCGCCCCAAAGACCCCACCCGAGCACCCCCAGGACCGGCCACCCCAAGGCACCCGCCCGAGCACGCCAGGACCCGCACCCCAGGACCGCGCACCCCAAGACCCCGCACCCCAGGACCGGACCCCCCGGAACCCCGCACCCCCCAGGGACCGAGCCGCCCCCTCACCCCGGGGTCAAGCGGAACGCGTCCAGCGCCAAGGTCATTTCGATCAGGTCGCGCGGGCGCGACAGCGACCTCGACGTCAGTTGTTCCAGGCGGCGCAGGCGGTTGAAGACCGTGTTCCGGTGGCAGTACAGCCGCGTTGCCGCCCGCCCCGCCGAACCCCCGCACTCCAGCCACGCGTCCAGCGTCTCCAGCAGCACCGCCCGGTCCGCCGGGTCCAGCTCCAGCAGCGGGCCGAAGACGTCCGCGATCAGACGGGCCGCCAGTTCCGGCTGGCTCACCACCAGCGCCGTCGGCAGCCGCTCGTCCAGCCGCACGATCCGGTGCGCATCCGGACCGCACGTCCGTAACGCCGTCTCAGCCAGCCGCCGCGCCAGACCCAGGTCCCCGAGGCCCAGCACCACCGGGCTGATCCCGCCCGGACCCGGGCAGCGCCGGTGCAGCACCTCCGCGAGTTCCGCCAGCCCGGCCCCCGCCCCCAGCGCGACGACCGCGATCTCGTAGTCCGTACGCATCCGCCAGAAGAAGCGCAGGCCCTTCGACTCCGCGATCCGGTGGAACGGCTCACGCCCCGCCGCGCGCTCCACCCGGACCACCACCACCGCGTACCGCCCCTGCTCCGGCAGGTCCAGACCCGCCGCCGCGCTGGCCGCGAGACCGGGCGTGGTCCTGCCCTCCAGAAGTGCGTCCAGCAGCGCCTGCACCCGCTCGTCGCTGCGCCGCTGCATCTGCTGCTCCGTGCTGCGGTACGCGTCCGCGACCGTCGATGCCTGACGGTCCACCCCCGCCCATATACGGGACGCCGTGTGCACCAGCACCGGCAGCGCCTCAGGGTCCTTCTCCGTCACGATCTCCAGCAGCTCGTCCCAGACGAGATATCCCGCATGGCGGTACGCGTACAGCACCAGATCGAGCGCGAGGCCCTGCTCGGCGCGCTGCCGGCCGAGCCGTTCCGCGTAGGCGAGATCCCGCCGGGGCGCCGTCCGGGGCGCGGCCAGGGCCTCGATGCCGTACCGCATCGCCTCGTTGATCTGCTGCCAGTGCTCGTCCCGCGGCACGGCGAGATCGAACTGTGGTGAGTGGGCCCGGAGTTCCTCGATGAGCAGATCCGTCAGCCGCGGCACGCGCTCCAGAAGCACCTGGGAGGCGCTCACCAGGACCGACCACTCACGCTCGGTGCGCGCTCTGCGGCCATCCATGGCTGGTGAGGATGCCAGCCCTTGTGCCCGTGCACAATGCGCGCGCGGCACCCCTGGTCATCCGCAGCGATTCGGTCGTACGGCGTGGACGGTACGGCGCCCCGGTGGTGGTGTGTGCCCCCACAGGCACGCCGCCGGGCAGGCCGGAGAAGGGGGACCGCATGGCCGCCTCACTCGAGGTACGTGAACTTTCCGTGGGCTATGGGCCGGTACGGGCGCTGCGTGAGGTCTCCGTCGACGTACCGGACGGGGCGATCGTCGCCGTCCTCGGCGGCAACGGCGCCGGCAAGTCAACACTGCTGCGCGCCATTTCCCGCACTCTGGCCTTCCAGCGCGGCAACGCCACCTCCGGCAGCATCCGCTTCGACGGCCGTCCGCTGGACGGGCTGAGCCCCGCCCGGGTGGTGGCCGCCGGAGTGGTCCAAGTCCCGGAAGGGCGACAGGTCTTCGCCCGGATGACGGTGGCCGACAATCTGCGGGCGGGCGCGCTGGGGGCCCGCGGCGGCAGGCGGGAGGCCGCCGCGGCGCTGGCCCGCGTACACGAACTGTTCCCGGTCCTCGCGGACCGCGCCCGTCAGCGGGGCGGGCTGCTCTCGGGCGGTGAGCAGCAAATGCTGGCGCTGGGGCGGGCGTTGATGGCCAGGCCTCGGCTGCTGCTGCTCGACGAGCCGTCGCTGGGTCTCGCCCCGCTGATGGCGGCACGGATCGCCGAGACCGTCCAGGAGATCAACGCGCGCGGTACGTCGGTGCTGCTGGTGGAGCAGAACGCGGCGATCGCGCTGCGGCTGGCCTCGACGGCGTATGTCCTGGAGGTCGGCGAGGTAGCCCTGGAGGGCCCCGCGGACCGGTTGGCCGCCTCGGACGAGGTACGCCGCCGCTACCTGGGGGTGGTCGACGAGACGGCCGCGCAGGACGCGGTACGCGCCGAGGCAACCGCGCCTGCTCTGCGGAGATGGTCGGCGTGAAGGACGACGTCCCTCCGGGCGCCCCGCCCCAGGTCGCGTCGGTCGGCGGTTGCGACCCCGCACCCGAAACCGGCACTCCCGCCCTCCACCTCGACGCCGTCACCGTCCGGTTCGCCGGGCTCACCGCCCTCGACGCCGTCTCCTTCACCGTCGAGCCCGGCAGTGTCCACGCCGTCATCGGGCCCAACGGCGCCGGAAAGTCCACCTGCCTCAACGTCCTGTCCGGCGTCTACCGCGCCACCTCCGGCAGAGTCCGCCTCGGCGGCACCGAGCTCACCGGCCTCCCCCCGCACCGCATCGCCGCCCTCGGTATCGCCCGCACCTTCCAGAACCTCGCGCTCCCGCCTCACGCCACCGTCGCCGACAGCCTGCTCCTCGGCCGCCACCGGCTCACCCGCGCAGGTTTCCTCGCCGCCGGGCTACGGCTGCCGTCCGCGGCCCGCGAGACCCGCCTCCACCGCGAACGCGTCGGTGAAATCGCGGAGTTCGTCGGGCTCACGGACGGCGATCTCGTACGGCCGGCCGGAGCCCTGCCGTACGGAAAACGGAAGCTCGTCGAGCTCGGCCGCGCCCTGTGCATGGAGCCGCAGCTCCTGCTCCTCGACGAGCCTGTCGCGGGCATGACCGCCGACGAGAGACGGCAGACCGCCTCCGTCGTCGCAGGTGTACGCGACAGCCTCGGCATATCCATCGTGTTGGTCGAACACGACATGGGGGTGGTGATGCGGCTCGCGGACGCCGTGACCGTACTCGACTTCGGACGCCGGATCGCGGGCGGCACACCCGCCCAGGTGCAGAACGACCCGGCCGTTGTGCAGGCCTACCTCGGAACGGAGGCCCAGGCGTGACGACCTTCACCGAACTCCTCCTCGGCGGACTCTCCATCGGCTCCGTCTACGCCCTGATCGCCCTCGGCTTCGTCGTCATCTTCAAGGCCACCGAAGTCGTCAACTTCGCCCATGCCTCGCTCCTCCTCGCCGGCGGATATGTCACCGCTGTACTCCACGACGACATCGGCTTCTGGCCCGCCCTGGCCGTCGGCATCGCGGGTGCCGCGGTCGTCGGCGCAGCCGTCGAGTTCCTCGTCATGCGCCGCTACCGGGGCTCAGACCACAGCGTCCTCGCCATCGTCACCATCGGCGTCGACATCCTCCTGACCACCGAACTCACCCGCCGTATCGGGACCGACGTCCTCGCACTCGGCGACCCCTGGGGCGACCGGGTCGTGACCATCGGCGACATCACCCTCGCGCAGACCCGCATCGCGGCCTTCGTCGCTGCCGCGCTGCTCATCGCCGCCTTCCTGCTGGCGTTCCGCTTCACCACCTGGGGCGTGGCGATGCGCGCGGCCGCCGAGAACCCGCAGACCGCCGCCCTGATGGGGGTACGTCTGGGTCGCGTCTCGCTCGCCGCCTGGGCGGTCGCGGGCGCCCTCGCCGCCGTCGCCGCGCTCTTCCTCACCGTCTTCCCGACGCCCGGACTCGAACGTTCCACCTCTCTGGCCGCCCTCAAGGCCTTCCCCGCCGCGATCCTCGGCGGGCTCGACTCCACCACCGGAGCCCTGGCGGGCGGCCTGATCGTCGGCGTCACCGAGTCGTTCGCCACCGGATACCAGGGCGATCTGACGTTCCTGGGCAGGGGGATCGGCGATCTCGCGCCGTATCTGGTGATGGTGCTCGTCCTTCTGATCAGGCCCGCCGGGCTCTTCGGCACGAAGGAGCCCGCCCGTGTCTGATACCGCGTCCGCAACCCTCGACACCACCAAGCCCCTCAGTCTCGTCAGGAACCCCAAGGCGTACGCCTGGATCGCCTTCGGTGTCCTCCTCCTCGCCCTCCCCTTCTACCTCGACCGCTTCTGGCTCCAGGCCGGGCTGTTCGCCATGGCCGCCGCGGTCGGCGCCATCGGGATCAACCTGCTCACCGGCGCGACCGGACAGCTCTCCATGGGCCACGCCTTCTTTCTCGCCGTCGGCGCGTACGGCTACTGCGTCCTGGCGGGCGGCAACGACGCCGAGAGCGGCCACCGCCTCGTCGGCCTCGGCCTGCCGACCTGGCTCGCCGCCGTCCTCGCCGTGCTTCTCGCGGGCCTGGCCGGCGGGTTGTTCAGCCCGATCGCGGGCCGGCTGCGCGGCGCGTATCTCGGTATCGCCACCCTCGCCCTGATCTTCATCGGCCAGCACGTCCTGTTCAACGCCCGGGATCTGACCGGGGGCTTCAACGGGCGCGCCGTCCCGCCGCTCTCCCTTTTCGGCTTCGACTTCGACGACACCGAGGTCGTCATCGCCGCCGTTCCCTTCCAGTCCATGGAGAAGCTCTGGTACGTGGCGCTGCTCGCACTCCTGGCCGGCGGGCTGTTCGCACGCGGGGTGCTGCGCGGCCGCCCCGGACGCGCCATGAACGCCCTGCGCGACCACCGCATCGCCGCGGGCGTGATGGGTGTCCCGGTCGCCCGCTACCGGGCCGCCGTCTTCGTTCTGTCCTCGATGTACGCGGGACTCGCGGGCGTCCTGCTGGCCCTGGTCTTCCAGCGCACGGTCCCCGAGTACTTCGGCATGATCCTGTCCCTCGAATATCTCGCCATGATCGTGATCGGCGGCCTCGGCACGGTCGCGGGAGCGGTCGTCGGCGCGGTCTTCGTCTCCCTGCTGCCGCAAGTCCTCACCCACTACAGCGACAGCCTCCCGCTGGTCTCCGCCCCGGGCACGGGCGGGGTCTCGCCCGGGGAGGCGTCCCGCTATCTGTACGGCGCCGCGGTCGTCGCCGTGGTGCTGTTCCTGCCCGGCGGGCTCACCCGTCCCATCACTCCACGGGAGAAGAAATGAAGCCACGTCTGTACGCGGCGGTGCTCGCGGCCGCACTGACCCTTACCGTCGCCGGATGCAGCGAGAAGGCCACCAAGGGCGAGGGCGACGAGAAGGACGCCGGGGGCGTCAAGACCGGCGAGGGCGTCACCGGCAAGACCATCACCCTGGGCGTACTCACCGACATGACCGGCGTCTACGCCTCCCTCGGCAAGAGCGTCACGCAGGCCCAGCAGCTGTGGGCGAAGCAGACCAACGCGGCCGGCGGCATCTGCGGCCGGAACATCGAGCTGACCGTCCGCGATCACGGCTACGACCCGCAGAAGGCCGTCGCCGCCTATACCGAACTCGAACCGGAGGTACTCGGCTTCGCCCAGTTCATCGGCTCACCCTTCGTCGCCGCGGTCAAACAGCGCATCGACGGCCAGGACAAGGGACTCGTCCTGCCCCAGGCCTGGTCCGCCAGTCTGCTCGGCAGCCCGTATGTGCGCGTCGTGGGCGCGACGTACGACATCGAGACGATCAACGCGGTCGACTACCTGCTCACCCGGAAGCGCATCGCCAAGGGGGACAGGATCGGCCATGTCTACTTCGAGGGCGACTACGGCGAGAACGCACTGGCCGGCTCGAGGTACGCAGCCGGGCAAGCCGGGCTGACCGTCGTCGAGCAGAAGATCAAACCGACGGACAACGATATGTCGGCGCAGGTCGCAGCGCTGAAGAAGGCAGGCGTCAAGGCGGTCCTGATCAGTGCCGGACCACGTCAGGCGGCCTCGCTGGTCGGCGTCGCGGCGGCCGGCGGCTTCAATGTCCCGGTCGTCGGCAACAACTCCGCCTTCGCGCCGCAGCTGCTGGCGACTCCGGCGGGTCCCGCGCTGACGAAGGACTACTACGTCGCCGCCTCCACCCTCCCCATCGGCGCCCCGGACGCGGGCCCGGCCAAGCTCGCCAAGGAGTACACGGCCGCCTACCCCAAGGACGGCCTCGACAACGGCGTCGTCGCCGGGTACACCGCCGCCAACGTCTACGGGGAGGTCCTGAGGAAGGCCTGCGCCGACAAGGACCTGACCCGGGCCGGCATCGACAAGGCGCTGCTGACCCTGACGGCGTACGACAGCGGCTTCGGCATCACGCACGACTTCTCCGACCCCGCCGCGCCCTCGACCCGGCAGAGCCTGATCCTGAAGCCGGACACCAAGGTTCCGGGCGGTCTGAAGGTGGTGCGGCCGGCGACCGTGGCGAAGGCGGCGGAGTCCTTCAAGGCAGGCGGCTGATCCCGCGGATGCGGTGCCGGGCATTGCCGGGCTGGCACTGCCCGGCAATGCCAGGACATGACGAGGGCCCGGGTGCGATCCGCACCCGGGCCCTCGTCATGCATGGATACCGCTACGGCAGCTGTGCCGTCCTTGCCTCGCGGCTTTCGCGGCGGTTGTCACGGAAGGTGTTCACGCGTCGCGCGGTCGCGAAGAGCGGGATCGTCGCCGCCATCACGATCTGCAGGGCGCAGCCGGTCTGGAGCAGCACCTGACCGCCCGGGGCGTCGAACGCCCACGCCGCCAGCATCCCCATCGCGGCCACTATCCAGCCGAGCATCGCCACCGCGAGGACACCCCGCGGCTTGGGGTACTCGACCCGGCTCACCATCAGCCATGCCGTGCCGATGATCGCCAGCAGCGTCGGGATGAACGGCAGCTCCAGCAGCACGATGGAGACGACCGTGAGCGCGCCGAAGGGGCTCGGCATGCCCTGGAACATGCCGTCCTTCATGGTGACGCAGGAGAATCTGGCAAGCCGCAGCACCACCGCCAGCAGCACGACGATCGCGGCCACCGCCGAGACCTTCTGCTGGGCGTCGTCCGCGACCATTCCGTACACGAGCACGAAGTAGGCGGGGGCAAGCCCGAAGCTGATCAGGTCGGAGAGGTTGTCCAGCTCCGCGCCCATCGGCGAGCTGCGCAGCTTGCGTGCCACGAGCCCGTCGCAGAGATCGAAGATCGCCGCGAGCAGCATCAGGATCACGGCGGTGGCGGCGCTGTTGCGCGCCATGCCGCTCTCGTTGCTGCCCGTCAGGTGCGGGATGAGGATCCCGGTGGTGGTGAAGTACACCGCCATGAATCCGCATGTGGCGTTACCGAGCGTGAGGGTGTCCGCTATTGACAGCCTCAGTGACAGGGGCATGTCTTCGGTGTCGTCCTCGGCCTCAGCCTCGGCGACCCAGCCGGCCTGTGTGTCGGGATCAATCACGGTCAATTCGAGTCACCCCCGCGGTCGTGGTCTGACCGACCTCGACAGCGACGTCGACACCTTCCGGAAGGTAGATGTCAACGCGCGATCCGAAGCGGATCAGACCGATGCGCTCGCCCTGCTCGACCTTGGTCCCCTGCGGCAGGTACGGCACGATGCGCCGGGCGACGGCGCCCGCGATCTGCACCATCTCGATGTCGCCGAGCTCGGTGTCGAAGTGCCAGACAACGCGCTCGTTGTTCTCGCTCTCCTTGTTGAACGCCGGAACGAAACCGCCGGGGATGTGCTCGACGGACGTCACCGTGCCCGCGAGGGGAGCGCGGTTGACGTGAACGTTCAGCGGGCTCATGAAGATCGCGACGCGGGTGCGTCCGTCCTTCCACGGCATGATGCTCTGCACCACACCGTCGGCGGGCGAAATGACCCGGCCCTGAGCGATCTCGCGCTCGGGGTCACGGAAGAACCACAGCATGCCCGCCGCGAGCGCGGTGGTGGGCACGGCAATGGCCGCCGCGCGCCGGGAGCGGCGCGAGCGGGCCAGGCTGAGTGCTGCGGTGGCGACGGTCGGCAGAAGCCACGGCGATGCTCCGCGAGCGATACGTACGCCAAAGAGGCTGTCGCGTGGTGCAGAGGTTTGGCTGTGGGGCATGGATGACCTTCGTAGCGGATGATGCCGCGCTGGCAACGGGGACGGCGGCTTTCCGTCGATGTTATCGGGTGCAAGCCGCAACTGGGAAAGCAAGAAGCCGAGTCGGAGGCCGGAAGACGATGACAGGGTGTGATCTTCTTCGCGGCCAAACCGGCTCATACGCGAAAATCAGCCCTGGAACCGGTACTCCTCGAGCAGCCGACGACCAATGATCATTTTCTGGATCTCGGCGGTACCTTCACCGATCAGCAGCATCGGCGCCTCGCGGTAGAGGCGCTCGATCTCGTACTCCTTGGAGAAGCCGTAGCCGCCGTGGATACGGAAGGCGTCCTCGACGACTTCCTTGCAGTACTCGGAGGCGAGGTACTTCGCCATCCCTGCCTCCAGGTCGTTTCGTTCCCCGGAGTCCTTTTTGCGTGCTGCGTTCACCATCATCGCATGCGCGGCCTCGACCTTGGTAGCCATCTCAGCCAGCTTGAACTGAATTGCCTGGTGCTGAGCGATCGGCTTGCCGAAAGTGTGACGCTGCTGGGCATACGAGACACCCAGTTCGAACGCACGTTGCGCGACGCCACAGCCACGTGCCGCGACATTGACGCGACCGACTTCGACGCCGTCCATCATTTGGTAAAACCCTCGGCCGGTGGTGCCGCCGAGTACCCGATTGGCCGGAATGCGCAGTCCGTCCATGATGAGCTCGGTCGTGTCGACGCCCTTGTAGCCCATCTTGTCGATCTTCCCCGGAATGGTGAGGCCGGGTCGGACCTCCCCGAAGCCGGGCTCCTTCTCGACCAGGAAGGTCGTCATCGACTTGTGGGGGGCGGTGCCCTCCGGGTGTCCTTCGTCACTCCGGCACAGAACGGCGACCAGATTGGACGTTCCGCCGTTCGTCAGCCACATCTTCTGGCCGGTGAGGACGTACTCGTCGCCGTCCTTGACGCCCTTGGACGTGATCGCCGACACATCGGAGCCCAGCGCCGGCTCGGACATCGAGAACGCGCCACGCGTCTCGCCCAGCGCCATCCGCGGCAGGAAGGTGTCCTTCTGCTCCTGCGTGCCGTGCTGCTTGAGCATGTACGCGACGATGAAGTGCGTGTTGATGATGCCCGAGACGGACATCCAGCCACGGGCGATCTCCTCGACGCACAGCGCGTACGTGAGAAGCGACTCGCCCAGGCCGCCGTACTCCTCCGGGATCATCAGCCCGAACAGACCGAGTTCCTTGAGGCCTTCGACGATCTGCGTGGGGTACTCGTCGCGGTGCTCCAGCTCGGTGGCGACAGGGATGATCTCCTTGTCGACGAAGTCCCGGACGGTGGCCAGAATTTCCTGCTGGACGTCGGTCAGCCCGTGCGTCTGGGCGAGTCGGCTCATGGCTACTTCTCCGTGTTCTGCCGTGGGGCCTGGAGCTCCGGGCGGCCGGGCTGCTCGCCGCCGCGCTCCTTGATGTATGTCTCGGTCGGGACCATCACCTTGCGCCGGAACACGCAGACGAGGGTGCCGTCCTGCTTGTAGCCCTTGGTCTCGACGTAGACGATCCCGCGGTCGCTCTTCGAGCGGGAGGGAGTCTTGTCGAGGACGGTCGTCTCGCCGTAGATCGTGTCGCCGTGGAAGGTCGGCGCGACGTGCTTCAGCGACTCGACCTCCAGGTTGGCGATCGCCTTGCCCGAAACGTCCGGGACCGACATGCCGAGCAGCAGCGAGTAGATGTAGTTGCCGACGACGACGTTCTTCCCGAAATCGGTCGTCTTCTCCGCATAGTTGGTGTCCATGTGGAGGGGGTGGTGGTTCATGGTGAGCAGACAGAAGAGGTGGTCGTCGTACTCGGTGACCGTCTTCCCGGGCCAGTGCTTGTAGACCGCGCCGACCTCGAACTCTTCGTAGGTGCGTCCGAACTGCATCGCTTACGCCTCCGGGGCTTCGAACTTGGACGTGCGCTGCAGGCCGGCCGCCCGGCCCTTGCCCGCGACGACCAGGGCCATCTTGCGGCTGGCCTCGTCGATCATCTCGTCGCCGAGCATCGCCGAGCCCTTCTTGCCGCCGGCCTCCGAGGTGCACCACTCGTAGGCGTCCAGGATCAGCTCGGCGTGGTCGTAGTCCTCCTGGGAGGGCGAGAAGACCTCGTTGGCCGCATCCACCTGGCCGGGGTGCAGCACCCACTTGCCGTCGAAGCCCAGCGCGGCCGCACGGCCGGCGACCTCGCGGTACGCGTCCACGTCACGGATCTGCAGGAAGGGACCGTCGATCGCCTGGAGGTCGTGCGTACGGGCCGCCATCAGGATGCGCATCAGGATGTAGTGGTACGCGTCGGCGCCGTAGCCGGGCGGCTGCTGGCCGACGACCAGGGTCTTCATGTTGATGGAGGCCATGAAGTCGGCCGGGCCGAAGATGATGGTCTCCAGACGCGGCGAGGCGGCGGCGATCTCGTCGACGTTCACCAGACCCTTGGCGTTCTCGATCTGCGCCTCGATGCCGATCTTGCCGACCTCGAAGCCCATCGTCTTCTCGATCTGGGTCAGCAGCAGGTCCAGCGCCTTGACCTGGGTGGCGTCCTGGACCTTCGGCAGCATGATGCAGTCGAGGTTGGGGCCCGCGCCCTCGACGACGGTCACCACGTCGCGGTACGTCCAGTGCGTGGTCCAGTCGTTGACCCGCACGACCCGGGTCTTGCCCGTCCAGTCGCCGTTGTTGAGCGCGTCGACGATGGTGTGCCTGGCGCCTTCCTTGGCGAGCGGCGCGCACGCGTCCTCCAGGTCCAGGAAGACCTGGTCGGCCGGGAGGCCCTGGGCCTTCTCCAGGAAGCGCGGGTTCGAACCGGGGACCGCGAGGCAGGAGCGGCGCGGGCGCAGACGGTTGACGGGCGTGGTCATGCGGGGACCTCCAGAGGGTCGAGCTTGTTCGCTTTCCGGATCTCGTCGACGATACGGCCGATGATCTCCGTGATGCCGAAGTCCTTCGGGGTGAAGACGGCGGCCACACCCGCCGCCTTCAGATCGGCGGCGTCGGCGTTCGGGATGATCCCGCCGACGATCACCGGAATGTCGGCCGCGCCGGCCTCTCGCAGCCGGTCCAGCACATCCGGCACCAGCTCGGCGTGCGAGCCGGACAGGATCGACAGGCCCACACAGTGCACGTCCTCCGCGAGCGCGGCGTTGACGATCTGCTCGGGCGTGAGCCGGATGCCCTGGTAGACCACTTCGAAGCCCGCGTCGCGGGCACGTACGGCGATCTGCTCGGCACCGTTGGAGTGGCCGTCGAGGCCGGGCTTGCCGACCAGCAGACGCAGCCTCCCCGAGCCCAGCTCGTCGGCGGTGCGGGACACCTTCTCCCGTACGGCAGCCAGCGGCGTGCCCGCTTCCGCGGTGACCGCGACGGGGGCGCTGGAGACGCCCGTGGGCGCGCGGAACTCGCCGAACACATCGCGCAGGGCCCACGACCACTCGCCGGTGGTGACACCCGCGCGGACGCACTCCACGGTTGCTTCCATCAGGTTGACGGAGCCCGCGGCGGCCTTCTTCAGCGAGGCCAGGGCCTCGGTCGCGCGTGCCTCGTCGCGGTTGTCGCGCCATTCGTGGAGCGACGCGACCACGCGTGCCTCGTTCGCCGGGTCGACCGTCATGATCGCTTCGTCCAGGTCCGCGGTGAGCGGATTGGGCTCGGTCGACTCGAAGCAGTTGACGCCGATGATCTTCTCGTCGCCCGACTCGATCCGGGCTCGCCGCTCGGCGTGCGAGGAGACCAGCTGTGACTTGAGGTAGCCGGATTCGACGGCGGCCATCGCGCCGCCCATCTGCTGGATCCGGTCGATCTCGGCGAGGCACTCGGTGACCAGGGAGTCCACCTTGGCCTCGATGACATGCGAGCCCTCGAAGATGTCCTCGTACTCCAGCAGGTCCGACTCGTGGGCCAGTACCTGCTGGATACGGAGCGACCACTGCTGGTCCCACGGCCGGGGAAGTCCCAGCGCCTCGTTCCACGCCGGGAGTTGTACGGCCCGGGCGCGGGCGTCCTTGGAGAGGGTGACGGCCAGCATTTCGAGGACGATGCGCTGGACGTTGTTCTCCGGCTGGGCCTCGGTCAGACCGAGGGAGTTGACCTGGACGCCGTAGCGGAAGCGGCGCTGCTTGTCGTTCTCGATGCAGTACCGCTCACGCGTGACCTTGTCCCAGATTCGGGAGAAGGCACGCATCTTGCACATCTCTTCGATGAACCGAACGCCTGCGTTGACGAAGAAGGAGATACGGGCGACGACATCGCCCTTGCGGTCCTCGGGGACCTGACCCGAGGCGAACACCGCGTCGAGCACGGCGATCGCGGTGGACATCGCGTACGAGATCTCCTGGACCGGAGTGGCCCCCGCCTCCTGCAGGTGGTAGCTGCAGATGTTGATCGGGTTCCACTTCGGGATGTTGTTCACCGTGTAGGTGATCATGTCCGTCGTCAGACGGAGCGAAGGACCGGGCGGGAAGACATGGGTCCCGCGCGACAGATACTCCTTGACGATGTCGTTCTGCGTCGTCCCCTGGAGCTTGGTGATGTCCGCGCCCTGTTCCTCGGCGACCACCTGGTACATCGCCAGCAGCCACATGGCGGTGGCGTTGATGGTCATCGAGGTGTTCATCTGCTCCAGCGGTATCTCCTGGAACAGCCGGCGCATGTCGCCCAGATGCGAGACCGGGACCCCGACCCGGCCCACCTCGCCGCGGGCGAGGATGTGGTCGGGGTCGTAGCCGGTCTGCGTCGGCAGGTCGAACGCGACCGACAGGCCGGTCTGGCCCTTGGCCAGATTGCGCCGGTAGAGCTCGTTGGACGCTTCGGCGGTCGAGTGACCGGCGTACGTCCGCATGAGCCAGGGCCGGTCCTTCTGACGTTCAGTCATCTGTGGGCCTCAGACGTTCCGGAAGCGATTGATGGCGTCGATGTGCTTCTCGCGGAGCTCCTCGTCGCGCACGCCCAGTCCCTCGCCCGGGGCGAGGGCGAGCACGCCGACCTTGCCCTGGTGGAGGTTGCGGTGCACGTCGTACGCCGCCTGGCCGGTTTCGTCGAGCGAGTAGACCTTCGACAGGGTGGGGTGGATCTTGCCCTTGGCAACCAGGCGGTTGGCCTCCCACGCCTCGCGGTAGTTGGCGAAGTGCGAGCCCACGATCCTCTTCAGGGACATCCACAGGTAGCGGTTGTCGTACTCGTGGTTGAACCCGGAAGTGGAGGCGCAGGTAACAATCGTGCCACCCTTGCGCGTCACGTACACACTGGCGCCGAAGGTCTCGCGGCCCGGGTGCTCGAAGACGATGTCCACGTCCTCGCCACCGGTCAGCTCACGGATGCGCTTGCCGAAGCGCTTCCACTCGCGCGGGTCCTGGTTGTGCTCGTCCTTCCAGAACTTGTACCCCTCGGCGTTGCGGTCGATGATCGCCTCGGCGCCCATCGCGCGGCAGATGTCCGCCTTCTGCGGGCTGGAGACCACACAGATCGGGTTGGCGCCGCCGGCCAGCGCGAACTGGGTGGCGTACGAACCGAGACCGCCGCTCGCGCCCCAGATCAGGACGTTGTCGCCCTGCTTCATGCCCGCGCCGTTGCGCGAGACGAGCTGGCGGTACGCGGTGGAGTTGACCAGTCCGGGCGCCGCCGCCTCCTCCCAGCTCAGGTGCTGGGGCTTGGGCATCAGCTGGTTGGACTTGACGAGCGCGATCTCGGCGAGACCGCCGAAGTTCGTCTCGAAGCCCCAGATGCGCTGCTCGGGGTCGAGCATCGTGTCGTTGTGTCCGTCCGAGCTCTCCAGCTCGACCGACAGACAGTGGGCGACGACCTCGTCGCCCGGCTTCCAGGCATTCACTCCCGGGCCTGTGCGCAGCACGACGCCCGAGAGGTCGGAGCCGATGACGTGGTACGGCAGGTCGTGCCGCTTGGTGAGCTCGGAGAGCTTTCCGTACCGCTCGAGGAAGCCGAAGGTGGACATCGGCTCGAAGATCGAGGTCCAGACGGAGTTGTAGTTCACCGAGCTGGCCATGACTGCCACCAGGGCCTCGCCCGGACCGAGTTCGGGCACCGGCACGTCCTCGACATGGAGGGACTTGCGGGGGTCCTTCTCGCGGCTCTCGAGGCCGGCGAACATTTCGACCTCGTCCTTGTGCACGGTCACCGCGCTGTAGGACTCGGGGATGGACAGTGCGGAGAAGTCGGCGGGCGTGCTGTCCGTCGACTGGATCGCGTCCAGGATTTCCTTCACGGGGTGCCTCCGGCGAAGCGCGTTGAGGGAACGCTGAGGGGAAACGTCGGGGTGCTGCTGCTGTGGAGGTGTGCCGTCGGTTCGGCTGTGGTGCTGTTCGGCAGCGCTGGTGGCGCAGTGGGGGTCCCCCCGGCAGAGCGAGGGGGAGTTGCCTGTGACGCAGGCGCCCGGGCGCGCAGACACGATGGTTTGCGGGGACAGCCGACGTACGAAAGGTCTCTGCACGCCGGCCGCCCGGACAACATCAACGTATGGCACCCCGTGCCATCTCGCAAGACACTCGGTGCCAACAATTTCTCTCAGTTGTCATCTCGCGGGCACGTATGAGCAACAACGGCGGGTTCCCGGGGTGCCGTCTCCCGCCGATTCGGCGGGGTTCGCGCGCCGCTCTGCGGGGCGCCCAGAGGTGCGCCCGGGCCGAAGCCGCCCTGTGTCCGGGCGATCGGCGTCTCGCGCAGCGCAGACCGGTCATCACGGTCGCGCAGGGCGCCGAGCACGGACTCCGCGTACCGTGAAAGTTCCTGTCGCACCGTGGCCTTCATCGGCCGGGGGCACCCTGCACCCCGCGCCCCGGGGGCCCGCAGCCCACGTAGCCCCGGGGGGCCGACCGGGGCCGGGGGCGGGTGCCTATGCGTCCTTGAGCGCCTGCTCGATGGTGCGCATGACCTCGCTGAGCGGCGCGTCGGTACGGGCCACGGCCACCAGCACCTCGCCCTGCGTCTTCACGGTGGCGGCCGGTCCCGGTTCCGTTCCGGTTGCCGTTCCGGCGGAACCCGACGAGCCTGCCGGGCCCGTCGAAGCGGCCGGGGTACGGCCCGCCTGTGATCTGCCCGCCCCGATGCCCGTGCCGAAGGTGTCCCGGACGATGGCGAACGCGTGATCGAGCTGGGTCTCCACATCGCCCTGACCGCCGGCCCGCAGCCAGCGGCGCAGCACATGGTTGTGCGCGGTGACGACCGCGGACGCGGCCACCTCGGCCAGCAGCGGGTCGTCGTTGCCGTCGTGATGGTCGCGCTCGTCGAAGTGGCCCAGCAGATAGCGGGTGAACAGCCGCTCGTAGCGGGCCACCGAGGCGATCTCGCGCTCGCGCAGGGTCGGCACCTCGCGGGTCAGCCGGTAGCGCTCGACGGAGACCGCCGGGGAGGCCGCGTACATCCGCATGACCTCCTTGATGCCCCGGCATACGGTGTCGAGCGGGTGCTCATGGGCGGGGGCGGCGTTCAGTACCGCCTCCGCCCGCACCAGCGTGTCGTCGTGGTCCGGGAAGATCGCCTCTTCCTTGGAACGGAAGTGGCGGAAGAAGGTCCGGCGGGCAACCCCGGCCCTGGCGGCGATTTCGTCGACGGTCGTCGCCTCGTATCCCTTCGTCGCGAACAGCTCCATGGCCGCGGCCGCCAGCTCACGGCGCATCTTGAGGCGCTGCGCGGCGGCGCGGCTGCCCGCGGCACTTTCCGGGGCGTCGGACGTGGCGTTCGTACGAGCAGGCCGTCGGGTGGGATCAGCGGGCTGGGGCATGACCTGAACGTACTGCATTCGTGCAGGAGAGTGCGCCTGCGGGTTGGGGGTTCCCCCGCCGGAGGCAGGGGACGGGCTGTCCGAAGGTCCGAGCAGCCCGCCCCAGCCCGCGTCGCGATCAGCGGCGGGCATATTCGCGGAAGCCGCGCCCCGTCTTGCGGCCGAGGCAGCCCGCGGCCACCAGGTGCTCGAGCAGTGGCGCGGGGGCCAGGCCCGGGTCGCGGAACTCGCGGTGCAGGACCTTCTCGATGGCGAGCGAGACATCGAGCCCGACCACGTCGAGGAGCTCGAAGGGGCCCATCGGATAGCCGCCGCCCAGCTTCATCGCGGCGTCGATGTCGTCGAGGGTCGCGTAGTGCTCCTCGACCATCTTGATCGCGTTGTTGAGGTACGGGAAGAGCAGGGCGTTGACGATGAAGCCGGCCCGGTCGCCGCAGTCCACCGGGTGCTTCTTGATCTTCGTGGTGACCGCGCGGACGGTGGCGTGGACCTCGTCGGAGGTGAGCACCGTACGGACGACCTCGACCAGCTTCATGGCCGGCGCCGGGTTGAAGAAGTGCATGCCGATCACGTCCTGCGGGCGCGAGGTGGCGCGGGCGCAGGCGACGACGGGCAGCGACGAGGTCGTGGTGGCGAGGACCGCGCCCTCCTTGCAGATCTTGTCGAGCGTGGCGAAGAGCTGCTGCTTGACGTCCAGGTCCTCGGCCACGGCCTCCACCGCGAGGTCGACCTCGGCGAAGGCGTCGAGCGAGCCGGCCGGGGCGATGCGGGCCAAGGTCGCCTCGCGGGCCTCGGCCGTCATCCGGCCCTTGTCGACGGAGCGGGCGAGGGACTTGGCGATACGCGCCTTCGCCGTCTCCGCCTTCTCCGGGCTGCGGGCGGCGAGCACGACGTCGTAACCGGCCTTGGCGAAGACCTCCGCGATACCGCTCGCCATGGTGCCGGAACCGGCCACGCCGACGGAGCGGACCTCGCGGCCGGCTGCCCCTTCGGCCGCCGGCTGCGGGGTGAGCGCGTCGGGAACGACGTCCGAGGTGCCGGGGGCGGCGTACGAATAGAAGCCGCGGCCCGTCTTGCGGCCGGTCAGCCCCGCCTCGCTGAACTGCTTCAGGATGGGCGCGGGCGCATGCAGCCGGTCGTGGGACTCGGCGTACATCGCTTCCAGGACGGTGCGGGCGGTGTCGATGCCGATCAGGTCGAGCAGGGCGAGCGGGCCCATCGGGAGACCGCAGCCGAGCTTCATCGCGGCGTCGATGTCCTCGCGGGAGGCGTACTTGGCCTCGTACATCGCGGCGGCCTGGTTGAGATAGCCGAAGAGCAGTCCGTCCGCGACGAAACCGGGCCGGTCGCCGACCGCCACGGGCTCCTTGCCCAGCTCGCGGGCGAGCGCGGTGACAGCCTCGACGGCGTGCGGCGAGGTCAGCACCGAGGAGACGACCTCGACCAGCTTCATGGCCGGTGCCGGGTTGAAGAAGTGCAGGCCGAGCACGCGCTCCGGGTGCTCGGAGTCGGCGGCCAGGCGGGTCACCGACAGCGCGTTGGTGCCGGTGGCGAGGATCGTGCCGGGGCGGACGACGGAGTCCAGAGCGCGGAAGACCTGCTGCTTTGCCTCGTACGACTCGGGCACGACCTCGATCACGAGATCGGCGTCGGCCGCGGCCTGCAGATCGGAGAAGGTACGGAAGCGGGCGAGGGTGTTCTGCCGCTCCTCCTCGGTGATGCGCTCGCGCTCCACGGCGCGGGCGGTGGAGGCCTCGAGCGCGACAACGGCCTGGCGGGCGGCGGCGTCGCTGACGTCGATGCCGATGACCTCACGGCCGGCGCGAGCGAGCACTTCGGCGATGCCGGTGCCCATGGTGCCGAGGCCGACGACGGCAATGGTGTGGAGAGGGGTGTCCATCGGGGGACTCCAGGGATGAGTGACGACTGAGGGAGGAGCGCGCGCGAGAGGGATGCCGAGAAAGGCGTACGGCGCACGGAAATCGCGTGTCGTGGTGAAAGGCCGACGGACTCTGTCCCGGAGTCGCGTCGTACAACGTGCTGAACTACCGAACCGACAAGCACTCGCGGTGGCTGCGTCACCAGGCCACCGTGAGCTGTGCGGGGGTTACCCGCTCACTTGAGGTTAACTCGCGAGTAACGAGCGCGCCAGACCTGGGTGCGTGTGATCTGGATCGCCGCCGCGCCGCCGATACGCTGGCCGCCATGGATGAGGAATTACGCTCTCTCGCGGTGCGACTGCGGGACGAGTCGGGCGGTTCGGTGGCATACGAGCGGCTGCTGATCACCAAGGACCGGGAGGAGCTCGCGGGGGTCCTCACCGAACAGCGACGGCCTCTGTGGGCACGGGAGATCGCTGCGTTCCGGCTCGGTTGCGCGGGGGACAGGCGGGCCTTCGAGGCGCTCGTGCTCCTGCTCAATCACCGCGATCCCGAGCGCTGTGTCTCGGCGGCGCACGCCCTGGCCGAGCTGAACGACCCCCGTACGCCGCGGGCGGCCGCCGCGCTCGCCACCAATGAGCTGCGGGTCGCCTACGCCCTGCTCCCGGTGCGGCTGCTCACGCGTCTGCGCGCCCCGGAGTCCGTACCGGCCCTGATCACGCTGCTGAGCCGCCGCCTGATCCAGGGCGACCCGCATTGGCGGGTGGCCCTGGCGTGTGTCGAGGGCCTCGGCGCACTGGGCGACAAGAGAGCGGAGGAGGTTCTGCGCTCGGCCCGCGTCCACCCGAGGCTGACGGCGGCGGCAGCGGCAGCATTGGCCCGCCTGGGCGGCGGGTCGTAGAGCCGGCGGTTCGCAGGGTCAGCCGGTGGCGGCGCTGAGGCAGAGCCCTGAACGGGACGGGTCGAGCGGGGGCAGAGGGCGGCCCCCTGGATGCTCTGGTGGCCTGGATGCCGTGGATGCCCTGGATGATCTTGGGCAGCGTGAGGCCGCTGCATCACCCCGCCCGTGCGGCGTCCAGCCGCTTCGCGTACCGCACCTCGGGGACCGTGACCCCGTCCACGTCGAACGGCTCCTCCGTGCCCTCGGGTGCGAAACCCGCCTTCTCGTAGAAGCGGCGGGCGCGGGCGTTCTCCTTGAGGACCCAGAGCAGCATCCGGGGGAAGCCCGCGGCCACCGCCCGTCCCGTCATTTCCTCCATCAGTGCCCGGCCCACCCCGCCGGAGAGCCGCTCGGGCAGCACATACAGCGCGTACAGCTCACATTCACCCGCGCTGTCGCCCCCGTCCCGGCACGGTCCGTAGCACCCCCAGCCGACCACTTCCCCCTCCTGCTCGGCGACCACGTTGGTCAGCCGGCCGCCCTTGGTGAGGAACTGTCGTCGCGTGGCCGCGTCCTCCTCGGTACTCATGGCGTCCAGGTGGGACTGCGGCATCAGCCCGGCGTACGCGTGCTGCCAGCCTCGCACCCGGACCGTGGCGACGGCCTCACAGTCGTCGACCGTCATGTCCCGAACACGTACATTCACCGGTCAGCTCGCCTCGCCGACGAGCGCGAACGCCTCTATCTCGACGAGCAGTTCGGGCCGGAACAGCGCCGCGACCTGGACCGCGGAGCTCGCCGGCAGCCGTCCGGCGTCGATCACCTCGTCGCGTGCCGCCCGGACCGCCGGCAGGTGCGCGACATCGGTGACGAAGTACGTCAGCTTGACCACGTCGTCGAAGGACGCGCCCGCCGCGGCCAGACAGCGTCGGAGATTCTCGAAGACCTGCCGCGCCTGCGCCGCCGGGTTCCCCTCGCCCACCACGTTGCCGTCCTCGTCGAAGGCGCACTGCCCGGATATCGCGACGAACCGGCCGGTGCCCCAGACGACATGGCTGTAGCCGGTGCCGGGGGCGACGCCTTCGGGGGCCTTTACACGCGTGAGTTCCACAGTCATGCGTACATCCTTGCCCATGCCACTGACAGTCCGGCGGTCACCGGCGGTCCGGCAGCCTGGCAGTCGACTCAGAGCAGGGTGAGCTGCGTGGGCTCCGGTTCTGTCGGCTCCGGCTCCTGCGGCTCGCGGATCCGCCGCGGCGCGCCCCGGTCCGCCGGGCCTATGCCGAACTCGGTGGCCAGTTCGTGGACATGACGGGTGATGCGGCGCTGGTACCACTTGGGTGCGTACGCCCCCTCCGCGTACAGGCGCTCGTAACGCCGCACCAGATGCGGATGGTGCTGTGCCACCCACGCCATGAACCACTCGCGCGCGCCCGGCCGCAGATGCAGTACGAGCGGCGTCACCGAGGTCGCCCCGGACGCGGCGATCGCCCGCACCGTCGCGCGCAGCTGGTCCGGGTGGTCGCCGAGGAACGGGATGACCGGCGCCATGAGCACCCCGCAGCCGATGCCGTGCTCGGTGAGGGTACGTACGACGTCGAGTCGGCGCTCGGGAGAGGGCGTGCCCGGTTCCACCGTGCGCCACAACTCGGGGTCGGTGAAGCCGACCGAGACGGAGATCCCGACCTCGGTCACCTCCGCCGCCTGCCGCAGCAGCTCCAGATCGCGCAGGATCAGCGTGCCCTTGGTGAGGATGGAGAACGGGTTCGCATGGTCGCGCAGGGCCGCGATGATGCCCGGCATCAGCCGGTAGCGCCCCTCCGCCCGCTGATAGCAGTCGACGTTGGTCCCCATCGCGACATGAGCGCCCTGCCAGCTGCGGGAGGCGAGCTGGTGGCGCAGCAGCTCCGGCGCGTTGATCTTCACCACGATCTGCGAGTCGAACCCGAGACCGGTGTCGAGATCCAGATAGCTGTGGGTCTTGCGGGCGAAGCAGTACACGCACGCGTGCGTGCAGCCCCGGTAGGGATTGACGGTCCACTCGAACGGCATCCGCGAGGCGCCCGGCACCCGGTTCAGGATCGAACGGGCGCGGATCTCGTGGAAGGTGATGCCGCGGAATTCGGGGGTGTCGAAGGTTCTGGTGGTCACCGCGGACGCAGCGAAAAGCGCGGTGCCCCCGGCCGCCCCGGGGTTCTCGACCAGATTGTCCCAGCGCATGGACGCCTCCTCGGTAGCACTGACCACAGAATAGAACACATGTTCCCTTGATCGCTTGCGGCCCGGATTTGGGCGGCCGGAGCCGAGGTGATTGGCTAGCGCCACCCCCCGAAGAACCGAGTGCTGGAGGAACACGAATGGCGCAGGTCGAGGCCACCACGGAACGGATCATCTCTGCGGACGCGGAGACGGTGTTCGATGCGCTGGCCGACTACGAGAACACCCGCGCAAAGCTCCTGCCCGAGCACTTCAGTGAGTACGAGGTCCGCGAGGGCGGCGACGGTGCGGGCACCCTCGTCCACTGGAAACTCCAGGCGACCAGCAAGCGGATCCGTGACTGCCTTTTCGAGGTGAGCGAGCCGACCGAAGGTCAGCTGGTCGAGAAGGACCGCAACTCCTCGATGGTCACCACCTGGACCGTCACTCCGGCCGGCGAGGGCAGGTCGAAGGTCGTCGTCACCACCGTCTGGAACGGCGCGGGCGGCATCGGCGGCTTCTTCGAGAAGACCTTCGCGCCCAAGGGACTCGCGCGGATCTACGACGCCGTGCTCGCCAAGCTCGCCACGGAGGTCGAGAAGTAGCCCGCGACGCCGCTTCCCTGTTGCCTCGGTCGTTGCTGCTCCGAGGTTGCCGTCCCGCGGCCGCGGAACAACAGCAGCTGTTCCGCAGCCGCTGTTCGGAGTTGCCGTCCCGAAGCTCCGTCCCGAATTTGCTGTAACGCTCACCGTTTCGAGTGGTTTTCCCCGCGGCGCCGTGTGCGCCTTGCGTGCCACGGGTCGCGGGAAAGCCGCTGATGAGCGCCCGACGTGCCCCCTGCCAGGCCCAGTTGGGCCCGTCGTAGGCCGCCGCCCCGCATAACGTCCGGCTTGCTCCCCCTTGGCGCGTAATGCGAAGAATTACGCGCCAAGGCGTGACGTAAGGGGAGCAGATACGTGGGCGGCATCACTCTGGTGAAACACGGGCAGGCCGCACCGGTCGGGGACGGGGGGCCGTCGGACCCTTCACACCCCGGCCCCGCGGCCCCGGCCCCCGAGGCGCTCAGCCCACGCCGCGTACGCATCGTCTTCCTCGCCCTGATGCTGGCGCTGATGCTCGCCGCGCTCGAGCAGATGATCATTGCCACCGCCCTGCCCAGGATCGTGGGCGATCTGCGGGGCCTGGAACGGATGCCGTGGGCGATCACCGCCTATCTGCTCACCGCCACCATCGGGCTGCCCGTCTACGGCAAACTCGGCGACCTCTTCGGGCGCAAGGGTGTCTTCCAGTTCGCGATCGTCGTCTTCGTCATCGGCTCCGCGCTGGCCGGCTGGTCGCGCAGCATGGACCAGCTCATCGCCTTCCGTGCCCTCCAGGGAATCGGCGCGGGCGGCCTCCTGATCGGCGTGCAGGCGATCATCGCGGACATCGTCCCGGCCCGGGAGCGCGGCCGTTTCATGGGGCTCATCGGCGCGGTCTTCGGGCTCGCGTCGGTCGCCGGACCGCTGCTCGGCGGCTTTTTCACCGACCATGTCTCCTGGCGCTGGTGCTTCTACTTCAACGTCCCCTTCGGCCTGGTCGCCCTGGTCGTGGTCACGGTGGTGCTGAAGCTTCCCAAGCCTGCCGCCCGGGCGCGGCTCGACATCCTCGGCGCGCTGTTCCTCGCCGCCGCATCCACCTGCCTGGTGCTGCTGACCAGTTGGGGCGGTACGGAGTACGAGTGGGGCTCGCGCGTCATTCTGGGTCTGGCGGCCGGGGCGGCGGGAACCACCCTGCTCTTCCTGGTCGTGGAAAGCCTCGTTCCCGAACCGATCATTCCGTTGCGGCTGTTCCGTGACTCGATCTTCACCATCACCAGCCTGGTGGGTGCCGTCATCGGCGTCGCACTCGTCGGGGCGGCAAGCTATCTGCCGACCTACCTCCAGATGGTCGACGGCGCCGGCGCAACAGAGTCCGGCCTGTTGATGCTCCCCATGGTGGGCGGCGTCGTCGTTGCGTCGGTCGTCTCCGGGCATCGCATCAGCCGAACCGGGCGCTACAAGGTCTATCCCATCCTCGGCAGCGCGCTCTCGCTGGCCGGCATGTGCCTGCTCTCGCGGCTCCAGCCCGGCACGCCCCGCCTCGAATTCAGCATCTGGCAGGCCGTGCTCGGCGTCGGTATCGGACTGGTGATGCCGGTGCTGATCCTTGCCGTGCAGAACGCCGTGCCGCCTGCTGACCTCGGTGTCGCCACCAGCGCCAACAACTACTTCCGGCAGATCGGCGGCAGCGTCGGCGCCGCCGCCTTCGGCACGCTCTTCGCCAACCGGCTCGCCGACGCGCTCGCCGACCGTCTCCCGGCCGGCGTGAGCCTGCCCGACCCTGAATCCATCACTCCGCAGATGGTGCACGCGATGCCGCCCGCCCTGCGTGACGGCTACATCCAGGCGTACGCCGACGCGATGCCGCGGATCTTCCTCTATCTCGTGCCGGTACTTGTGCTCGGCCTCTTTCTCGCCTTCTTCCTCAAGGAGAAACCGCTGGTGTCCCACCACACCCCCGCCGCCGAACCCACCATCACCATCCCGGCTCCCGCCCCGGCTCCCGCCCCCATGGCCTCCGCCCGTACGGCGCAGCCGGCGTACACAGCCGGCGTCGCCGTGTGCGGCACCGTCCAGCACCACGACGGCAGTACCGTCCCGCGCGCCGCCCTGACCCTTATCGACGTACAAGGACAGCAGATCGGGCGCGGTGCGAGCGGAGCGGACGGGCGGTACGCGCTCAGTGTCCCCGGCTCCGGCTCGTACGTCATGATCGCGGCGGCCGGCGGACACCAGCCGCAGGCCGTCACGGTCACCGTCGGCGAGCGGCCCGTCGAACTCGACGTGGTGCTCGGCGGGGCGGGGCGGCTCGCGGGAGCCGTCGTCACGGCTGACGGCACGCCGGTACGGGACGCGGCGGTCACCCTCACCGACGTACGCGGCGACGTCGTGGCCACCACCCGCAGCGGGCGCGAAGGCGGCTATGTGATGACGGAGTTGGTGGCGGGGGAGTACACGCTCGCCGCGAGCGCCCCCGTCTTCCGCCCCGCCGCGCTCCCCGTGAGCGTGCAGTCGTCCCGTGAGACCAGGCAGGACATCGAGCTGGCGGGCGGGGCGGTACTGCGGGGCACCGTACGGGCCGGAGGTGGACGCCCGGTCGAGGACGCGCGTGTCACGCTGCTCGATGCGGCGGGCAATGTGGTGGACACCCTCACCACGGGCCCCGACGGCACCTTCCGGTTCGTCGATCTTTCCTCGGGGGAGTACACGGTGATCGCTGCGGGCTATCCGCCGGTGGCGACCGTCCTGCAGGTAGCGGGCGGGGGACGCACCGAACGCGATCTGCAACTGGGGCACGCGGACTGACCGCTGGCCGATCGTAGGATGACTATCCGTCAGTTCTACCCGGGCGCACGACCTATTCCGCCGTTGCCACGCGCACGGCGCACGCAGGGCCGTACCGTGGTGCAAGGCCCGCGGATCCTGGCCGAAGGGAAGGAGCCTCCCGCTCATGGACAGTGGTCTTCCGCCGGCACCGCCACAGCAGTACGCCGTGGTCGGCCGGATTCCGCTTGCCGTGGTCGTCGTGGACGGCGACGGCCTGGTGTCGCACTGGTCGACCGGTGCGCGGCGGCTCTTCGGCCCCAGCAGGGAAGACGCCGTGGGGCAGTCCGCCGTCGAGCTGCTCCCGGTCTCCGGCGCTCTGGTGGGCGACGCCGAGTACGACACCATGGACAGCTACGGAGGCCTGGGGCCCGGACTCGACGCCTCGCTGAACGGTCTCACCTCCTACCCGGCCGCCGGCCGGGCCCGGCTCTCCGAGACCGGCCGTGAGCGGGTCGATGTGCTGTGGTGGGCGTATCCCATGGTCGGACCCGGCCGCGAGCGGCTGCTGGTGCTCGCCGCGGACGCCGGGCAGTTCACGGGCGAGGACGAGAGCGTCGAGCGCGTAGCGCCGGGGTTCGCCCTGCACACCGAGTTCCCCGGCTTCGACGAGCTGGCGCGCAGGCTCCCCGAGATCCTGCCGAGCATGAGTGTCCACGAGTCGACGCGGATCGTCTCGCAGGTTCTCGAGCTGGGGTATCCGGTGCTCGAGTTCAGCCATCACGACCGGGTGCCGGTCACTCCCGACTGGGGTGTGCCCAGGCGCGCGGAGCGCCGGGAGCGGCAGCGGGCCGCCGAGGCGGCGGCAGCCGCGGGCCGGGCGGTGCACGCGGCGGACCTCGAGCAGGATCTCGAATACGCCGCGGTGCGCGAGCGGCTCGAATTCCTCAACGAGGTCAGCGGACGCATCGGTTCCTCGCTCGACCTCGCCCGTACGATCCAGGAAGTCAGCGCGGCCGTCGTGCCGCGCTTCACCGATGTCGCGGGCACATATCTGCGCGAGCAGGTCATTGCGGGCGAGGGCTTCCCGGACGGGCCGCCGGACGCGACCACCATGTGGCACCGCGTCGCCGTGGAACATGTGGACGAGCCCGGCCGCTGGGACGATGTGGTGCCGGTCGGCGAGTCCATGCCATTCCCCGTGCACACCCCGTTCTTCCAGTGCATGACCACCGGCGAACCGGTGCTGGTGCCGCGTATCAGCGAGCAGATGGGCACCGCCATCGCCTCGCAGTTCGAGAAGCGCGACATCCGGCCGCTCATCAGCGGCCGCTCGATGCTGGTCGTGCCGCTCAAGGCCCGCAATGTGGTGCTGGGCTTCATGATTCTGCTGCGCCACGCGGAGCGGGCCCTGTTCAACGACATGGACCGGGTCACCGGGGCCGAACTGGCCGCCCGCGCGGGTCTCGTCCTCGACAACGCCCGGATGTACACCTACCAGGAGAGCGTCGCCGAGACCCTCCAGGACTCGATGCTGCCGCAGGTCGGCTCCGATGTGAACCCGATGGCCGGATGCGACACGGCCACCCGCTATCTGCCGGGGACCCTCCTCGGCCGGGTCGGCGGCGACTGGTTCGACGCCATCAAGCTGCCCGGCTCGCGCATCGCGCTGGTGGTGGGCGATGTGATGGGGCACGGAATCAACTCCGCGGCGATGATGGGCCAGTTGCGTACGGCCGTACAGACCATGGCCGCGCTCGACCTGCCGCCCGAACAGCTCCTGCGCAACCTCGACGATCTCGCTCAGCGACTGGGCGAGCACTACCTCGCGACCTGTCTGTACGCGGTGTACGACCCGATCCGCAATGACCTGCGAATGGCGAACGCCGGCCATGTGCCGCCGGTGATCGTCCGCGCCGCCGACGGGCGCAGCGAGCTGCTGGATCTGCCGACCGGCGCGCCGATCGGAGTCGGCGGGGTCCCCTTCGAGAGCGTCCGGGTGCCCGTGTCGCCCGGCGACCGTCTCGTCATGTGCACCGACGGGCTGGTGGAGGTGCGGGGCGAGGACATCGGCGTCGGTCTGGCGACGCTGTGCGAATCCGCCGCACACCCGGCCGCCTCCATGGACGATGCCTGCGACACCATCATCCGCGCGCTGAACACGAGTGGCGGACGCAAGGACGATGTCGCCCTGCTGATGGCCCGGTTGAACGGCATCGACGCCGAGTCGGTGGCCGCCTGGGAGCTGTCGCTGGAGCCGCGCGAGGCGGCGCGGGCGCGGCGGCTGGTCCGTGGACAGCTGCGGGCCTGGGGCCTGGGCGAGGTGACGGAGACCGTGGAACTGCTGGTCAGCGAAGTGGTCACCAACGCGGTGCGGCATGCGCACGGCCGTCGCGCGGAGCTTCGGCTGGTACGGGCGGGTTCCCTGCTGTGCGAAGTGGAGGACGAGGACCACACGCTGCCGACCCTGCTCGAAGTGCGCCCCGGCGACGAGCTCGGGCGGGGACTGCGGGTGGTGAGCAGCCTGGCGCGGGAGTGGGGCACCAGCCGTACGACCGACGGCAAGACGGTCTGGTTCGAGCTGGCACTGCCGTAGGGGCGGGCAGGCGCCCTGAGCCGCGTCGCGCCCTGTTCTCGTGTGTCCTGTCCTTCCTTGTCCTGCGCCCGCGCGCCGGTAGGGCGGTGAGACGGCGTGCTCGAGGGTCAAACGCTACGTGAAGGAATGCGCCGGGCGCTTGTCGGCACAAGCCGGGCGCGGTAGACCGGCCTTGACGTCGTGTCATATCCCTGGGGAGCCGGTCATGAGCGTGACGAGTCGGTACAAGGAAGCCTGGGAAGGCTTCTGGAGCGAGGCATCCGACGCACCGGGGGAGGTCCTGTGGGATGCGGAACCGGCGCTCACCTCGGGAGTACATCTCGCGCTCTACGAACCGCATGTGACGGACCCCGACCTCACCCTGGTGGATCTGGGCTGCGGCAACGGCACCCAGACCCTCTTCCTCGCCGACCGCTTCCCGCATGTGCTGGGGGTGGACCTGTCGGCCGCCGCGATAGAGCTTGCCCGGCACAAGGACGGACGGGGCGGGGCACGGTTCCGGGAGACCGACGCGGTGGACGGGCAGCTGGTGACCGAGCTGCACGCCGAGCTCGGCGACGCCAATGTCTATCTGCGCGGGGTGCTCCACCAGTGCGACCCGCAGGACAGGCAGGCGCTGGCCGACTCGGTCGCGACGCTGGTGGGGGAGCGGGGACGGGCCTTCGTGGTGGAGCTGGCGGAAGCCGCCGGACAGCAGCTGATGGGCCTGGCCAACCGACCGGAGGGGCCGCCGCCCAAGCTTCAGCCGGTGCTCCGTCATGGCATAGTGCCGGGAGCCGTGGCGGATTCGGATGTGGCGGAATTCTTCCGGGAGGCCGGGCTTGCGGTATTCGCGAGCGGCGAACTTCCGCTGACCACAACGGAGTACATGCCGGACGGCTCGCGGATCGAGCTGCCCTCGAAATGGCTGGTCGTAGGCCGGAACGGGTGACGCAGACGGCCCGGCCCGCGGGTAGTTATCCACAGGGCTGGCCCGCCCGCCGGGCGACGCGTACGGTTTCCTGGCATGAAGATCCTCATCAGCGCCGACATGGAAGGCGCCACCGGAGTGACCTGGCCGGCCGACGTGCTGCCCGGCACTCCCCAGTGGGAGCGCTGCCGGTCCATGTTCACCTCCGATGTGAACGCAGCCGCGCTCGGCTTCTTCGACGGCGGCGCCGATGAGGTGCTCATCAATGAGGCGCACTGGAGCATGCGTAATCTGCTGCTGGAGCGACTGGACGAGCGGGTCCAGATGCTCACGGGCAGACACAAGTCGCTCTCCATGGTGGAGGGCGTGCAGCACGGCGACGTGGACGGCATCGCCTTCGTCGGGTACCACACGGGGGCAGGCACAGAGGGCGTGCTCGCCCACACCTATCTCGCCAACTCCATCACCGGGGTGTGGCTGAACGGCGAGCGGGCGAGTGAGGGCCTGCTCAACGCGCATGTCGTCGCGGAGTACGGGGTCCCGGTGGTGCTGGTCACCGGTGACGACCTGACCTGCGAGGACGCCCTGGGGTATGCGCCCGAGGCCCGCAAGATCGCGGTGAAGGACCATGTCTCGCGGTACGCGGCGGTGTGCCGCACTCCGGCCCGTACCGCCTCCGACATCCGCGCCGCCGCGAAGGAGGCCACGGCCCTCGCCGTGCGGCACGAGCCGGTGCGGGGCGGACCGTTCACCGTGGAGCTGGAGTTCGACGCGGAGCATCTGGCTGCCGCCGCCACCGTCGTACCGGGAGCCGCGCCCAGCGGTGAACGGCGTGTCGCGTACACCAGCGAGACGATGTATGAGGGCATTCGTACGTTCAAAGCGGTCACAACGATCGTCTCTGCGGCGGTGGAGGAGCAGTATGGCTGACGTGACGACCCCCATCGACGGTCGGGCACTCGACGAGGTGGTGACCTTCACCTCCGAGCTGATCCGTATCGACACCACCAATCGCGGGGGAGGCGACTGCACCGAGCGGCCGGCCGCGGAGTATGTGGCCGAGCGGCTGGCCGGCGCCGGACTCGAACCGGCCCTGCTGGAGCGCACCCCCGGGCGCACCAATGTCGTCACGCGCATCGAGGGCACCGACCCGTCCGCCGAAGCCCTGCTCGTCCACGGCCATCTGGACGTGGTGCCCGCCGAGCCCGCCGACTGGTCCGTGCACCCCTTCTCCGGGGAGATCCGCGACGGGGTGGTGTGGGGCCGCGGGGCGATCGACATGAAGAACATGGACGCGATGGTCCTTGCGGTCGTACGGGCATGGGCGCGGGCCGGCATCAGGCCCCGGCGCGACATCGTGATCGCGTACACCGCCGACGAGGAGGCGAGCGCCATCGACGGCTCCGGCTTCCTCGCCGACCACCACCCGTCTCTCTTCGAGGGGTGTACGGAAGGAATCAGCGAATCCGGGGCCTTCACCTTCCACGCCGGGCCGGGGATGGCGCTCTATCCGATCGCGGCAGGAGAGCGCGGCACGGGCTGGCTCAAGCTCACCGCGCAGGGCAGAGCCGGCCACGGCTCCAAGGTCAACCGCGCCAATGCGGTGAGCCGGCTGGCCGCAGCCATCTCCCGGATCGGCGAGCACGAGTGGCCGGTGCGGCTCACACCGACCGTGAGCGCGGCGCTGAGCGAGCTCGCCGCGCTGCACGGCATCGATATCGATGTGCACGAGGACGGCTTCGACGCCGATGAGGTGCTGGCGAAGCTCGGCCCGTCCGCCGCGCTGGTCGAGTCGACCCTGCGCAACAGCGCCAACCCGACCATGCTGGCAGCCGGTTACAAGGTCAATGTCATCCCGGGGCAGGCCACCGCGTATGTCGACGGGCGGATGGTGCCGGGCGGCGAGGCCGAGTTCCAGGCCACCATGGATCTGCTGACCGGTCCGGACGTCGAGTGGGAGTTCCACCACAGGGAGGCGGCGCTGCAGGCACCCGTCGACTCCCCGACGTACGCCAAGATGCGCGCCGCGGTGGAGCGCTTCGACCCCGACGGGCATGTCGTCCCGTACTGCATGTCGGGCGGCACGGACGCCAAACAGTTCTCGCGCCTCGGCATCACCGGCTACGGCTTCTCGCCGCTGAAGCTGCCCATCGGCTTCGACTACCAAGCCTTGTTCCACGGGGTTGACGAACGCGTTCCGATCGAGGCGCTGCACTTCGGCGTCAAGGTCCTCGACCACTATTTGCAGTCCGCATAGGGGGAATTGGGCATGGTACCCACGGGGGCCTACGGAACCTGGCCATCACCGATCGACGCGGCGCTCGCCGCCGGGCACGACGGGCGCCCGGAGTATGTCGGCATCGTCGGCGACGAGGTGTGGTGGACCGTGCCACGCCCCACCGAGGGCGGTCGAAGGGCCCTGGTGCGCAGACGGGCCGACGGTGGCGAGGAATCGGTGCTGCCCGCCCCGTGGAACGTACGCAGCAGGGTCATCGAGTACGGCGGCCGGCCCTGGGCCGGGGCCCGGCGCGCCGAGGGCACCCCGCTCGTCGTCTTCGTCCACTTCCCCGACCAGCGGCTGTACGTCTACGAGCCGGACGTGCCCGAGGCCGCGCCCCGGCCGCTCACCCCGGTGTCGGCCCTCGGTGGCGGTCTGCGCTGGGTCGACCCGCAGATCCACCTCGACCGGGGCAGTAGCGGCGAAGTCTGGTGCGTGCTCGAGGAGTTCACCGGCCAGGCACCCACGGACGTACGCCGGGTGATCGCGGCCGTGCCGCTGGACGGCTCGGCGGCCGAGGACCGCGGTGCGGTGCGCGAACTCTGCGACGACCGGCACCGCTTCGTCACCGGGCCTCGGCTCTCGCCGGACGGGCGGCACGCCGCCTGGATCGCCTGGGACCATCCGCAGATGCCCTGGGACGGCACGGTGGTGATGCTCGGCGAGGTGACCCGGGAGGGACTGTTCACCGCGGCGCGGCCGGTGGCCGGGGGGACGGACGAGTCGGTCGCCCAGGTCGAATGGGCCCCGGACGGATCCCTGCTCTTCGTCTCCGACCTCGGCAACTGGTGGGAGCCGCAGCGCATCCGGCTGGACGCACTCGCGCCCGGTGTCGTACCGGGCACCAGCCTCTGCCCCGGCCGCGGGGAGGAGTTCGGCGGATCGTTGTGGAAAATCGGCCTCCAGTGGTTCCACCCCCTGGACAACGGGCTGATCGCCGTCATCCACGGCAAGGGGACCACCGCACTGGGGATACTGGACCCGGAGACTGGTGAGCTCGTGGACGCCGCGGGACCGTGGACCGAGTGGGCGGCCACCCTCGCCGTGCACGGCGACCGGGTGATCGGGGTCGCGGCCAGCCCGCGCAGCGCGTACGAGGTGGTGGAGCTGGACACCTGCACCGGGCGGACCCGGGTGATCGGCTCGGCGCACGACGACCCGGTTGACCCGGCGTATTACCCCGAGCCCCAGATCCGTACCTTCACCGGCCCCGACAACCGCGAGATCCACGCCCATATCTACCCGCCCCACAGCCCGGACCGGATCGCGCCCGACGACGAACTGCCGCCCTTCGTGGTCTGGGCGCACGGCGGCCCCACCGACCGTGCCCCGCTCGTCCTGGACCTGGAGATCGCCTACTTCACCTCGCGAGGCATCGGCGTCGCCGAGGTCAACTACGGCGGCTCCACCGGCTACGGCAGGGAGTACCGCAACCGGCTGAGGGAGCAGTGGGGAGTCGTCGACGTCGAGGACTGCGCGGCCGTCGCCGAGACACTGGCAGCCGAGGGCACGGCTGATCCGGCGCGGCTCGCCATCCGCGGCGCCAGTGCGGGCGGCTATACCACTGCCGTTTCCCTCGCCACCACCGATGTCTACGCCTGCGGCACCATCCTCTACCCGGTTCTCGACCTGGTGGGCTGGGCCACCGACGAGACTCATGACTTCGAGTCGCCGTATCTGGAGTCGCTGATCGGACCGATCGCCGAAGTCCCCGCGCGCTACCGCGAGCGCTCGCCGCTGCAACACGTAGACCGGATCACCGCGCCGTTCCTGCTGCTGCAAGGACTCGACGATGTGGTCTGTCCGCCCGTGCAGTGCGAGCGGTTCCTGGCCCGGACGGCGGGGCGCGGCATCGCGCACGCGTACATCGCCTTCGACGGGGAGGGGCACGGCTTCCGCAAGGCAGACACCCTGATCCGGGTGCTCGAGGCCGAACTCTCCCTCTACGCCCAGGCCTTCGGCATTCCGCGTCCCGACATCCCCCTGCTGGAGCTCAAGAAGTGACCCCGCCGTCTCTTCCCGGGGGGCGCCGGATCCGGCACCGGCCTCGCCGCGGGCCGGACCCCCGGCCCCTGACCCGCCCCGCACGACTGAGGCCCGGGGCCAGGGTCGCCGTCGTGGCGCCCAGCGGACCGGTCCCCGAGGACCGTCTCGCACCGGGTCTGGCCATCCTGCGCGGCTGGGACCTGGACCCCGTCGTCATGCCTCATGTCCGGGACCGGCACCCGGAGTTCTGGTACCTCGCCGGGTCGGACGAGGCCCGCGCCCGCGAACTGACCCAGGCCTGGTGCGATCCGTCGGTCTCCGCGGTGTTCTGTGCCCGCGGCGGGTACGGCGCGCTGCGGATGGTCGATCTGCTCGACTGGTCCGCGATACGCGCAGCCGGTCCGAAGGTCTTTGTCGGCTACAGCGACATAACCACCCTCCATGAGGCGTTCGCCGCCCGGATGGGACTGGCCACGCTGCACGGCCCGATGGTCGGCGCGCTGACCTTCCTCACGGACGAGCGCACCCAGGAGTCGCTGCGGGACACTCTTTTCGCGCCCGAGTCGGTACGGACCCTGGGTCTGGAGACGGCCCGCACGATGGTCCCCGGCCGGGCCAGGGGCATCACGCTCGGCGGCTGTGTCAGCCTGCTCGCCGCCGACCTCGGCACCCCGCACGCCCGTCGCTCGGCCCGCGGCGGTCTGCTGCTGATCGAGGACGTGGGGGAGGAGGACTACCGTCTCGACCGGATCCTTACCCAGCTGCTGCGCTCCGGCTGGCTGGAGGGCGTTGCGGGTGTCGCGCTCGGCTCCTGGGCGGAGTGCGGTCCCTACGAACAGGTACGCGCGGTGCTGCAGGACCGGCTGGGCGGGCTCGGTGTTCCGGTCGTCGAGGAGTTCGGGTTCGGACACGGTACGACCGCGCTGACGATGCCGTTCGGTGTGCCCGCGGTGCTGGACGCGGACGCCCGCACACTGACACTCGACGAGCCCGCCCTGATCTGACGCCCGTCACCAGCCCGCCCGAGAAACCAGAACCCTCGAAGTGCCCGTCGTCAAAGGCAGGGTGAACTGATCGGTTCGATGGCATCACGGCCCCATGAGGGGGCGCATCCACCCCCGGCGGCTGAACTCCGCAGATCAGCCGCCGGGCACGGTCGTCCGGTCAGCGGCCGAGCGCCGCGTACCCCGGCCGGATCACCTCGTCGATCAGGCGGCGGCGCTCCGGCAGCGGCAGGAACGCCGACTCGACCGCGGCGACCGTGAACTCCTCGAAGACCTCCGGACCGTAGCCGAACGCATCCACCATGTGCTGGAACTCCTGGCTCATGGTGGTGCCGGAGACCAAGCGGTTGTCCGTGTTGAGCGTGATCCGGAAGCCGAGGCGGCGCAGCAGGTCGATGGGGTGGGTGGCGTAGTCCTTCGCGGCACCCGTCTGGAGGTTGGAGGTCGGGCAGACCTCCAGGGCGATGCGGTTGTCGCGGATGTACGACGCAAGGTGGCCCAGGTCCGCCGAGCCGTCGTCGTGCACCGTGATGTCGTCGGTGATGCGTACGCCGTGACCGATGCGCTCGGCGCCGCAGATCTGCACCGCCTCGTGGATCGACTCGGCGCCGACGGCCTCGCCCGCGTGGATCGTGAAGTGGCAGTTGTGCCGCTTCAGATGCTGGAAGGCGGGCAGATGACGGGCCGGCGGGTTGCCGATCTCGCCGCCCGCGATGTCGAAGCCGGCCACCCCGCGCTCGCGGTGCGCGACGGTCAGCTCGGCTATTTCCAGGGAGCGTGCGGTGTGGCGCATGCCGGTGAGCAGCGCGCGTACGGTGATCCTGCCGCCGCTGCGGAGCTCGCCCTGCCGGAATCCGGCGTTGACCGCGTCGACGACCTCGTCGAGGGTCAGGCCGCGCTCCTGATGCTGCTCGGGGGCGTACCGCACCTCCGCGTAGACGACGCCGTCCGCCGCCAGGTCCTCGGCGCACTCCGCCGCGATCCGCTCCAGCGCGCCGCGGGTCTGCATCACCGCGCAGGTGTGGGCGAACGTCTCCAGATAGCGCTCCAGCGAGCCGGAGTCCGCGGCGTCGCGGAACCAGGTGGCGAGCGC
Organism: Streptomyces sp. NBC_01142; assembly: GCF_026341125.1. Classification (NCBI taxonomy): domain Bacteria; kingdom Bacillati; phylum Actinomycetota; class Actinomycetes; order Kitasatosporales; family Streptomycetaceae; genus Streptomyces; species Streptomyces sp. NBC_01142. The sequence continues at coordinate 2,339,858 of NZ_JAPEOR010000001.1, forward strand.
AGCCGGGTCCTCGGTCGGCAGCGCGGTGTAGCCGCACTCCCGGGCCAGCTCGATGATCGTGGCGGGGCGCAGACCGCCGTCCAGGTGGTCGTGGAGGACGGCCTTGGGGGCGCGGAGGATGTCAGACAAGTGCATGGCGGAGGAGTGTACGGCACCGTGGGTGTGCCGTGCCGTGACGGTCGTCTCTTGCTCCCGCGCGTGCCTCGCGGCAGTCAGTTCGACTGGAGTACGGGCATGGCGGGCGCGCCCGTGGGCAGCATGTGCTTCGCCGCCAGGATCGGGGTGTCGTCGACCCGTACCACCTGCGTGACCAGCACCGCAGGAGTGTCGGCCGGCCGGCCCAGCTGCTCGCCGCGCCGCTGCCCGAGCAGCGTCGCGGTCACACCGCTGTGGGCGGTCAGCGTCACTCCTCGCGAGGCCGCGGCCAGCACCGCGAGCATCGAGGTGGCCGGGGTGGGGGCGGCTCGCAGCGCCGCGGCGAAGGCCGGATGAAACTGCTCCAGCACCTCCTCGGCGGCTGCCCACTCCTGGCTGAGTGCCGCAGCCGTACCGTCCCCTGCCAGCAGGGACTCCCAGAACCGCAGCTCCGCCCCGGCGGGCGCGAGCAGATGCTGGGTGGTGAAGTCGGTGGGCTCCTCCACGGCGCGCAGCAGGGGCCGCACCCGGAGCGGGGAGCCGGGGGAGAGGAGTTCCTCCAGCGGCTGGATGTGCTCGTAACCGCGCCGCGGCGGGCGGTCGTTGACGGTCCGGCCGACTCCGCGGCGTACGGACAGCAGCCCGTCCTCCTGGAGCAGCAGCAGGGCCTCGCGCAGGGCGGGGCGGCTGACCCCCAGCTCGGCCGCGAGCCGGGGCTCGGACGGCAGGGTGGAGCCGGGCGGGTAGGTGCCCTCGTGGATGGCGTCCGCGATCCGCTCGTACAGGACGACGACCGGCCTCCGCTGCTGTCCGCTGACTGCCACTGATCCTCCTCGGCTCACTTGTCAGCAAGCTATGCGAACCCTCGTGGCGGGGCAATGGCCACCGGATACCGGATGAGCTGCGATTTTCTGCTGCTCTGCCATCGCTCCGCAATTCACAGCAGGAAGGCCTTGACGTTCTACGCCCGTAGATCCCACTCTGTCTGAGCGTACTTGTCTGACAAGGCCGGTGCGTGCGTGCTGTTCCCATCGCGGCATCACATCCAAGGCACATGACATCCAAGGCAAAGGGGCCGACATGTCACCCACGCTCGGCCGGACGCGTTCCGGGACCGAATCCGACCTGGCGGGTCGCGGCGGCATGCTGCTGGCCATGGTGCTGGCCGTACTCGGCTACCAGATCAACGCCACCATGCTCAGCCCCGCGCTGCCCGATGTCATCGAGCGCCTCGGCACCACCACCGCGGCCGCCGGTCTCTCCCAGACACTGTTCTTCCTGATGGCCGCCATCGGCCAGGTCACCCTGGCCCGCCTCAGCGACCAGCGCGGCCGCAAGCCGATGATGGTGGTCTGCGCGTTCGTCCTGATCGCCGGCAATCTGCTCTGTGTCTTCGCCCCGAACATCGAGATCTTCATCGCGGGCCGCATCCTCCAGGGCATGTCCGCGGCGATGTTCACGCTCGCCTTCCTCACCCTGAACCAGCTGCTGACCCCGGCAGGCTTCGGCAAGGCCGCGGGCATCATCACCGCCGTCAACGGCGGCCTCGCCGGTGTCGACGCCATCGCCGGCGGCCAGATCGCCGACACCATCGGGTTCCGCGGCATCTTCGTCTGCTCCACCCTCATCGCGGTCGTGGGCCTCATCGGCGTACGGAAGTACGTCCCCGACGTCCCGCCCACCACCGCCGACGCCCGTTTCGACTCGCGCGGGATCGCCGCCCTCTCCATCGGGCTCACCGGCGTCCTCGTCGGCCTCGCCCAGGGCGCGAGCTGGGGCTGGGCCTCGCCGCTCACCCTCGGCTTCCTGCTCGGCGGCGTCGCCGCACTGGTCCTGTTCGTCCTCTCGCAGAAGAGTGCCGCCAACCCGGTCATCGACATCGAGGTGCTCGCCTCCCGCCGTGCCTGGCCGCTGCTCATCACCACGGTCTGCACGCTCGGCGGCGCCTTCGGCGCGATCGCGCTGACCATTCCGCTCTTCTCCCAGGACGCCCGCGTCGGCCTCGGCCTGTCCGCCGTCACCGCCGCCGTCCTCTTCCTCACCCCGATCCAGCTGATCGGCGTGATCTCGGCGCCGCTGACGGGCCGGCTCGGCCCGAAGATCGGCTGGCGTACGGTCGTGGTCGCCGGAGCCGCTGCCAACTTCGCGATCTTCGTCTTCGCCACGTTCTTCCTGCACAACGAGTGGATCCTGGTGGCCTCACTGGCCGCGCTCGGTGTGACCTACGGCGGCTTCATGCTCACCGGCCTCAACGGTCTCGCCGTCACCACCGCCCCCAAGGACAAGCCCGGCTCGCTCTCCGGTCTCAATGGCGCGTGCTTCGGTATCGGTGCCTCGCTGGGCATCGCGATCGCCTCGGCCATGATCACGGCGGGCAGCGATGCGCAGGGTCCCACCGAGGCCGGCTATCAGCACGCCATGTACGCGGCGCTTGCACTGCTGGCGATCGGTGTCCTCAGCTCGCTGCTGATCCAGCGGCCCGACCCCGAGACGGCCGCGGCGGACGAAGAGCCGCAGTTGGTGCTCGCCCACCACTGACGGCACGATCGGGCGGCGGCCGGCTCACTGACGGCCCACACCCCCTCACCCGTACGGCACGTTCCACACCCGTACGGCCCGTTCCAGTGCCGCATGGGACCAGGATCCGTTCATCCTGGTCCCATGAGCGCCAAGCAGACATCGAGCGGCGGGAAGGGCCAGGTCAACGGCCGGTTCACTGCGGCCAGGATCAGCGTCATGGCGGTCGCGATCGTGGCTGTCGTCTTCATCTTCGAGAACACCCGGCAGGTCAAGATCCGGCTGCTGATCCCGGAAGTGACCATGCCTCTCTGCCTGGCCCTCCTCGCGATGTTCCTGATCGGCGTCGTGTGCGGCGCCTACTTCCTCCGCAGGCGTGCCAAGTGAGGGCGCCGGAGCGCCCCGATAATCTGTCGTGATGCCCGAGCACTCCGCCACCGCCGCGTACCTCGCCACGGGGCCGCAGGTCGGCGTACGCCCCTACGCGTACGGGGACAGCGAGGAATTCACGGCGCTCGCGGCAGGGAGTACGGAGCACCACCGTCCCTGGCTCTTCCCGCCCGTCACGGCCAAGACGTACGCCGCCTACGCCGGACGGCTCATCGAGGACCCGACCAAGGCCGGATTCCTCGTCTGTATGCGGGAATCCGGGCGGATCGCGGGCTTCATCAACATCAACAACATCGTCGAGGGCGGCTTCCTGAGCGGGGCGATCGGCTACGGCGCCTTCGCGCATGCCGCAGGCCGCGGCCTGATGAGCGAGGGCCTCGGCCTTGTCGTGCGCCATGCCTTCGGCCCGCTCGGCCTGCACCGCCTCGAGGCCAACATCCAGCCGGGCAACACTGCTTCCCTCGCACTCGTACGCCGCGCCGGATTCCGGCTCGAGGGCTTCTCGCCCGACTTCCTCTTCATCGACGGGGCATGGCGCGACCACGAACGCTGGGCGATCACTGATGAGATGCGCCGTAGAGGACTTGGAGGGGCTCAGCGGGACTTGGAGGGGCTCAGCGGAACGTAAGGGCCTGGGTAACTTGGCGGCGCCCGACGGTACTTGACGGTACTTCGCGGCGCCTGGCGTCGTTCAGCGGCCCTTGCGATTGACCTTCATGGTGTCCATGTCCGTGGCCGTCGCGCGCAGATCCCGGAAGCCGCGGCCCAGAGCCCTGAGCGCCGTCTCCGCCCTGTCCTCGGCGATCGCTCCGGCCATCTCCTCACCGTCCGCCGCGTCCGAGAGAACGACATAGCGGTACGTGAAATGCCTGAGCGCGCTGTCGTAGGCGAGCGAGCCCTCCGCGGTGAACTGCATCTGCGCGATGCCGTGGTCGGCCACGTCGGAGAGGAGACCGTCACGTGCCTCGTCCGTCAGCCCGTCCCAGGTCCCGCGCACGATCACCCGGTACGTGTGCTGAGTGCCCATCTGCCCTGCCGCCCTCTCCTCGCCGAAACGCATTGAAGATCCAGAGTACGGCGGTGAGGATGAGCCCATGCGGAATATCGTGGTCGTCGACGCTCCCTCCAACCTTGGCCTGCGGCGTCCGGCGCCGGGCACCGTCCCCGGCTGCTACAAGCTCGCGGGTGCCCTGCGAGAGCAGCGGATCGTGCAGCGTCTCGGCGCCTTCGAGGGCGGCGTCGTCGTACCGCCGCGCTACGACCTGGGCGACTGGCAGGAGGGTGACGGGGTCTTCAACGCCGCTGCCCTCGCCTCCTACACCCGCAGTCTCGCCGACCGCATCGAGCGTCATGTGCGGTCCGGGGACTTCCCCGTGGTCCTCGGCGGCGACTGCTCGATCCAGCTCGGCGCCTCGCTCGCCCTGCGCCGCCTCGGCCGGTACGGGCTGGCCGCGATCGACGCGTCCGCCGACTTCCGGCACCCCGGCAACTCCGACCGGGTCGGAGCTGCCGCCGGGGAGGAACTGGCGCTCGCGACCGGTCGCGGGCAGGAGGACCTGACGGATCTGGAGGGGCTGAAGCCCTATCTGCGAGACGAGGACGTACGGCTGTTCGGCATCCGGGACTGTTTCGACGAGGACCTGGCAGAGCTGGCGCAGCTGAAGATGTCGGCCACTACGGTCGGCGAGCTGCGCCAATACGGCCCGGCAGAGTCGGCCGGTGCCGTCGTACAGACCCTCGAAGTGCCGGAGCTCGACGGATTCTGGGTCCATCTGGACGCGGACGTACTGGATCCGGACGTGATGCCCGCCGTCGACAGCCCCGATCCGGACGGGCTGCTTCCGGCCGAAGTCACCGAGCTGCTCAAGGTATTGGTGCGGTCGGATCGCTGCGTGGGGCTCAATGTGACCGTGTACGACCCCGATCTTGACCCCGACGGCAGCGCGGGCGCCCTGCTGGCGGACCTGATCGTGGCCGCCTTTGCCGAAGCCTGACCCACGGAGGCCCTGGTCAGGGCAGCGTCCACCGTGTTCCATGGTCGTCGGGGTGTCGGCCACAGGAGCTGTCGGCAGCCCGCGCGAGGATGCGAGGTTGCCTTGGCCACCACCGTGCGGCGTACCGTACTGACTCTGCCCGCAGCCCCGGTCGGGCCGCCCAACCCGCTGCCTGCCCTGCGGCCGCTGGACGAGATGCACTCTCTCGACGAGCGGGCCAAGCAGGAACTGCCGCGCGAGATGGCACGTCAGATCGGGTACGAGCCGCTGCGCACCGTGCTTCCCGTGCGGGTGCTCGACGGGTACGGACGCGAGCGCACACCGACCCGTCTCGACGCGATCGTCATCGAGAACGAACGGCTGCGGGCCACCGTACTGCCGGGCCTCGGCGGCCGTATCCACTCGCTGCACCACAAGCCGACCGGGCGTGAACTCCTCTACGCCAACCCCGTCTTCCAGCCCGCCGACTTCGCGCTCAACGGCGCGTGGTTCTCCGGCGGTATCGAGTGGAACGTCGGCGCGACCGGCCACACCACGCTCTCCTGCGCGCCGCTGCACGCCGCCCTGGTCCCCGCCCCCGACGGCGGTGAAATGGTCCGGCTCTGGGAATGGGAGCGGCTGCGTGATCTGCCGTTCCAGGTCGACCTGTGGCTGCCCGCCGACTCCGACTTCCTCCATGTCGGCGTACGGATCCGCAATCCGCACGAGTGGCCGGCGCCCGTCTACTGGTGGTCCAACATCGCCGTCGAGGAGCACGAGTCGACGCGCGTGCTCGCACCCGCCGAGGAAGCCTGGCAGTTCGGATACGAGCGCAGCCTGCGGCGGGTTCCGGTACCTGAGTGGCAGGGCGCGGACCGTACGTATCCGCTGCGCGGCGAATACCCCGCCGACTACTTCTACGAGGTGCCGGACGAGGCCCGTAAGTGGATCGCCTCGCTGGACGCGGACGGGCTCGGGCTCATACAGACCTCGACCGATGTGCTGCGCGGCCGCAAGCTCTTCCTCTGGGGCTCGGGCCGTGGCGGACGGCGCTGGCAGCAGTGGCTTACCGCGCCGGGTACGGGCGGCTATGCCGAGATCCAGGCCGGACTCGCCCGTACCCAGCTGGAGCACGTACGCCTGGACGCGGGCGGCGAGTTGAGCTGGCTGGAGTCGTACGGGCCGCTCGCCGCCGACCCGGGGGCGGTGCACGGCGACGACTGGGGCGCGGCGCGCGTGGAGGTCGAGGCACGGCTGTCCGAGGCGCTGCCCCGGGCGGAGGTGGATGCGGCATACGAGGCGTGGCGGCCGTACGCGGATGGCGAACCGGCCGAGTCGCTCGCCACCGGCTCCGGGTGGGGCGCACTGGAGGTACTGCGCGCCGGCTACAAGCTCCCCGGCACACCCTTCGCGGAGTCGACGCTCGGCGAAGAGCAGGCCCCCTGGGCGGAGTTGCTCACCACCGGTGTCTTCCCCGAGCCCCGCGGGGTCACCCCGCCCGGGCCCTCGCTCGTCGCACCGTACTGGCGCGACATGCTGGAGACCGCCCCCGCCGAGCCGCTGACCGAGTACCACCTCGGCATCGCCCAGTGGCATGCGGGCGACCTCGCACAGGCCGTGCGCAGCTGGGAGCGCGGCCTTCACCGTGCATCGTCCCGCTGGCCGTTGCTGCGCTGCCTCGCCGTCGCCGACCAGGAGGGCGGTCATCTCGTGCGGGCCGCCGAACGCTACGCGGAGGCCTTCGACGACCTGTGCCAGGAGCGCCGCGACGACGGCGAGACCTGGACGGCGGCGACGGCAGCCCTCGGCCGGGAGGCCGTCGCGGCCCTGCTCGCCGTGGGCCGCACCGCCGAAGCCCGCGCGGCCTTCTCCCGGCTGCGGCCCGCGGTGCGACAGCGGGGCCGCTTCCGTCTGATCGACGCCCAGCTCCTGCTCGCCGAGGGGCGTACGGAGGCGGCACGCGCCGTCTTCGACGCGGGCTTCGAGGTGGCGGACCTGCGCGAGGGCGCGGAGATCCTGGGTGAGCTGTGGTCACAGCTCACCGACGAGGCGCTGCCCGACGCCTACGACTACCGGATGCGCCCCCCGGGCTGATGCACGGCCGGCGGCGGAGGGTGACCCGCAAGGTCACTCCGCCGCCTTGCGGTCGACGTACTCGAAGACCGAACCGTCGGGGTGGACGGCGATCAGATTGCGGCCCACCGGCGTCGCCACCGGCCCCGCGATGATCCGCGCGCCGACCTCGCAGAGCGTGGCGTACGCATCGTCAACGTCCTTCACGGCGATCGTCGCCGTCACCTTGCGCAGCACCTCCAGCTCCGACTCGGGGCCGCTCATCAGCAGGAAGCAGCCGACCGCGGCGGCCGAGACCCCGGCGCGTTCGAAGCGCAGCGGCGTGGTGCCGGTGAGGCGTTCGTAGAAGGCTGCCGAGGCCTCCAGATCGTCGACGCAGATACGCAGCGTGGCTCCGAGGATCTCCATACGGGCGAGCCTAGTTGGCGAGGGCCGCAGGCGAAATCGATTGCCCGATTGAGGGCGGGTTGCGAAGGCGGTGCGCCGTCCCGGAGGCCGGCGCACTCGTGGTTCATGCCCGGCAGAGGACTTCGCCGTGCGGGACCATGAACCAGGCGTCGTCATGGCAGCCCCAAGCGCGCCAGGCGTCGGCGATGCCGGCCAGTTGCTCCGCCGAGGCATGGCCGCCGTCGACCGTGAGCTTCGCGTACACGGACGCGGTCGTACGGTCGGCCCACAGACCGCTCCACCACGCGCGCTCGTCAGGGGTGGCGAAACACCAGGTGGCGGCGGTGGCGGTGATGTCGGTGAAGCCGGCGGCGCGTGCCCAGGACAGCAGGCGGCGTCCGGCGTCCGGCTCACCGCCGTTGGCGCGGGCCACCCGGTGGTACAGCTCCTGCCACTCCTCCAGGGCGGGCAGTTGCGGGAACCAGGTGAAGGCGCCGTAGTCGCTGTCGCGTGCCGCGACGACGCCGCCGGGCCGGCAGACGCGCCGCATCTCGCGCAGCGCCTGCACAGGATCGCCGACGTGCTGGAGCACCTGGTGGGCGTGGACGACATCGAAGGAGTTGTCGGGGAAGTCCAGGGCGTGGACGTCGGCGACCGCGAAGCGGACGTTGTGCAGGCCGCGCCCGGCGGCACTCTCGCGCGCCCGGCGAAGTACGTCCTCGGCGGCGTCGACCGCCGTCACCACCCCGGGCGCGACCAGCTCGGCCAGGTCGGCGGAGATGGTGCCCGGACCGCATCCCACGTCCAACAGGTCCAGACCCGGCCGGTGTTCACCGATCAGATACGCCGCGGAGTTGGCGGCGGTCCGCCAGCGGTGCGAGCGGAGCACCGACTCATGGTGCCCATGGGTGTAGACGGCGGTCTCCTTCGACATGGCCGGACTCCTTCTGCTGAAGCGGATACGGCAACGGTACGCCGATGTCCCGTATGGCGAGACCCGTGTCCTGGAATGTGGGACGCCATCCATCGGGGCGAGCTCCGGACACCTGGGCCGGCGGCGAGGTCCGCGTGCCGTCGCACCTCGCCGTCCGGACGCCGGCCTGCGGCCGCGTAGAACCGCCGGTCACAGCGGCTCCCCTGCCCCGCAGCGTCTCCCGCGTACAGCCTGCCCCGGTGAACTCCCCCAGGAAGCCGGATACCGCCCCTCCGGCTACAGCAGGGCCTGCGGACGGTAGACGGTGAGCGTCTCGACCGCCTTGTCCACCACGAACTCCGGCGGAGCCTCGGACACTTCACCGTCGTACGCCAGTGGAGTCCCCGGTGCGAGCCCGGAGATGCGGAGATGCCGCAGCTTGTGCGCCGCGTGCACCGGCGAGCGGCTCAGCGGCCCGGCGAGCGCCGCGGCCAGCAGCCTCAGCCCGGGCAGGCGCCCGCCGTGCACCACCCGCACATCGAGCAGTCCGTCGGCAAGATCGAGACGGTGGCCGGGTGTGGGACCCATCCGCTGGTAGATGCCGTTCCCGGCGAACAGCAGCCACATCGGGCGGCGTCGCCCCTGGACCTCGGCCTCCAGCGGGTGCTCGCCGCGCAGCACCCGTGCCGCGGCCAGCACGCCGGCCGGCCAGCCGCCGATCCGCGGCGACCAGCGCTCGCGGATACGGACGAGCTCCGGGTAGACGCCCAGGCTGAAGGTGTTGAGGAAGTACCCCGCCTCCTCGCCGTCCGGGCCCGGCGTGAAGCGCCCCAGGTCGACACGGACGGCCTCGCCGCCCGCGAGAGCCCGGCAGGTGTCGTCCACCGATTCGATGCCCAGGTCGTACGCGAAGTGGTTGAGGGTGCCGCCGGGGAAGACGGCCAGCGGCACACCGTGTGCCACGGCGACGGTCGCCGCGCGGTTGATCGTTCCGTCGCCGCCGAGGATCCCCAGCGCCCGGCCTCGGTTCGCCGCCTTCTCCAGCTCCGCCGACAGCTCCTCGGGCGTGCACTGCACGATCTCCGCGAGCGGCAGCGCGTCCCGCACCAGCGCGGCGGAGTCCGCCGAGCCAGCCCGCTCGTTGACGACCACCACCAGCCCCTCCCCTCGGGGCAGGGCGGGCGCCTGGGCCTGAGGGCGGCCCGGTGCGGGCAGCTGCGACCTGGTCGGCACGACCCCGCGCACCGCGAACGCGGCGCCCACGCCCAGCGCCGCGCCCGCCAGCACATCGCTCGGATAGTGGACGCCCGTGTAGACGCGGGAGAGAGCGACCGCCGCGGCCACCGGCGCGACGACCGCGCCCCAGCGCCTCGACTCCAGGGCCACGCCGGTTGCGAAGGCCGCGGCCGAGGCGGCGTGTCCGGAGGGGAAGGAAGTGGTGAACGGCTGTCGTTTCAGCTGCCGTATCAGCGGCACCGCGTCGAGCACCGGCCGAGCCCTGCGCACCGAGCGCTTGCCCACCGTGTTGATCGTGGCGGAAGCGAGCGCGAGCGATGCCACACCCCTGAGGGCGGCCCGGCGCGATCGCGGCCCGCGCCCCAGGGCCACCATCCCGGCGGCCGCGCCGAACCACAGCAGGCCGTGGTTGGCGCTGCGGCTCAGCCGCGGCAGCACTCGATCGGCGCCGGGCCACCGGCGGGCCGCGACACCGTGCAGGACCTGGCGGTCCCACCCGGTCAGCAGCGCCGCGACGCGTTCGCGGAGCTGCGTACTTTCCTGTGCGTAGACCTCTGACATGCATCGCGGGTACCCACTGGACGGCGCCGCCACGCAGGTCGGCGACTATCGGCCACGTCGGTGTCCGAGGTCCGGAAGCGGCCGCCCCGGGGCCGGCCGCGCGCCTAGGATCGCGAGCATGGTCGTCGCCATATCCAACTGCGCGCCTCTGGCTGCCGGTTCGCGCCGCGCGCTGCCGTGTCCCTGATGACACCGGCGACCCTTCCCTCGCATACCCCCTTATCCCGAGGAGACCTGCGTTGACCCCTGCACCGGATCGTCGTGATCTGCTGAAGCTGCTCGCCGCCGCGCCGGTCGCGGCCCATTTCGCGGCCGCCGCACCCGCCGCCGCCGCACCGGCTGCTTCCGCCCCGGCCGCCGCAGCGTCTGCGGCGCCCGGCCTGCCCTCCGCTCGGGCTGAGGCCGGCCCCGGCATCGTCAAACCGCTGCCGCCCGAGGTATTCACCCTTCGCGGAACCAATGCCGAGACCAACTTCGCCGCTCTGCGCTCCACCGGCCTCCACACGCCGGCCGACCGCTTCTTCGTCCGCAACCACACCTCGACACCCGTGCTGAGCGAGTCGGAGTGGAAGCTGACGGTGTGGGGCAGCGGACTGAGCGGCCGCCGCCCGGTGGAGTTCAGCTACGGCCGGCTCCGGTCGCTGCCCTCCGTCACCCGTACCGCACTCGTCGAGTGCGCAGGCAATGGCCGCATCTTCTACGCCACCCAGCAGGGCCAGGACGTCGCCGGTACGCCGTGGACCCTCGGCTCGATCGGCGCCGCGCGCTGGCGCGGGGTGCGGCTGCGCGACGTACTGCGCCAGGCCGGCATCACCTCGTCCGCGGTGGACGTCATGCCGCGAGGGCTGGACGACGAGTTCGTCGGCAACGGCGTGAACCACGGCCGGGTGCGCCGCCCGCTGCCCGTCGCCAAGGCCCTGGACGATGTGATCCTCGCGTACGAGATGAACGGCGAGCCCCTCCCGTACGACCACGGTTACCCGGTCCGGGTGATCGTCCCGGCCTGGATCGGCATTGCCTCCATCAAATGGCTCGGCGACATCGAGGTGAGTGCGGCGCCGCTGTCGTCACCGTGGACCACGGAGTTCTACCGCCTCTTCGGCGATGCCTACCCGCCGGGCGGCAGTGTGCCGCTCGGCCGCCAGACCCTCAAGAGCGCCTTCGAGCTCCCCCTCGGCGCGAGTCTGGAGGCGGGCGTGAGCCACCGGCTGACCGGCCGCGCCTGGTCGGCCGCGGCCCCTGTCAGTCATGTGGAGATCAGTACCGACGGCGGCGCGCGCTGGCGCCGGGCACATCTGCGGGACACCCCGCGCCGCGACAGCTGGGTCCGCTGGACGGCGGACTGGCGCCCGCGCCGCACGGGTCCGGCCCAGCTGCTCGCCCGCACGACGGACCGCGCAGGCAACACCCAGCCCGAGCGCACCGTCCACAACACCCAGGGCTACCTCTTCGACGCGGTGGTCCGCCACCCGGTCACCGTGGTCTGACGCCCTCCCGCACGGCGAGGTAGCCCAAACCTCCGTATAAAGGGCTAGGAAGGCGAAGGGAACGAGCCCACGCGGAGCGTCGGCGACTCACGTCAACGCAGCGAGGGGCCGTGCCGGGGCACGCGAGCCCGGCAAGATCCACAAGCCACCCTCTGGGGGCCGGGCAGAGGTTCCGGGGGTGCGAGCGGCGGAGGTGGGCGCAATGCAGCGGACGGCTCCGGAAGGCCGTGGCCCCGTCCGGTACGGTCCGCCCGCCCCCGAGCCGGGACTGCCCGTGCTGCCCGCGCTGGCCACCATCCTCGCGGCCGCCGCCGGACAGGCCGCCGGCGAGCCGCCCGGCGGCGGTACGGCGCTGCGCGAGGCGGCCTGCGGGTACTGGCGGCGGCGCGGGCTGCGCAGCCGGCCCCACGACGTGGTCGCCGCCTCCGGGGCGCAGCCCCTGCTGTTCGCGCTGATCGGCGCGTACGGCGGGGATGTGCTGATGCCCCGCCCCTGCCCGGCCTCGTGGACTCCGCAGGCCCGTCTGCTGGGCCGGCCCGCCTACCATGTGCCGACCCCGGCGGAGTGCGGCGGCGTACCCGATCCGTACGCCCTGCTCGAGACCGTACGCAGAGTACGAGCCGAGGGTGGCAAGCCCCGGCTGCTGCTGCTCTCCGTCGTCGACGACCCGACCGCCACCGTGGCCCCGCCCGAGACCGTGCTCGAGGCCTGTGAGGCCGCGGTCGGCGAGGGCCTGCACATCATCAGCGACGAGACCTGGCGGGACACCCTGCACCGGCCGCACGAGACGGTGCTGCTCAGCCCCGCCGAGATGTACCCCGGGAACGTGACCGTCATCAGCGACCTGGCGGGCGCGCTCACCCCGGCCTCCTGGCCGGTCGCCGTCGCCCGTTTCCCGCTCACCGAGCAGGGCGCCCTGCGGCGCGCCAGGACCCTCGACATCCTCACCGCCCTCGGCGCGGTGGTGGCGGCTCCGGTCGCCGCGGCCGCCGCCCATGCGCTGGGCGAGCCCGCTCCGGTCAGGGCCAGGGTCGGGCAGGCCGCCGCGCTGCACGCGCGCGTGGCGGCCGCGGCGCACCGCGCGGTGCTCGTCTCCGGCGCGCTCGCCCGGCCCCCACAGGCGGGCCGCCATCTCTACGCGGACCTCGGCCCCTTGCGCACCCGCCTCGCCGACCGGGGGGTGAGCGACTCCATGGAGCTCGAGGAGTATCTGACCGAACGCCTGGGGGCTCCCGTGCCGGGCGGGCACCGGTTCGGCGACGAGCTGGGCGCGCTGCGCGTACGGCTGGCCACCGGACCGCTGCTGGGAGCGACGTCCGAGCAACGGCTGGAATCTCTCACCTCACCGGCTCCTCTGGAATTGCCGCATGTGGCCGAGGCGTTGAGGATTTTTGCAACGGCCTTCGACGAACTGCGTTGAACGGAGCCCCGCATGACGGAACAGACGGAGCAGGCGGAGCAGGCGGGACGGACGGGCCAGGTAAGCCAAGACGGGCCGGCGGGACGGGGAGGCCAGCCAGGAACTGCGGGAGCGTCGGGCCGGGGAGGCCAGGCACGACCGGCTGGAGCGGCGGGCCGGGCAGGCACAGCAGGCGGCGTACGGCCGCACCCCCGTACCCGCCCCCTCGGTGAACTCCGCCATTGGCCCCCATCCTTCGCCGACCGCCTCACCACTCCGCTGCCCGGCATACGCGCCATGGCCCGCCTCGCCAGGGAGGGCGCCGTCCGCCCCGGCCCCGACGGACTCCGGGACATCCCGCAGCTGCCGTTCGCGCCGGGACCGCTGCCCGTAGTGGACACCGCGACCGTTGCCGCCACCTGGGCCGGACACGCCAGCTGGGTGCTGAGCATCGGCGGCCTCACCGTCCTCACCGACCCCGTCTGGTCGCGGCGGATCTTCGGCACCCCGGCCCGCATCACCCCCATCGGGGTGCGCTGGGAGGACCTGCCGCGCATCGACGCGGTGGTCATCAGCCACAACCACTTCGACCATCTGGACGCCCCCACCCTGAAAAGACTTCCGCGCCGCACCCCTCTCTTCGTCCCGGCGGGCCTCGGCAGCTGGTTCCGGCGCCGCCGCTTCACCCGGGTGACCGAACTCGACTGGTGGGAGGGCGCGGAGCTGGGAGGCGTGCGCTTCGACTTCGTACCGGCCCATCACTGGTCCAAGCGCACCCTCATCGACACCTGCCGCTCGCTGTGGGGTGGCTGGGTGCTCACCGACCCCCTGGAGCAGTCGGTGTACTTCGCGGGTGACACCGGCTACGGCCACTGGTTCAAGGAGATAGGCCGCCGCCACCCGGACCTCGATCTGGCGTTGCTGCCGATAGGCGCGTACGCACCACGCTGGTGGCTCAGCGACGTACACACCGATCCCGAGGAGGCCGTGTGCGCCTTCGAGGACCTCGGCGCGCGCAACATGGCGCCCATGCACTGGGCGACGTTCGTGCTCTCCGCGGAGCCGGTGCTGGAGCCGCTCAGCCGGGTCCGTACCGCCTGGGAGCGCACCGGCCGCCCGCGCGAGCAGCTGTGGGACCTGCCGATCGGCGGCTCACGCCTGCTGGCCGCGTGACCGCCGCACCCGTCGCCAGAGCGCCGGAGCCCCGCCGATCACCAGTGCGAGCGCGATCGCGACGACCACGCCCTTCCATGCCTCGTCGAAGAGCGAGCCGCCCAGAATCCCGATCAGCTGGTACGTCGCCGCCCAGGCGAGGCATGCCGGGATGTCCCCGCGCACAAAGCGGCGCAGCGGCATCCGGCTGAGCAGACAGGCCAGCATCACCGGGATCCGCCCGGCCGGCACCAGCCGGGAGAGCACCAGCACCGTCACGCCGTGCTCGTCCAGCTTGCGCTGCGCCCGTTCCAGCCGGTCGGGCGCGGCGCGGTCGTTCAGCGCCGCCGGCCAGCGCGAGCCGTTCTTGGACCCGACCCCGCGCTGCCCGAGCCAGTACAGGGTGACATCGCCCAGGAACGCGGCGAGCGACGCCACCAGGAAGACGAACAGCAGCGCGAGCGGAGTCGTCTGATGGAAGGCCACGACGGCCGCCGAACTCACCACCGCCCCCGTCGGCACCACCGGCACCAGCGAACCCAGTGCCACCAGCACAAACAGCGACGGATAGCCGACGGCCTGCTGGGTCGACTCGGGCGGCAGTCTCCGTACGACCTCCGAAAGCTGCCCGAGGGCCTCCGAAAGCCCGGCGCTCACCGGGCGCCCTCCGGTCTGACTCGCTCGCCGTGCCCGAGCCGGTGCACCGCCACCTGCGGAGCCAGCCGCGCCGCCTTCCGTGCGAACTCCTCGCCCGGGGCGTAGAACTCATGCGGCCGGATCGCGTCCATGCCGATCGGCCAGTACGTGCCGTAGTGCACCGGAACGGCAGCGCGCGGCGCCAGCACGGTCAGCGCCTGGGCCGCCCGGCCCGCGTCCAGATGTCCGTGCCCGAGATACGGCCCCCAGCCGCCGACCGGCAGCAGCGCCACATCGACCGGGCCGACATCCTCGGCCATCGAGTCGAAGAGCCCGGTGTCCCCCGCGAAGTACGTACGCGCCTCGCCGCTGATCACATAGCCCAGGGCGGGCGAACGGTGCGGTCCGAGCGGCAGCCGCCGCCCGTCGTGCAGCGCAGGCACGGCCCGTACTCCCAGCTCGTGCACCCGCACCTCGTCGCCCGGCGAGACTTCCGTGACCCGCAGCCCACCCGCGCCCGTGAGCCGCTTCAGCGCCGGCACGGAGCGTGCCGCACCGCGCGGCACGATCAGGTGCGTACCGGGCGCGAGGCGGGCCAGCGACGGCAGATGAAGATGGTCGGCGTGCAGATGGGAGACGAGGACCGCCTCGGCGACCGCGGCCTCGGCCGGTGGCAGCTCACCGCGCCGTCTGCGCAGATGCGCGAGCCGGCGGACGAACAGCGGGTCGGTCAGCACCCGCACCCCGGAGTCCTCGACCGTGCAGGTGGCATGACCCCACCAGGTGACCTCCACCGGCACGCACCGCCTCCTCGGTCCCGTCCCCGTTCCGCTTCCGCGTTCCCGTACGAGCGTACGGCCCGTCGCCACTCCACCGGGTAGCGCCCGCGCCTGTGCCACGCTGGATACCTGATCCCAGGGGCGAGGTGAAAAGGGCGTGGTCGAAGGGCGATGGCGTACGGCCGGCAGAGCCCTGCTACGCGTGATCGTGGTGTGGGTGGTGTCCACCCTGACGATGCTGGCGCTCGCCGGTGTGCTGCCCGACTTCCAGTTGCAGTCCGACGACGGGGACAGCATCACCAGGACCGCGATCACCGCCGCCTGGGGCGCCGGCGCCTTCGGTCTGCTCAGTGCGCTGGTCTGGCCGGTCCTCGTACGGGCCCTGCTGCTCGTACCGGCCCTGGTGCTCGGCCTGTTGGTCTTCTTCCTCAACGGTTCGCTTCTGCTGGTCGCCCTCTGGCTGATTCCCGACGGGCGCGGCGCCGCCGACCCGGAGACCGCGGTGGTCGTCGCCGCCGTGATGTCCGCCGTCGCTTCCACGACCTCCACCGCACTCGCCGTCCGCGACGACAACGCCTACCGGCGCAGGCTCTCCCGGCTCGCCGACCGCCGCAGGCGAAGACGCGGCGAGGACGGCGGCCGTATGTGTCACCCCGGCACGGTCTTCCTTCAGCTCGACGGGGTCGGGTACGAGGTGCTGCGGCGCGCTGCCGAGGAAGGCCTGATGCCGACCGTCGCCTCCTGGATCGGGGCGACCCACCGGCTCACACCCTGGCGCACCGACTGGTCCAGTCAGACCGGCGCCAGCCAGCTCGGCATCCTGCACGGCTCCACCTACGACGTCCCCGCCTTCCGCTGGTACGAGAAGGACACCGGCCGGGTCGTCGTGAGCAACCGGCCGGCCGGCGCCGTCGAACTCCAGCGCCGCGCCATCGAGCGCACCGGCGACGGCGGGCTGCTCACCGTCGACGGCGCCAGTCGCGGCAATCTCTTCAGCGGCGGCGCGGACGAGCTCGCACTCGTCCTGTCGATGGCCGCGCGGCGGGGCCCGGGCAACCGTTCCCGGGCCGGCTACTTCGCCTACTTCTCCGACCCCGCAAACGCGGTCCGCACCGCGTTGTCCTTCATCGCGGAAGTCGCCCGCGAGATCGGCCAGTCGACGCGGGCGCGACTACGCGGGGACCGCCCGCGGGTCGGACGCGGCGGTCTCTACCCCCTCATTCGCGCGTTCGCGACCGTCGTCGAGAAGGACGTGGTCGTCGCGGCGGTGGTGGGGGACATGCTTGCCGGACGCACCGCCGTGTACGCCGACCTCGTCGCGTACGACGAAGTGGCACACCACTCCGGGCCGCACAGCCGCGACACGGGCAAGGTGCTCGAGCGCCTGGACCGGTCCGTCGCGCTGATCGCCAAGGTCGCCGAACACGCGCCCCGCGCCTACCGGATCGTGCTGCTCTCCGACCACGGCCAGAGCCCGGGGGAGACCTTCACCAGCGCGTACGGACTGACCCTCAAAGACCTCGTGCGGGCAGGTTGCGGACTGCCGGTCTCGCGCCGTGTGGGGCGCTCCAAGAGCGGCGCGGAGGCCCGGGACGCGGCGGGCGACGCCCTGCGGAGCGCGCTGCACCGGCGGCTGGAGGAGGAGGGTACGCAGGAGCATCCGGCTGCAGGCTCCGACCCCATCGTGCTGGCCTCGGGAAACCTCGCCCTGATTTCGTTCCCCGATACGGCCGGGCGCCTGACCCGCGAGCAGATCGAGCGCCGCCACCCCGCGCTGCTGCGCACCCTCGCCAACCATCCCGGGATCGGCTTTCTGCTGGTGGGCAGTGAGGAACACGGCTCCGTGGTGCTCGGCCGCGGCGGCGTGGAGGTGCCCCTCGCACAGCTGGCCGGCGACGGACCGCTGGCCGCCTTCGGTACGGGCGCGGCCGACGCCGTACGCCGTACCGACTCCTTCCCGCATGTCGCCGACATCATGGTCAACTCCATGTACGACTCCAGGACGGGCACGGTGCACGCCTTCGAGGAGCAGATCGGCTCGCACGGTGGGCTCGGCGGCGAGCAGTCGCAGCCCTTTCTGCTGTCGCCGCTCGACCTCTCCGCGCCGGTCCCACCGGGCGCCGAACTGGTCGGCGCGGAACAGGTGCACCGAGTGCTCAGGTGCTGGCTGCGCGAGTGCTCGGGGCCGGAGGTGCCGATCGGGCCGCCGCAGGATTCCCGGCCGGAAAGCAAATCGGAAGAAGATATTCCGGTAGGTCATCCCGCCTTGCCGGACGAAAACGTGTGATTTTGAGCAGCGCCTCCCCCATCCGATCATGGTCGGGTTTGTGACGGAGAAAGGCGCACCATCCCATGACAATTCAAGAGGAACAGAGCAGGCATGCCCGGCGGTTCGGGCTGCCCATCGCCACCGCCCTGGTCATGGGCAACATCATCGGCGGCGGGATCTTCCTGCTCCCGGCGTCCGTCGCCCCGTACGGCACGATCAGCCTGGTCGCCTTCGTCATCCTGACCGCAGGTGCGATAGCCCTCGCGCTGGTCTTCGGCCGGCTCGCCCACAGGCACCCGCAGACCGGCGGACCGTACGTCTACGCGCGCGAGGCGTTCGGCGACTTCGCGGGCTTCCTCGCGGCCTGGTCGTACTGGATAACCACCTGGGTGTCGAACGCGGCACTCGCCGTCGCGGCCGTCGGCTACTTCGACGTCCTCGTCCCGGTGCATGACTCCACAACCGCCACGATCGTGGCCGCGCTGGCCATCCAGTGGCTGCCGGCCCTCGCCAACCTGGCCGGGACCCGCTATGTCGGCGCGGTCCAGCTCATCGCCACCGTACTGAAGTTCGCGCCCCTGCTGCTGGTCGCGGTCGGTGGTCTCTTCTTCTTCGACACCGCCAATCTGGGGCCCTTCCGGGCGAGCGACGACAGCGCGCTCGGCGCGATCTCCGCGTCCGCCGCGATCCTCCTCTTCAGCTATCTCGGCGTGGAGTCGGCGGCGGTGAGCGCGGGCGAGGTCCGCGACCCCGAGCGCAACGTCGGCCGCGCCACCATCCTCGGCGCCTCGGGCGCGGCCGTCATCTATCTCCTGGGCACGCTCTCCGTCTTCGGCACGGTCGCCCACGACACGCTGGTCGGCTCGACGGCCCCCTTCACCGACGCGGTCGACGCCATGTTCGGCGGAACATGGGGCGGGACGGCCGTCGCCTGCGCGGCTCTGGTCTCCATGGTCGGCGCACTCAACGGCTGGACCCTGCTCAGCGCCCAGACCCCCTACGCCGCCGCCCAGGACGGGCTCTTCCCGAAGGTGTTCGCCACCAAGCGGCGCGGTGTCCCGACCGTCGGCGTCCTCGTCACCGTCGTCCTGGCCTCGCTGCTGACCGTCTACAACTACACGGCGGGATCGGAAGGCGTCTTCGAGACGCTGGTCCTGGTCACGACCTTCACGGCCACCGTCCCCTACCTCCTGGCCACGGCCGCGCAGATCCACTTCCTCGTCTCCGGCCAGTCCCACCGCGTCCACCGCGGCCGTCTGGTGCGCGACTCGGTGCTCGCGGTACTCGCCTTCACCTTCTCCATGTGGCTGGTGGCGGGCTCCGGCTACGCCGCGGTCTACCAGGGCGTGCTGTTCCTCTTCGCGGGCGTGCTGGTGTACGCCTGGATGTCGGCCCGCAGGCTCCGGGCAGCCACCTGAGGCCTGCGGCTCTCCTTCCGCAGAACCCGGCCCTCCGGATACGTTGACGCAACGGAAGATCCGCCGGAGCAGGGAGTGTGCCCGTTGCGTGCTGTGGTGTTCGAGGAGTTCGGGAAGCCGCTCGAGGTGCGGGAGGTCCCCGACCCGGTGCCGTCCCGCGACGGTGCGGTGATCCGGGTCGAGGCGACAGGTCTGTGCCGCAGCGACTGGCACGGCTGGATGGGCCATGACTCCGGCATCACCCTTCCGCATGTCCCCGGGCACGAGCTGTCCGGCGTGATCGAGTCGGTGGGCGAGGGCGTCGCCAACTGGCGCCCCGGTGACCGGATCACGGTTCCCTTCATCTGCGCCTGCGGCCGGTGCGCGGCGTGCGCGCGCGGCGCCCAGCAGGTGTGCGAGCGCCAGGAGCAGCCGGGCTTCACCCACTGGGGATCCTTCGCCGAGTACGTTCCCGTGCACCAGGCCGACACCAATCTGGTGGCGCTTCCCCGGACGATGACGTTCGCCACGGCCGCGAGCCTGGGCTGCCGCTTCGCCACCGCCTTCCGTGCCGTGGTGGGACAGGGCAGGGTGCGGCCGGGGGAGTGGGTCGCGGTGCACGGTTGCGGCGGAGTGGGTCTGTCCGCAGTCATGATCGCCGCCGCGTGCGGAGCCAGGGTGGTCGCCGTCGACGTCTCGCCCGGCGCACTGGAGCTGGCCCGGGCCTTCGGTGCGGAGGTGTGTCTGGACGCCTCGGCGGTGACCGGGAGCGTCGCCGAGGCGGTCCATGAGGCGACCGGCGGCGGCGCGCATCTCTCGCTCGACGCCCTGGGTGCGCCGGTGACCTGCGTGAACTCCGTACAGAGCCTGCGCCGCCAGGGCCGGCATGTGCAGGTCGGCCTGCTGCCCGACGGCGTACACCTGCCGATGGGCCCGGTGGTCGCGCTGGAACTGGAGATTCTCGGCAGCCACGGCATGGCGGCGCACGCCTACCCGGAGATGATGGCGATGGTCGACTCCGGGGCACTGCGTCCCGACCTGCTGGTCACGACGGAGATCGGCCTCGAGGACGTACCCGCGGCGCTTCCCGCCCTCGGCAGCGCGTCCGGCACGGGCGTCACGGTGATCACCCCGCACGCCGCGGTGAATTCGGCGTAACGGGCGTACCCCGGTAGAGCGGATCTCGGCCGGAACGGGGCACGACCGGGTGGTTCCTGGGCAGTGAGGCATGTCCAGGAGGTCGTGCCCCATGAACCAGCCCGCGCGTGTGGAGGCAGTCCGCGCCCCGGCACGCGCTGTCGGATGCCGTGCCGTGTGCCGTGTGGCCCCGCTCGTCCTGTTGGTACTGCTCGGCCTCCTGGCCGCGTCGCTGGGCTCCGGATCCGCTGCGGCGGGGGAGACCCGGGTGCCCGCCTCGGCACCCGTCGAACCGGCGGGCGAGAGCCCGCCGGAGGAGACCGACACCGCGCTGACGGCATCGGGCAGGCCGGGCAGGGCGGGCCGGCCGAGCCTGGAGCGGGCCGTTGCGCCCTCCGCCCGGCCGCGGCCGGGTCGCCGGACTGCCCGCCCCGCCTCGTACCGCCCCCGCACCCGACGGCCGGCGCAGCCGCCGCTGCGGCTGCGGGCCGCGCGCTGTGTGGTCCTGCGCTGCTGAGCGGCGCGGCATTTCGCCGAGCCCAGCCAGTTCGAGCAGCCATCAGCCATCCCACCGCGAGGTGCACCGCCATGCCCATCGATCCGCTCGCCGCGCTCAACGCCATGCTCCGCGCCGAAGCCGCCCGTTCCGCCGACTCCGACGAACGCCGGCATTCCACCCAGACCGACGCCGAGGTGCGGCGTGGGCCCGCAAGGTCCGAGCCCGGTGCCGACGGCGGCCGTCCGGCGTTCGACGACGGCGCCGTCTGACGCATCCGTGCCGCGGGCCGGCGGCCGGGCCACCGACGAAGCCGGCCCGCGGCGCGGCACCGGCTGCGCGAGGTCCACGGCGAGCGGGCCACGCCCGCCGTCGCCACCGCACGGGCGTCGAGGAGTGCGCAGATGCAGCAGCCGGGCCGGGCCGGGGTCTGCGCCCTCGTCGCCCGGCAGTCCGCCGCCGTGGGGACGTCAGGCTTCCCGGAGGGAAGCGAGGTGGCGGGCCAGTGTCTCCTTCGACTGGAAGGTCGCTCCGAACAGGGCCACATGCTTCCAGTGCAGAGTGCCGTCGGCGGCGATGAGGAAAACGGCACGTCGCAGACCGATCCCGGGTGCCGCCACGCCGAAGGCCCGCGCGACGGACCGCTCGGTGTCGGCGAGCAGAGGCATGCGCAGCTCGTACTTGAGGGCGAACGACTCGTGGCTGTCGACACTCTGCGGGCTGATGGCCCAGACGTCCGCCCCGCAGTCCGTGAAGGTCTCCAGACCGCTGGAATACGAACACAGCTGCTTGGTGCAGACGCTGGTGTCGTCTCCCGGATAGAACGCGAGAACCAGGGGGCGGCCGAGCTGCTTGCGCAACGCGAAGTCGCGCCGCTCGAAGACGCCGTCGTGCAGTACCCCTCCGGGAAGGGTGAAGTCCTCGACGGACCGGCCGATTTCAGGTGATGCTGCCAAGGGAACTCCTGCGGCTACGCGTACGGGCGGACGGGCGTCCGGTTTTTCCGGCCCTTGGTCGACGGGCCGTGCATCCAGACAGTCCACGCCGAAGCGGGTCCCCGATGGAAGACGAAACGGGGATCGTGGCCGGGTTGCAACCGAAGCCCGTCCGTGGGATCGATGAGGTGAAACGCCAGCCTTCTGCCGGGGGGAAACACCCCCTGCACCTCCTCGCCGTCCAGCTCCCGTTCGTCGACGAGCGTGCCGACATCCACAAAAAGTGTCGTGAATCCTTCGGCCTCGCGCAGGCGCAGCGCCTGCGCGAGTAACGGCGCGGTGGTCCTGGCCAGCCGGCCGCTCACCGCGATCCACACCTGTGGCCCGTCGACTGCCAGAACACGTACCCGTATGGTCGCTCGCACCTGCGCCCCCAACAGCCGGATCGGCCCGGCGCACCGGGGACCGGTACGCCGTCACACGTCAGCTATTCGGCGCCCGTCGCCTCGGGGATTGCTCAGCACCGGGTTCCGTTACCTCGCAGGTAACGCGACAGCCTCAAGGGGTGTGGAATACCGCTGTGTCGCGCGGCGCAAACGAGGGTGGGGTGTCCGTGGTCGTCCGCCAGGCGTGATGGTCAGGCGGGCCGAGGCACGATGCTGACGGCGCGGTAGTCGTACCCGTCCTGTTTGAAGCCGGGGGCCTCCCACGTGAGGTCTACCTGCTGCCCGGGCGACAGCGTGCGGTAACCCGCCATTTGGATGGCGGAGTAGTGGCCCCAGCACCCACCGGGAGTCTCGGGAGAGTCGAGCACGCCCCACCCCTCCTCCTCGCGCCACTCGCGGACGGTCGCAGTCACCATGGTGGGAACCTTACGGGGCCTGGCGGCTCCGACGGGACGCTGAGGAGGTGAGCAGTGACCTCTGCTTCGCCTCCGCCGGTCAGTTGGCGTGGAGCGGCAACAGGTCGGCGGCCGCGGGTCTATACCTTGCACGCCTCAGTCAAGGGAAGAGGCAAGGACGGGACGGCATCTGCTCGCGGAGTTCTCGGGCTGGGGGCGGGCGTCGGCGTCCTGGACCGCTGGGGGTCCGGCAGAAGGAACGGCTGGTCCGGGTGAACGCCGAGGCCCATGTCGGGAGCCGAGTCGGCCGCTGCGTGAGCGCTCCTCGATGAGGCGGGCGAGCGGCGGCGGACCGCGCCGACGGCTTCGGCGCCCCGCGGGGAGGACGCGAGTTCATCGTCCCGGCAGTTGGGGGCCGCACTCGCGCGCTGCTCGGTCTTTCTCCCCCGGACGCCATGACGGCCCCCACCCCCGTGTTCAGCACCGGGCGCCGTTGCCCGGAAGCCCCCGCCGGTCCCTACGGCGGCCCGGTCGACAGGGCTCCTCGTCAGGGGGCGCCGTCGACACCGATCCCAAGGAGCGAGCGGTGTGGTTATCGCTGGGGCGAGCTTTCGCGTTGCCTGCGCACCAGGGGGACGGCAAGGAGCGCCAAGGTCACGGCGAGTGCGCCGGAGGCGAGTGCGGTGTGCCAGAACGGGCCGCCGGAGGCGAGATTGCCCACCAGATAGCCGGTGAGGATCACGGCAAGTGTCGCGTTCTGGATGTCGCTGCGCAGCCACCACCGTGCGCGGGGAGACTCCTCTTCGGACAGTCGCAGCGCGTACAGCTCTACAGGCCCGAACTCCTCTTCGGGTGCGCGTTCGGTAGCGGCGAGGTGGTCGGTGGCTTCCCTGGTGAGCTCTGCGGCGCGTGCGCGGGGCACAGCGTGGCGCTCTTCGAGCAGCTGGGGCAGTCGGCGGAGCCAGTGCTCACGCCCGACCGTGTTCTGAGTGTCCGTCCGAGGTTGCATCGTGACTCCTTCAGGGTCTGCGGTTGGTTTGTCCCGTGTGGCCCACCCGAGCAGCGCGAGGCCCAGTAGGCACAGGACAGGGGCGGGTAGGTGGCCGAAGGCTCTTCTGGAGAGGACGGTGAAGGCGGTCGCGCCCAGCACCGTTGCGGCAGCCAGGAGCACCCACCCCGCGGCGCGCCGTCGGGATCGCGAGGCAGTGGCCGCGAGGTAGCCGCACGTCAGGGCTACGGCGATGAACGATGAGCCGACCAGCCCGCCAGGAGTCAGAGCCAGCGTGAATCCGTTGGCAACCCACAGACAGGCGCCGGCCACCAGAGCGGCCGTACCGATCGGGGCGAGTGCAGCGCGGATTGTCGCCGCAGGTGTCTGGCGGCCCCGGTGACGAAGACGCTCCTCGGGCGGGAAGCGCTCGCTGACCACAGTGGCGGCGTACGCCTCCGGCATGCCGAAGGCGTCCTCAGGGCTCTCACCGCTGTCCGCGCAGTGCTGTGCGACCTCTTCCAGCACCGTGTCCGTGAGGGTGCTGTCCACCGATTGTGCAGCCAGTGCCAGCCGAACCCGTGCGTTCCACCGGGTGACCTCATCTGTCATGGCAGCTCCTCCGCACTGTGGGCCAGGAGTTGATCCATCGCGTCGGAGAACTGCTTCCAGCTGGTGGTCTCTTCGCGCAGCCGGGCCCGCCCCGCGTCGGTGAGCCGGTAGACCTTGCGGCCCGGCCCGCCGTCACCGGGCTCCCACCGCGCCTCCACCACCCCTTCGGTCTCGAGTCGGCCGAGCACCGGATACAGGGCGCCGCCACGGACCGTGCCGAATCCGCGGGCAGTCAACTCCTGCACCAGCGCATACCCGTGCTGGTCGCCCTCGGCAAGCACGGCGGCGAGCGCGAGGGGTAGCACCCCACGCAACCAGCCGGTCTCCACAGCGGCCATCTGTAGTCAACTCTGCTCTCTACTCTACGAGTTCGACTAGTTCGATCTCATGCTAGTGAACCACATGTCGGAATCACGTCAACAGCCGTCCGACGGAACAACATCGCCGAAGCGGGATTCACGTGTACGTGGTGCCGGCGCTCCTCGCGGGTGTCCGCACGGAAGAGGGACGGGCGCTTACCTGGGAGCACGTGCACGAGGCGGAACCGGACGAAGCGCGGCCCCACGTAGATGTATGGCCTTCAGTGCGCCTGCAGGGCGACACCAAGACGAGCAAGAGCCGTCGCTTGCTCGTCATGCCGCACCAGGCCGCATCGGTGTTGGAGACGCACAAGGCACGCCAGCAGCAGGAGGCAGGGGCGAACTGGGAAGAAGACGCGTTCGTCTTTCCGAGCGAGACCGGCGAGCGGCGCAGCTCGGTGCGGATGCTGCGGACGAGCTTCGTATCCCTCCTCTCGGATCACGGAATCCCCATCGAGGTCATCGCCCCGTCGTGGGCCACGGCGGCAGCAGCACCACCGAGCGTGTCTGTCGCAAGCAATTGCGTCCGGTGATCGCATCGGGTGCCGAAGCGATGGATGACATCGTCAAGACGAGTGGCAGCGCGACAGCGCCAGGGGCGGACGGGAGTCCGCAGTAACCGCCCAGTGGCTCCCCATCTGGCTCCCCACAGCCGCTGAGCGTCGCGCGTGGCGTCTGTGACCTGGACAAGGAGCCCTCCGGTGCCATTACCTCGCACGTAATCGACGGGGCCGGGGCCGCCCGGCAGTCTTGCGGTACCGGAACTCGGGCGGCGCACTCCGTCCGAGCTCCGGGTCACCTGACCAGCCCATACGACCCTACGGAGGCTGATCCGTCATGTCCGCCACCCTGCTCGCCGGTATTTCCCGCACCACCGAGCCGCAGACGATGCTGCGCCGCTTCCTCGCTCTCGACGCCGCCGTCACCGGCGTCAACGGACTGGCGTACGTCGCGGCTTCCGGCCCGCTCGGGCGGCTCCTCGGAGTCGACTCGACCCTCCTCCTCGAACTGGGCGTCCTCCTCACCCTGTTCGGCGCCGGGGTCGGCTTTCTCGCCTCGCGCCGGCAGCCACCCCAGCTGCCCGTGAAGTTCGTCGTCGACGCCAATCTGCTGTGGGCGGCCCTCAGCATCGCCGCCCTCGCACTCTGGTTCGACCCGACAGCCGCCGGCGCCGTATGGATCCCGCTGCAGGCGCTCACCGTCGCCGGCTTCGCCTGCCTTCAGTGGTCCGCGCTGCGCGCCGCCGCTACGGCGTGAGCGACTGAAGGTACTTGACCGTCGCCGGGTCGGCCGGGAGCAACGTCTCGATGGCCAGCTCGGCGACCGTCACATCCATCGGGGTGTTGAAGGTGGAGATGGAGGACATGAAGGACAGCACCCGGCCTTCGTGCTCGATCTGCAGCGGAAGCGCGAAGTAGGGGTACGGCTCCGGGCGCTCCCGGTCCGCAGGGTCGCTGCCGGTCTCCGGAAGGGGATAGGCGGCGACCTCGTCGTACAGCTCGCGCAGTGCCTCGGAGCGGGCCAGCGCGATCTGGCGCTCCATCTGGGCCAGCAGATGGCCGCGCCACTCCCGCAGATTGCGGATCCGGGGGGCGAGACCCTCGGGATGGAGAGTGATCCGCATGGCGTTGAGAGGCGGCGTCAGCAAGTGCTCCGGCAGCCCGTCCAGCAGCATCGCGATTCCGCGGTTCGCGGCGACCACGGTGTACGAACCGTCGACCACGAGCGCCGGATACGGCTCGTAACCCTGCAACAGCCGTTCCATGCCCTCGCGCAGGGCACCCATCGCCGGATCGTCGAGGGAGGTCTCGGCGTACCGGGGCGCGTATCCGGCCGCCAGCAGCAGGGCGTTGCGCTCCCGTACGGGAACCTCGAGGTGCTCCGCGAGCCGCAGGATCATCTCCTCGCTGGGGCGGGAGCGGCCCGTTTCGATGAAGCTGATGTGGCGGGCCGAGGAATCGGCGCGCAGGGCGAGCTCCAGCTGGCTGATGCGGCGCCGCTCGCGCCAGCCGCGCAGCAGTGGCCCTACTCCCGTGCCGGAGGCGACAGTTGTCATACCCAGACCGTAATACGGCACGTCGGAAGCGGCGAAGCCGTCATGTCGAACTACTGCTGGGCCATCTGGCGGGTACGGCGCGGTGGCGGGACGCGCGTCGCGGTGGGGCGAGCCCGGAGGGACGGCTTGCGGGTGGGCGAGGCGAACTCCGCAGTGGCCGCGGTGGCCCGAGTCCCCAAGACTCGAATGGTGAACACCAGATCGTCACGCTCCGTAACCCCCGCAGTCCCGGACCCGGACGCCTCACGCGTACAAGGGAAGCCCCCGGAGCACTGCGTCCAGGCCCCCTGGCCGGCCGAGACCGAGGACCAGCGCCTCGAGTCCCTCGGCCGCCGCACCGGCGCGCGCTCCGACAGAACGGGGACGCCGCCGCCCGCGCATGTACGGCAGGCGCGTTCACCCGGGCGGGCGAGCGGGCTGCGGTCGTATCCGGAGGGCTGGGGGGATGTGTGGAAGGCGGCCGGGCGCGGTGGTCCGTGGGGGACGGTTCACCATGTGCTGACTGTCGGCGGGAGACTTCCGGCCGTGGCCGTGGGGGCAGTCGCCCTGACGGTGGCGGGGGCCGCGGTCGCGGCGGGCGTGATGCTGAGTACCGGGGACGTATCTGCGCCGGAGAAGCGGGTGGCGAAGGTCGACGGGGCCCGACCGGAGGGACCGCCGGTGGCGCCCCTACCGGCGCGGCGGACCTCCGCTGTGGGGGAGAAGAAGGGGGAGGGGAAGAAGGCGGAGGTACAGGCGCCGGCGGGGCCGGGGGAGCCGGTTGAGCCGGAGGAGGAGCCGGTTCCCGCCGCCCTGCCACTCGATGCGGTGGACCCGGAGGTGGCGGAGATACCGGAGGTGCCGGATGACGTCGTAGCCCCGGACGAGTCGACGACGGACGAGCCGGTGGCCAAGGAGGAGCCCGTGGAGCCGGCAATCCCGGAGGAGCCCGTGGCGGCGGCGAGTCCCGATGAGCCCGTGGAGCCGGAGGAGCCCGTAACGGCGGCGGAGCCGAACGTGCCGGTCGAACCGACGGATCCCGCTGAGTCCACCCTCCCCGCGGAGCCGACGCCGACGCCGGTTGCGTCGGCGCCTGCTGAGTCCGCCGCGCCGGTCGAACCAGCCGAACCAGCCGAACCAGCCGTTCCTCTCGAGCCGATGTCCGCCGAGCCCTCGGTCCCGGTGTCGCCGAGTGCGTTGGTCGACCCGTCGGCTTCCTCACCCGCGCCGGTCGAGCCGATCGCGTCGACAAAGCCTTCCGCGTCCGCGGAACCTCCTGGGTTGGCGAAGCCTTCCGCGTCCGCGGAACCTCCCGTGTCTGCAAAGCCTTCCGCGTCCGCAGAACCTCCCGTGTCTGCAAAGCCCTCCGCGTCCGCAGAACATCCCGGGTCGGCGGAGCCTTCCGTGTCTGCGAAGCCCCCGGCGTTGGCAAGGCCTTCTGCGTCCGCAGAGCCGCCCGCCTCTGCGACGTCCTCCGCGTCCGCGGAACCTCCTGGGTCCGCAGAGCCGCCCGTGTCTGCGAAGCCTTCCGTGTCTGCGAAGCCGCCCGTGTCCGTGAAGCCCTCCGCCTCCGTGAAGCCGCCCGCCTCTGCGACGTCCTCCGCGTTGGCGAAACCCTCGCCCACCGTCCCTGTGAAGGCGAGCACCGATCCCGGGCGCGCCTGCGTATGGATCGGGCCCGTTCAGATCTGCGGGCGGAGGTGAGAAGCCCCGGCCGGACGGGGGTTTCCGACCGGGGCAGCCAAGGCGTGGGCGTGCATGGCGGTCGCCTCTCGGCGAATCGCTCCACAGGGCTTCAGCCGAACGATCTTCCCTGCGGGCGCATGGTGAGGCCCGGGGGCACAGTCCCCGCCACACCCACGTGTGGATGAACGGTAAACCATTGCCGGACGTTCCCCTTGCTCTCCGGGCTTCGCTGTGACGTGCGTTACGTCCCCCGTCCCCCGCCCCCGTCCGCGGTCTACGGCTTACTGGCCACCGCCCCGCGGGACCACCGTCGCCAGCACCGACGGCAGCGGGTACCAGTCCGCCGAGACCACATTGGCGTGGCGGCCCGCCAGCAGGCCGACGCGCTCGCGCGCCGCTGACTCCGTCGGGTTGGTGCCGTCGATCGCGGGGGCCACGTTGTGCGCGCTCGTCATGACGACGAAGTAGCGGTTCCGGTCGTACCAGGCGGTGTCGATGGAGCCGCCCGTGTAGGCGCCCGCGTCCCCGTCGAAGAGGACGAACCAGGGGCGGATGGTGGCGTCGGCATACCGGGTGCGCGGGTCGCCGGAGGCCGCGCCGTGGACGGCGGGGAACGCGGCCGCCTCACCCAGTCGGCCCGCTGCCTTGAGGTCGCGCAGATAGGTGGCGTACTCCCGGTCGGTCCACAGTGTGTCCGCCGGATTGCCCTCCTCGAGTGTCCCCGGGATCAGCTCGATCACGAACTTGCCCGCGAGCGCCGAGCGGGCGGGCCAGCCGTCCGTCCGTACGGCCGTGTCGAGATCGGGGTGTCCGCCGGCCAGATCGGCCGGGCGGAACAGGGCGTTGCCGAGACGGGCGGAGAGCAGCGCGTCGAGGGCGGCGGGACCGCGGCCGTTCTTGCCCTGGAAGCCGTCCTTGAGCTCGATCTTGATCAGGATCGGCCGGTGGCCGGGATGGGCGTCGTGCCAGGCCTTCATGTCCGCGAGGCAGCCGCCGAGGTCCTGGTTCCGGGACTTGGTGCGCAGTTCGGCGGGGCCGGCCGCGTTCTCGCAATTGTTGTTGTTGCCTATGGGGTTGCTGTGCGAGACCCGCCAGGATCTGCCGAACACATTGGTCCAGACGTCGATCTCGAGCATGCCCGCGCCGGAGTCGAGCGCGTCCGCGAAGTACCGGTACTTCGTTTTCTCGTAGGCGTTGTGGACACCGACCCCGGTGGTGGAGGAGTAGGGCAGCTGCCCCGGGTCCGCCGACCGGGGCGCGGACGCCTCCGCCGGGGCGAGTGCGACGGCGAGCAGCCCGGCCGTGACTGTTGTGGTCACGGCCGCGCGCGAGAGCTTCCCCATGGTTCCCCTGTCTTTGCTTCGGATCGAACAAGTCGAGCGAAGGGTAGGGGAGTTGAGTGAACCGTGGGGAGACGGGACTCGGCCGTTACGAATGCGCCAGATGTGGTGTGTGGGGCTGAGGGTCGTCCAGGAACTCCTCCAGGATTCCCGGCGCCGACGCGGCGGCGAAGCCGACGGCCCCGTCGTCCGCCATGTCCCTTATGTGATAGCCGTGTTCGCCCGCTGCCACCGCCGCGGTGACCGTGACCAGCCCGGCCCGCCGGGCGAAGGGTGAGCTCGAGAACGTCCAGGCCGCGATCGCGTCACGCTCCAGGGCGAGTGTGTCGCGGCTGAACGTACCCGCCCGGACGAGGAGATGGCAGCCGTGCAGTGCATGGCCGAGACTGCGGTACGCATCCCGGGCCGACAGCCACACCACCGGAGTCGCCGCCGACGCGAAGATCCATGCGCAGTGCAGCAGGACGGGTGTCAGCAGCATTCCGAGGACGAGCAGTGCGACCGTCGTCGGCAGGACGAGGAACAGCAGGCCGCGCATCAGTCGGCGGCGCAGAGCCGCTCGCGGATGCGGGGTCAACTCCACGTTCGCAAAGGGATGCTGGGCCATGCGGAGCGCGCCGGCGGTGACGCGCAGGGCCTCTTCGCGCGGCGCCGGCGGGAGCAGGGCGCTGCGGCTGCGGGTCTCTTCGCTGTTCCCGAGCCCGCCCGCGACTGCCGCCGCACTCGCCCCGCCGGCAGCCCGCAGCAGCAGCGGCTCACGGAGCAGCACCCCGCGCAGTCGGGCCCGTTCGATGGTGACCGAGCGGGTGGTCAGCAATCCGCGGCGTACGGTCAGCGTGCGCGCGTCGGTCCATGCGGCGCTGAAGCCCCACCAGTTCTCGACGTAGAGCGCGAGGGCGCCGATCGAGCCGAGGATGATCACGGCGAGCAGGGCCGCCGGGACTGTCAGCCACAGCATGCTGCTGCCGAACTCGCGGAACGCGTCCTGGACGAAGCCCACCCGCCACAGCTCGATGCCCATGGCGTCGAAGACTCGGTAGACGGAGCCCGCGGCGATGCCCACGCCGCCGAACACCCAGAAGGTCAACGGTGCGTAGCGCAGCCAGCGCCAGTCGATCCGGGCGATGACCGGCTCGTCGGCCGGAGCGAGGGTGTCGGCGCGCGCGAGCAGCGCGGTGCGCAGCCGGTGCGCGTCGCGGACCGTCAGCGCGTTGAGCGCGATCTCGCCGCGGCCGTCACCCGAGGTGGTGGTGCCCGCCCGGACGATGGTGAGGCCGAGCAGCCGGTGGAGCGGCGTGGCGGTCAGATCGACGCTGCGGACGCGGTGGAGCGGCACGGTACGCAGGCGCCGGTTCAGCACACCGCTGCGTAGCGCGAAGGAGTCGGCGGTGAGCCGGTATTGCGTACGGGACCAGCGGATCAGGCCGAACGCGGTGACGGCGGCGAACGAGACGGCGAGGGCGGCGAGCGTGATCAGGGCGCTCGCCGGGATACGGCCGCCGGTGGCGAGCGCGGTGAGGGCGAGCGAGCCGAGCGGCGGGGCCAGCCAGCCGCAGTGCACCAGCAGAGTGCGTACGTCGGGCCGGCGCCAGGCGCTGGTGATGGTGGTGTCGGTGTCGGCCGAGGTGCCGGTGAGCGCGGTCATGCGGCGTCCCCGGGCACGGCCTGCGCGGCCTCGCCGATACGCCGGGAAAGCTCCTCGGCGTCGGCGTCGGACAGCCCCGCGATCTTGATGTTGCCCGCGGTGGAAGCGGTGGTGACGATGAGCGTCGCGAGCCCGTACCGCCGCTGGACAGGGCCGCGCACCGTGTCCACGGTCTGCACCCGGGACAGCGGGGCGATCCTGCGCTTCTGCCACAGCCAGCCGCCCGACGCGTAGACGGAGTGGGTGCCGAGTTCCCAGGCGTGCACCGCGTACCGGCCGCGCGGCATGAGGGCCGCATAGCCGAGCGCCGGCACGACGAGCGTGACCAGGAGCAGGGGCGCGAGCCAGGGGAGCGCGCCGGGGAAGAACAGGGCGGAGAGCAGGGCGAGCGTGAGGGCGGTCAGCAGCATCGGGCCGCTCACCGACACCAGCGCCTGGGCGGTCCACCACTGGCGGGCGCGGGGGTCCACGCGGTGGCGGGGCGGCCGCAGGCGCGGAGCGGCGTGCAGGGGCATAGGGGGGACACCGCTTTCCAAGTCAACTGTATTGGGCAGCGATACGCTACAACGGTACAAGTGACTTGTAAAAGCAGGAGGTGAGGTCGCCGGTGCCGAAGAAGGTGGACCATGAGGCCAGACGTCTGGAGATCTCCGAGGCGCTCTGGCGTATCGCGTCTACGCGGGGGCTCGACGGCGTGAGTCTGCGTGATGTCGCCGCCGAGGCGGACATCTCGCTGGGCAGACTGCAGCACTACTTCCGTACCAAGGACGAGATGCTGCTCTTCGCCCTGCGGCACATCAACACGCTTGCCGAGCGGCGGATCCGCGAACGCATCGAAGCGGCCGTCGTGGAACTGTCCGAGGAGCCGCCGCCCCGGACCGTGCTGCGCCTGTGCCTGATGGGGATGCTGCCCCTCGACGAGAAGAGCCGGGTGGGCAATCTTGTGGGGGCGGCGTACTTCGCGCGGGCGGTGCACGACGAGCGGCTGCGCGCGGAGGCGCGGGAGGGGATGCCCAAACTGGCAGAGTTCTTCGCGGGGCTGCTGCGCAGGGCGGTCGAACGTGGCGAGGTGGGGGCGGACAAGGACCCGTACGACGAGGCGATGCTGCTGATCAGCCTGGTGGACGGGCTGACGGCGTACACGCTGCTGGACGTGCACACGCCGGAGGTGGCATTGCGACTGCTGGACCTGCACATGGCCAGGCTGTTCGGGGAGTAGGGGTTGATCCCCCACCCCACCCCTACTCCCCGACCCGAAACTCCAGGGGGCGGCGGCCGCCGTTCGACTGCACGGCACGCACCATGGATGCGCGGAGCGCGTGGGTTTCGGTGCACCAACTGGTCAGCCCGGCCTCGCGCGCAGGTTGCTGAGCCCGTGCTGCCCCGCCGGGTAACGGTGCGGGGCGGCATACAGGGCGACACAACCCTGCGGAGCAGGCCGGGCCGGGCCGGCACCGGAGGATCAGTTGATCTTGAGGAGCTCCACCTCGAAGTGGAGCGTGGCGTTGGCCGGAATCAGACCCGGGTAGCCGCGGTCTCCGTAGGCGTAGTCACCGGTGATGATGAGACGCGCCTTCTCGCCCAGGGACATCGTGGGGACGCCTTCGTCCCAGCCCCTGATGACCTGGCCGACACCGATTTGGGTGACGAACGGCTGGCCCCTGTCCCGGGAGGAGTCGAACTTCGTGCCGTCTTCCAGCGTGCCGACGTAGTGCATCGTGACGGTGTCTCCCTTCTTGGGGAAGTTCGCGCCGTCCCCGGCACTGATGACGTCTTTCGTGACTCCCACGCGTTCCTCGTTCTTCTCGTCGTCGATCGGCAGGTCTGCTTCTGCAGCCGGTCCTCCCATGGTGTCACGGTCGGCACCGGGACAGCAGGCAGCGGGCTCGAACTGGTCCCGGGTGCGGTCACACCCATTTCCCGTTCCGCTGAGGGAGGGGCCGTGCAGGGTCGTCCCCGCAGGGGATTGGCGGCAAAACCCGGCCCACGAGAACGGGGCCCTGTATGCCGCCGACCCCGAGGAGTCGAGCCCGGAGGGGCCCCGGAACCCGCACCGGACAGGACCCCGCACCACGGGCCCGAGTCACATGCGCCCGCACCGGACGGGCGGCCTGCCCCTGTGTGGCGTTGCGCTGGGGAGGGGCCGTGGAGGGTCGTCCCCGCAGGGGATTGGCGGGAAAACCCGGCCCACGAGAACGGGGCCCTGTATGCCGCCGACCCCGAGGAGTCGAGCCCGGAGGGGCCCCGGAGCCCGCACCAAAGCAGGACCCCGCGCCACGGGCCCGAGTCACATGCGCCCGCACCGGACAGGACCCCGAGCCACGGGCTGGCCCACGCCCGTCCCGTTCCGCTGGGGAGGGGCCGTGCAGGGTCG
Source organism: Streptomyces sp. NBC_01142 (assembly GCF_026341125.1). Lineage (NCBI taxonomy): Bacteria > Bacillati > Actinomycetota > Actinomycetes > Kitasatosporales > Streptomycetaceae > Streptomyces > Streptomyces sp. NBC_01142. The sequence continues at coordinate 2,373,610 of NZ_JAPEOR010000001.1, forward strand.
TCCCCGCAGGGGATTGGCGGCAGGACCCGGCCCGCGAAATCGGGGCCCTGTATGCCGCCGACCCCGAGGAGTCGAGCCCGGAGGGGCACCGGAACCCGCACCGGACAGGACCCCGCACCACAGGCCCGAGCCACACGGACCCGCACCCGACAGGCGCCCGCACCACAGGCCCGAGCCACCCGCGCCCGCACCGGACACCGCCCCGGTCACCGGAACCCGCAGCCGTCCCCCGCGCGCGGTGGGGCCCGGCGCGAGGCACCATGGGCGCATGTTGTTGGGCCGACTCGTCGATGTGTCACAACAGGTCGCCGCCACCTCCGCGCGCTCGCGCAAGACCGCCGTACTTGCCGAGCTGTTCGCCGACACCCGCCCCGAGGACGTCGCCCTGGTTATCTCCTATCTCGCCGGGCAGGTTCCGCAGGGCCGCATCGGCATCGGCTGGAGCGTCCTGAAGGAACCCGTACCTCCCGCGGACCTCCCCGGTCTGACCGTCTCCGCCACCGACACCGCACTCACCCGCCTCGCCGAGGTCGCAGGACCCGGCGCCCAGGCCGAGCGCAAGCGCCTCGTGCACGAGCTCATGGCCGCCGCGACCGCCGACGAGCAGCGTTTCCTGATGCGGCTGCTCACCGGCGAGGTACGTCAAGGCGCGCTGGACGCGATCGCCCTGGAGTCCGTCGCCAGGGCCGCGGGGGCACCGGCCGTGGACGTACGCCGCGCCGTGATGCTGGACGGCTCGCTGCCCCGCGTCGCAACGGCCCTGCTCGCCCAGGGGCCGCCGGCGCTCGAGCAGTTCCGGCTGTGCGTCGGGAGCCCCGTGCAGCCGATGCTCGCGCACACCGCGAAGTCGGTCACCGAGGCGGTGCAGGCACTCGGTGCCGCCTGCGTGGTCGAGGAGAAGCTCGACGGCATCCGCGTTCAAGTGCACCGCAGCGGCAACGACATCCGCGTCTACACCCGGTCCCTGGACGACATCACCGATCGTCTCCCCGAAGTCACCCTTGCTGCTCGCGAGATGACAGGGGATCACTTCATTCTGGACGGCGAGGTGATTGCTCTCGACGGGACGACGGGGCGGCCCGTCCCCTTCCAGGACATCGCCTCCCGCGTCGGCTCCCGCCTGGACGTGGACGCCGCCCGTGCGACGTTGCCCCTGTCGCCCGTTTTCTTCGACGTCCTCGCCGCCGGCGGGGAGCCGACGCTCGACCTCCCCGGCGGCGAACGCCATTTTGTCCTGGCCCGGCTCGTCCCCGAACCGATGCGCGTCCGCCGCACCGTTGTCGACGACCCGGAATCCGCCCAACAGGTCGCCGCCGCAGAGGAGTTCTTCGCAGATACGCTGCGCCGCGGCCACGAGGGCGTCCTGGTCAAGGCCCTCGACGCGCCGTACGTCGCCGGCCGCCGGGGTCGCTCCTGGCTCAAGGTCAAGCCCGTCCACACCCTCGACCTCGTCGTCCTGGCCGTCGAATGGGGCCACGGCAGACGCACCGGGCTGCTGTCCAACCTCCACCTCGGTGCACGCGCCGCCGACGGTACGTACGTCATGCTCGGCAAGACCTTCAAGGGCCTCACCGACGAGATGCTGCGCTGGCAGACGGACCGGCTGCGTGCACTCGCCGTCACCGACGACGGGTTCACCGTGACCGTCCGCCCCGAACTCGTCGTGGAGATCGCGTACGACGGAGTGCAGCGCTCATCGCGGTACCCGGCAGGTGTCGCCCTGCGTTTCGCCCGGGTGCTGCGCCACCGCCCCGACAAGCCCGCCCAGCAGGCCGACACCATCGACCAGGTCCTGGAATCGCGTGCCTGAACTGCACACAACGATGTACGTCGGCTTCGCCCCGGCGAACGATGAAAGCGGCCCGCCCGCCGGAGACCGTGGAGAGAGAGTGCGGAAAGAACCGCGAGAGAACCGCGAGAGAACCGCGAGAGAACCGCCTCCACCTCCCTCTCCGGAAGGACTCGTCATGCCGATCACACGGGGTACTCGGGTGTCGCGTACGGGAACGGCCGCCGTCGTCGCACTGCTGGCCGGCGCGGCCGCGACCCTCGCCTCCTCCCCGGCCACCGCCGCACCGCCGCCGCTCCCGGATCTGCGCGCCGATGTGAACCAGGACGGGCGGGTCGACGTGCGCGGCCTCTCCGACGAGAGAGGCGAGGAGGAATGGGCGCCGGGCCGGGGCGCGGTGTTCCTGCCCAACCTCGACGACGACCAGCGCCGCTGCCGGATGGCCCCGGGCGACCTCGACCGGATCGACCCCGCCGTGGACGAGCGCCTGGCGGCCTGCAACGACGCCGCCGACGACAAGGTGAACGGACCGCAGGACGCCAGGGATCTGGCGCCGCTCCACGTACAGCCGATGCGCGTCGGCGACCGGGCGACCGGGCACGTGACGGTCGCGCACGCCGAGTCCCCGTACGTACGGATCTTCGTCCGGCGTGACGGCCGGCTCACCCCCCTCAAGGGGCCGCTGACCGCCCGTGAACTGCGCCGGCGTTCAACTCGCCGTCGAGGGACGGGACATCGTGCGCGATCCGAGCCGCTGGAACGGCGAGATCACCCTCACCCTCACGGTGCACGACGGCGACGGCCCCCGCGTCGGCGCCACCGACCTGTTCCGTGCGGAGACGGAACGCGCTCTGCGTGGCAAGGGCGTACGCGTCCACTGGGTGGAGAGCCTCTTCTGGTCCCACCTGGCGGGCGGCGAGGTCCACTGCGCGACGAACGCGCTCAGGGACACCTCCGGCTCCACCCCCTGGTGGCGCCGGGAGGGCTGAGCCACCCCCGGGCGCCGACGCACACATGCCCCGCGGTGGAACGCACGCGGTGGAACGCACGCGGTGGAAGGTACCCGGTGGAAGGTACACAGAGCGCCGTTGTACGGGTATCCGACTTATGGTGGCCGAGTTGCCGACGTCGCCTGCGTCTTCTTCCGAAGGGATCCCGGTCATGCCCACAGAGCCGTTGTCGCAGAAGGAGATCGAGGACCGGCTGCGGGAACTCCCCGGCTGGTCACAGGAGGGCGACCGGATCGCCCGCGCGTACCGCCTCCCGTCGCACTTCGCGGCCACCGCGATGGTCGTGCACATCGCGCAGATCCAGGAGGAGCTGAACCACCACTCGGACCTCACCCTGGGGTACAACACCCTGGCTCTGTCGGTGAACAGCCATGACGCGGGTGGTGCGGTCACCGAGCAGGACTTCCAGCTCGCACAGCGGGTGGAGCAGATCGCCCCGGGTCACGGCGCGCGCTGAGACGCCCGGCGCCGCGCCGAGACTCAATGTGTGCGCCGCGACTCACGGCGTGCGCCGAGGCCGACGGCGCGCACGGAGACCCCTGCGGGGGAGGCACACCGGGCGCGGCCGGGGCAGGGCGGCCACGACGAGGCGGTCATGGGCCGACCGGCCGCGCAGCCGACCGCGACCCCGGTGCCCGACCGGGATCCGCGGCCGGCTGCGCGCCTTCCGCAAGCAGCCTCGGGTCACGCACTCCAGACGCCCGACTCCGCCGCCTCCCGCGCAAAGGCCGCGAAGTCCTTCGGGGCGCGGCCCAGCACCTGCTGCACCCCGTTCGTCAGCGCGGCGTTGTGCCCGTCGAGCAGCATCGCGAACAGCCCTGCCAGCCAGTCGGCATCCGGCGCGGGCAGCCCGTACTGCTGGAGCATCTGCGCGTACTCCGCACCGGACACCGGGATGTACCGCACCTCCTTGCCCGTTGCCCGGCCGATCTCCGACGCCACCTCCTCGAAGGTGACCAGCCGTGGACCCGTCACCTCGTGGACCCGTCCGGCGTGGCCCTCCTCGGTGAGGGCAGCGACCACCACGTCCGCCAGGTCGTCCGCGTCGATGAACGGCTCAGCCGTCCCGCCCGCGGGGAAAGCGATCTCGCCGGCGAGCACCCCCTCGTACATCGCCCCCTCGTTGAAGTTCTGCGCGAAGAAGCTGGCGCGCACGACCGTCAGATCCAGGCCCGACTGCCGCAGCTCGTCCTCGGCGACGACCGCCTCCGGCTCGCCGCGCCCGGACAGCAGCACCAGACTCCGCACCCCGCTCGAAGCCGCCACCCGCCCGAAGGCCCGCATCGCCTCGGGTGCGCCCGGAGCCGCGAGGTCCGGGTAGTACGCGACGTACGCCGCGTCCGCGCCCTGCAGCGCCTGTGCCCAGGTGGACTCGTCCTCCCAGTCGAAGACGACGTCTCCCTTGCGCGAGCCGGCTCGTACCCGCACCCCGTGCGCCGCGAGCCGCTCCGCCACCCGGCGGCCGGTCTTGCCCGTGGCCGCCGTTACCAACACCGTTTCCTGCTTCATGTTCTCTGTCATGCCTCAATGTTCGCGGCCCGGGCCTGGACTCTCCATGCTCCAGAGGCTCATGGCCATACGCCTGCGTCCACACGCCTGCGTCTACGCTGTGGGCCCATGGACGCTCTCGCCGGACTTCTGGACGGACCGCGGGCCAGGGGGGCGTTTCTGCTGCGCATGGTGATGGAGCCGCCCTGGTCCGTACGCATCGAGGACCACGCCCCGCTCTGCCTGGTGTGCGTGACCCATGGTGAGGCCTGGATCGTCCCCGACTCGGGGGATCCGGTGCTGCTGCTCCCCGGTGATGTCGCGATCGCCCGCGGCCCGGAGCCGTACACCGCCGCCGACACCGCGCAGACCTTGCCCCGGGCGCGTATCGGTCCCGGCGGAACCTGCCACACCCTGCAGGGCGAACCGCTCGCGCAGTCCATGCACCTGGGCGTACGGACATGGGGCAACGCCCCCGACGGCTCGACCACCATGCTGATCGGGACCTACCAGATGAAGGGCGAGGTCAGCGGGCGGCTGCTGGACGCGCTGCCCCCACTGCTCCATCTGCCGGCCGACGTCTGGAACTGCCCGCTGATGCCGGTGCTCGACGACGAGATCTCCCGGGACGAGCCCGGCCAGAGCGTGGTGCTCGACCGGATCCTGGACCTGGTGCTCATCGCCGTACTGCGGACCTGGTTCTCGCGTCCGGACGCCGAGGCTCCTGCCTGGTACCGGGCGATGGGTGACCCGGTCGTCGGGCAGGCGCTGCGCCTGTTGCAGGACGATCCCGCCCACGGCTGGACGGTCGCCTCGCTGGCCGCCAAGTGCGGGGTCTCCAGAGCGCAACTGGCCAGGCGCTTCCACGAGTTGGTGGGCGAGCCGCCGATGGCGTATCTCACGGGCTGGCGGCTCGCGCTTGCCGCGGATCTGCTGCGCGAGACGGACGCGACGGTCGAGGCGGTGGCCAGGAAGGTGGGCTACAGCGGCTCGTTCGCGCTGAGTGCGGCCTTCAAACGGGTGCGCGGCATCAGCCCGCAGGAGCACCGGACGGGTGCTGTTCTGCCGGAACGGCAACAGTCGCCGTGAGGCAGCGGCCCCGGGGTGCACACCGCGCTGCTCGCCGAGGTGTTTCCGTACGCCGAAGTGGTGGCTGTGGATTCCACCGAGCCGCTCCTGGAGCGGGCACACCGCCCGCCGCGGCTGAATCAGGGGCAGGATGGCCCCATGGTCAACAAGTCCACGAGGTCCACGCACCCCACGCGGTTCACGACGCCCACAGGGTGCAAGAAGTCCGCGAAGCCGACATCACTGCTGTCCTTGTGGTCCGAGGACTCGGTGCTGTCGGTCGGCTCGGTGGGGTCGGTGCTCTCCATCGGCTCCGTCGGCTCGGTGCTGTCGGTCGGCTCCGTGGGCAGCGCACTCTCGGTCGGCTCGATCGGATCCGCCCAGTCGCTGCTCTCGGTGGGCTCGTGGATGAGTACGGGGTCGCTGCTGTCCGCGCAGTCGCGATGGTCCGCGCTGTCCTGGCGTTCCTCCCGCGGCTTCCTGGCCGCGGGCGCGGTAGCGGCGGCAGCCGTGGGCGGGGTGGTGCTCCTGGTCAGGAAGTGACGGGCTCCAGCTGCCACCACTGGCCCGGTGAGTCGGTGTCCTCCCACTGCTGCACGTTCGCGCCGTCGTCCGTGCTGCTTTCGGCGACTTCGAGCAGCAGCCCGCTGATGAAACTGACGATCGTGACGGTGCCCGGGGCGTCGAGATGCTGCTCGATGATCCATTCCTGGGCGCCGAAGTTGTTGGCCTTCCACTGCTGGATGTTGGCGCCGTTCTCGGTCGAGGCGTTCGCCACGTCCAGCCGCTTGCCGCTGGCCACGTTCACGAAGTGATAGAGCCCGCTGCCGTTGGGCACGGGGTCGATCTGCCACTGCTGGGCCGGGGCTCCGCTCTCCTTGCCCTGCTGGACATTGGCGCCGCTGCCCTTGGCCCCGCCGTACACCTCCAGCAGCAGCCCGCTCCCGACGTTGCGCACCAGGTAGAGCCCGGGGGCCATTTCCGTAGACATGGACCGATTGTACGAGAGGGATCAGTGAGTTCCGCTACGGGTGTTGCGTAAATGCCTGCGGCCTCACTAGCCTCAATTACGCAGCGTCCGTAGCGAGTTGAGGTCCGTGCTGATGCCACCACCCGCCGGTCGCGGGCGGCCCCGGAGCGAGGAGGCCGCCGCCCGCATCCTCGAGGCCGCGTACGCACTGCTGCTCGATCGCGGGTACGACCGCTTCTCCGTTGGGGACGTCTCGGAGCGGGCCGGCGTGGCCAAGACCACCCTGTACCGGCGCTGGCCCACCAAGGATCACCTGATCGTCGCGCTCGTGGCGCGCATGCAGGATGCCGTGGCGGCCGAGTACACCGGCGACGTACACAGTGATCTTGTCCGCTACTTCGGGCAGGTCAACGACGGACTGGACCGGATGCGTCTGGCCGGCCGCCCGGCGGGCGCGAACGACCGGTCCGCCGGTCTGGTCGCGGAGATCGCTGCCGCCGCGGCGCGGCACGCAGATGTGGGCGACGCCGTCCATGCCCTCCATGCCCGGCGCAACGCGGCGGTGGTCGCTCTGCTCGACCAGGCCAAGGAGCGGGGAGAGGTGCGTGCCGACACCGATGCGCAGACGGTTGTGGACCAGCTGGCCGGCGCCCTGTACTACCGCGTTCTGGCCACCGGCCTGCCGAGGGACGCGGGCTACGTGGACCGGCTGGTGAGCAGTGTGCTCACCGGCGTACGCCCCGTAAACGAAGGCCCGGACGCCCGCCTCTGATCGTCGGGGGCCCGACCGGCGCATGGCGTGAGCCGACCGCGCGGTGCACGAGGTCCTCGCTCGCGGAATCCTGGCGGCTCCGCGGGCCGTACACTCCACTCATGGGTTGCACACATGCGGTGAGGGAGTGCCTGCGACAGGCCCCTTGCGCGCTGTGCCCCACCGCGCCACGGGCCCGCTGTCGCGCGCTGCACGGCCACGGCTAGCCAGTTCTCGACGGGCGCTGCTCTGCGCCCTTTTCCGGTTTCCGGTCCTTCCCCCTCCCGGGGGCACCGCGCGACCTCGCCGTACGTACCGCCCGTAGGCCCCGCCCGTACGTACCGCCCGTAGGCCCCGCCTGCAAGGTCCCGCACCACCTCGAAGCATTCCCTCGCACCATCCGTGCACCACTTCCGCGACTCCTCGGCGACGACCTGACGACCGTCCGAGCCGCACCCCGAGAGGACCCCTGTGAAGTTGAGCGAGTTGCTGGCCGGGCACGACCATGAGGTTCTTCTGGGTGATCCGGAAACGAGGATCACCGCGGGAACATGCTTCGACGCCCACCGCGTCTCGCCGGGTTCGCTGTTCATCGCGGTACCCGGTCACCGGGAGGGTGGCCCGGAGGCCGTCGGCTCGGCGCTGGCGCGTGGCGCCGTGGCGGTACTCGTCGACGGCGCGCACGATCTTCCGGCGGCCGTACGGGCGTCGGCCGCCGGAGTGTGTGTCGTACGGGTCCCGGAGACGCGGACGGCGGCCGCGGTCGTCACCTCCCGCTACTACGGCGAGCCCGGGCGCGAGATGGACATGGTGGCGATCACCGGCACCAACGGTAAGACGTCGGTGTCGTACATGGTCGAGTCCGTGCTGAGGATCGCCGAAGGGGCCCGGGCCGGGGTGATCGGTACGGCCGGCAGCCGGATCGGCGACGAACTGATCCCGATGCCGAGATCGGTGCTGACCACGCCGGAGTCGCCGGACTTCCAGTACCTGCTGGGGTACATGCGCGACCGCGAGGTGGGCACCGTGGTCCTGGAGGCCACCTCGATGGGCCTGCTGAACCACCGGGTGGACCAGGCGTTCATCGACGTGGGGATCTTCACCAATCTGACCCAGGACCACCTGGACGACCACGGCACCATGGAGAACTACCGGGATGCCAAGCTGCGGCTGTTCCAGGGCCTGTGTCGGCGTGCGGTGGTCAATGCGGATGACCCCGTGGGAGCCGGAATCCGGGCGATGATGCCCGGAGCGGTCACCACGTACGCCCTCGACGCCGAGGCGGACTACCGGGCCACCGACCTCAGCATGAACGCCTTCGGTACCCGCTTCACCCTCCACCACGACGGACGCAAGTACCCGGCGGCGATCCCCGTACCCGGGCGGTTCTCGGTGGCGAACGCGCTGGCCACCGTGGCGGCCTGCCATCTCCTGGGCCATGACCTGGCAGGGCTGGTTGCCGCGCTCGACCGGATGCCCCCGGTCCCGGGACGATTCGAACGATTCGAGACCCCCAACGGCACGGCCGCGATCGTGGATTACGCACACTCTCCCGACTCCCTGGACAAGGTGCTCACCACCATCCGGGACTTTGCCGTCGGCCGGGTCATCACCGTCTTCGGCTGCGGAGGCGACCGGGACGTCACCAAGCGCGCGCGCATGGGGGAGATCGCCGGAACCCGCTCCGACCTCTGTGTCCTGACCTCGGACAACCCGCGGAACGAAGACCCCGAGGCGATCCTGGACCAGATCACGCCGGGCCTCACCGCGACGGGCACCCCGTTCGAACGGTTCGCCGACCGCCGCCGGGCGATCGCCTTCGCCCTGTCCGTGGCAGAGCGGGACGACATCGTTCTGATCGCGGGGAAGGGCAGCGAGCCGTTCCAGATCGTCGGCGATCAGCTGATTCCGTTCAGCGACATGGCGACGGTACGCGAACTCGCCGCCGCGCAGCATTAGTACGCGGGGGAGCTCACGCCCCGCTGTCTGACGGAGAAATCGTGGCACCGCCCGGTCGGGGCGGTGACACGGTCATGAGCTGGTCGGCGGCCTCGTCGGCGAGGTCGCCGGCACGTCAGCTGTAGTCGAACGTCGCCGGGTCGGGGCCGAGTCGCTTGCCCTCGTCGAGCGCCGCGAACGCCGCCATGTCGTCGGCGTCCAGTTCGAAGCCGAAGACGTCGAGGTTCTCCTGGATCCGGGACGGGGTCACGGACTTGGGGATCACGATATTGCCGATCTGCAGGTGCCAGCGCAGCACCACCTGGGCAGGGGTCCTGTCGTGCTTCCGCGCGATCGCGACGACCGTCGGCACCTCGAGGAGGCCCTTGCCCTGGCCCAGTGGGGACCATGCCTCGGTCTTGATGCCGTGCTTCGCGTGGAAGGCGCGCGACTCGGCCTGCTGGAGCTGCGGGTGCACCTCGATCTGATTCACGGCCGGGACGACCGAGGTCTCGCCGAGCAGACGCTCGAGGTGCTCCGGGAGGAAGTTCGAGACGCCGATCGCCGTGGCGCGGCCGTCCGCGAGGATCTTCTCGAGGGCCTTGTACGTGTCGACGTACAGGTCCTTGGACGGCAGCGGCCAGTGGATCAGGTACAGGTCGACGTACTCGAGGCCCAGCTTGTCCAGCGAGGTGTCGAAGGCGCGCAGCGCGGAGTCGTACCCCTGCTCGCTGTTCCAGAGCTTCGTGGTGACGAACAGGTCCTCGCGGGCGATGCCGGAGGCGGCAATGGCACGGCCGGTGCCCTCTTCGTTCTCGTAGATGGCCGCGGTGTCGATGCTGCGGTACCCGGCCTCCAGGGCCGTGGTAACCACCTTCGCCGCCTCGTCGTCGGGCACCTGCCAGACACCGAAGCCGAGCTGCGGCATCGAGACACCGTTGTTGAGGGTGAGGGAGGGGACCTTGCTCACGAGCGGTCGATCCTTACGTCGTCGGTTGGTACTCCTACGGTCAACGATCGCCTTCGCAGACGAATTCCCGCCCCCGAAGTTGGCGCGATACAGCTCTGGCCCTATCGGTCCGGACCGTTGACCGCGTCTCATCAAGACGCAACCCTATGGCACATAACTGAACGCCGGACACTCATGTGAACAAATGTTCAGCGTGCTGATCGATCGGAGGAGACGGGCGTCTGGCAGATCCCGGAGTTCGTGGTCGTCGAGACCGCGCTCGAGGTCACCGCCTACGCCCTCACTGACCGGTAGACCCCGCCGCCATGCTGCCGCAGGTGCTCGGCACCGCGGCGGGCGGCGGATTGGGCGGCCCGGCTCGTACGGGAGGCGGAGCTGCCGCTCGGCCTCAATGTCGTACTGCACCGGGCCGCTCTCGCCGCTCTCGGCGACCTCGTCGAACTCGGGCTCGCCTGGGGCGCGGAGCGGATCGAGCCGGCCAACACCCGGTTCTACGGCTGGGCGCTGCGCAACCGGGACGCCCCGCTGCCGGACCGCGCACAGATCGCCCGGGCCCACGAAGCGTCGAGCGGTGGCGGGGCGGCCACCCTGCCACAGTGCCGCAGCTGCAAGCTGCGTACGCAGCGGACCGGGTGCGCCCCACGTGGGGTATCTACCGCTCTCCGGGCGACAGTTCGGGCTCCCTGCAGAACTGCCACATGCTCCTCACCGGCATGCGCGCCTGTCAGCGCGTCGGAGCGTACCGCTCGGCTTCGACGGCCACTCCGGCACACGGCCGGGTCCCGGCCGACCACGCGATGTCAGCGGTAGAGAGCGTCCACCTCGACCGCGTACGCCGACTCGATCGCCTTCCGCTTCAATTTGAGCGAGGGGGTGAGCAGCCCGTGCTCCTCACTGAAGGGATGCGCCAGAATCCGGAACGTACGGATCGACTCCGCCTTCGACACCAGGGTGTTGGCGGCCACCACCGCGCGGCGGATCTCCATCTCCAGCTCCGGGTTCCGCACCAGCTCGGCCGGCGGAAGCGGCGGCTTGCCCTGGATCGAGAGCCAGTGGTCGACGGCCTCCTGGTCGACGGTGACCAGCGCCGCGATGTACGGCCGGTCATTGCCGACGACGATGCACTGCGCGACCAGCGGATGGCCCCGTACCCGCTCCTCGAGACCCACTGGCGAGACGCTCTTGCCGCCCGAGGTCACCAGGATCTCCTTTTTCCGCCCGGTGATGGTCAGATAGCCGTCCTCGTCGAGCGCTCCCAGGTCCCCGGTCGCCAGCCAGCCGTCGTGCAGCACGGCGTCGGTGGACTTCGGGTCGCCCAGATACCCGGAGAAGATGTGGTCGCCGTGCAGCCACACCTCGCCGTCCTCCGCGATGTGCACCGTGGTACCGGGGATCGGCTGGCCGACCGTGCCGTACCGGGTGCGCTCGGGTGGGTTCGCGGTTGCCGCCGCGGTCGACTCCGTGAGGCCGTACCCCTCGAAGACGGTGACGCCCGCGCCCTCGAAGAACAGGCCGAGCCGCCGGTTCATGGCCGAGCCGCCGGACATCGCGTGCCGCACCCGGCCGCCCATCGCCTCGCGGACCTTGCCGTACACGAGCTTCTCGAAGAGCTGGTGCTGCATCCGCAGCCCGGCCGAAGGACCGGGGCCGAGGCCGAAGGCACGGTGTTCCAAGGCCTCCGCGTACTTCACCGCGACCTCCACGGCCTTGTCGAAGGGGCCCGTCTTCCCGCCGGCCTCGGCCTTGCGGCGCGCCGCGTTGAAGACCTTCTCGAAGATGTACGGCACGGCCAGGATGAACGTCGGCCGGAACGCGGCGAGGTCGGGCAGCAAGGCGCTCGCCTGGAGCACCGGCTGGTGCCCGATCTTGACCCGGCCGCGGATCGCAGCGACCTCGACCATCCGCCCGAAGACATGTGCCAGCGGAAGGAAGAGCAGCGTGGAGGCCTCGTCGCCGGGCCGCGAGTGGAAGACCGGCTCCCAGCGGTCGATCAGGGTGTCGGTCTCGAACATGAAGTTGGCGTGGGTGATCACACAGCCCTTGGGGCGGCCGGTGGTCCCGGAGGTGTAGATGATGGTGGCGATCGAGTCCGGGGTCACCGCGCGCCGGTGCCGGTGCACCACCTCGTCGTCGATGTGCGCGCCCTCCGCGACCAGTTCGGCGATCGCGCCCGCGTCCAGCTGCCACAGCCGTTTCAGCTGCGGCAGCCGGTCGATGACCGAGCCGATGGTCATGGCGTGGTCCTCGTGCTCCACCATGCACGCCGAGACCTCGGCGTCGTGCAGCATCCAGAAGACCTGGTCGGCGGAGGAGGTGGGGTAGATGGGCACGGACTGGGCCCCGACCGTCCAGAGCGCGAAGTCGAACAGTGTCCACTCGTAGCGTGTGGGACACATGAGCGCGACACGGTCCCCGAACCGGACGCCGTGCGCCAGCAGCCCCTTGGCGAGCGCCAGCACCTCGTCGCGGAACTCGCCTGAGGTCACTTCCTGCCATTGGCCGGCCGCGTCCTTGCGGCCGAGCGCGACGCGTTGGGGATCGTCCTCGGCATGGTCGAAGACCGCGTCGGCCAGCCCGCCGACCTGAGGCGCCGCGGCCATGGGTGGGACAGTGAATTCGCGCAATGGCCTGCTCCTTGTGGCGCTCCGCACAGCGCCGTGACGCTACCCCAATGGTCCACGGGGCGGCAGGGCCTTGCGGAAGTGTGGACGAATGGCATCACCACAGGTCAGCCACAGATATCCGGCCACACAGGGGAGGTTGGGGCGGCAGTTCTGACCGCAGAGTAAGAACGCCGCACCCGAATCTCCACCGAATCTGTACGCCGCGATCACGGCCGCTCTACGGTCGCAGGGCGCTTGGTCCGTACCTGCCCGGCGGGTGTGGTCGCGGGTGTGGTCGCGGGTGCGGCCGGGGGTGCGGGTGAGGTCCGCACCCACACCAGCACCGCCAGACCGGCCAGCAGGCCGGTGACCCCGGCGACGAGTGCGGCGGTGTTCAGGCCGGAGGCGAAGGCGGCACGCAGCACCTCCTCCGCGGTCGTACGGCGCAGTGCCTGCGCGCCGCCGCCCGCGAGCGTGTGCGCCGCGTCGTCGGCCTGACCCACCCCCGCCTCACGGAACGAGGCGGACATCCGCGCAGCCGCGATCGTACCGAAGACGGCGACCCCGAGCGCGAACCCGAGCTGGCGGAACGTATTGACCGCGCCACCCGCCATGCCCGCGTTCTGGGGCGGTACGGAGGCGAGTGCCGCACCCCCGAGACCGGGCGACACCAGGCCCACCCCGACCCCCGACACTGCCAGGCCGGCGGCCAGGGAGCCCCACCCCGAATCCGCGTCCAGCACCGCCTGCGCCAGTGTGCCGCCGCCGATGAGCAGCAGCCCGCCGCCGATCACCAGCCGGTGCGGCGCCGCGTGCAGCAGCCGCCCGGACACCGCGGCCACCACGAACGCCGTGGCGGCCAGCGGCAGCAGCGCCAGCCCTGCCTGCACCGGGCTCATGCCCAGAACCGTCTGCAGCCAGATCGAGGTGTACGGCATCACTCCGAACGCGGCCGCGTTGTACGCCATGCCCCCTGCCATCACCGCCAGGAACGACGGCCGCCGGAACAGCGACAGATCGATCAGCGGCTGCGCCGCCCGTCGCTGGACCGCGACGAAGACGGCCAGTGCGAGCACGGCCACGGCGAACAGCGCTCCCGTGCCTGCCGAGGTCCAGCCCTCGGCGCCGGCTCGTACCACTCCGTAGGTCAGCGCGCCGGCGAACAGTGCGAACGCCGCCGTACCCGCCCAGTCGATCCGCCGCGCGCCCTGCCCCTTCGTGGGCTCCACCGCGTGCACAGTGAGCCAGATCGCCGCCACGCTCACCGGCAGATTGACGAAGAAGATCCACCGCCAGTCCAGGCTCTGCGTCAGTACCCCGCCCAGCACAGGACCGAGGGCAGCGGCGGCACCGCTGACCGCACCCCATATCCCGAGCGCGAAGGACCGTTCCCGCCCTTCGTAGGCAGCCCCCAGCAACGACAGCGTGGTGGCGAACATCGCCGCCGCGCCGACGCCCTGGAGGCCGCGCATCACGATGAGCGAGGCGGAGCCGGACGCCAGTCCGCAGCCCAGCGACGCCAGCGCGAACAGCGCCGTTCCCGCCACGTACATCCGGCGGCGCCCGATCACATCCGCGGCCGCTCCCGCACCGAGCAGCAGCGCTGCCAGCACCAGCGCATAGATGTCGATCACCCACTGGAGATCGGTGAGCGAGGCGTCCAGCGCGCCCGCCATGTCCGGCAGCGCGACGATCACCACCGTCACATCGAGCAGCAGCATGAATGTCCCCAGACAGACCGCTACCAGCGGCCCCCACTTGCGCATGACGTCCTCCGTCGCTCGGTTTCCTTGCCTGCCGTACGATCCGGGAACCGGCCGTGATGCGGCGGTCAGGGCCTGTTCATCACCGGAATCCGACATCCAGGGGCGATACAGCGGTGGAATTCCACGTACCGGATGAACTCGACCTTCAGCTGCTGCATGCTCTGGACATCGACGGCCGGGCCTCGTTCAGCCGGATCGGTGCCGTCCTGGGAGTCTCCGACCAGACGGTCGCCCGCCGCTTCCGACGGCTGCGCGCCGAGGCCGGGGTACGTGTCGTGGCCGTCCGGGACGTCCAACTCCTGCGCCAGGACACCTGGATGCTGCGGCTGCGCTGCACGCCCGACGCCGCGGACTCCCTCGCCCGGGCGCTCGCCCGCCGCCCCGACACCGCCTGGATCGGCCTCACTTCGGGCGGTACGGAAGTGGTCTGCATGACCCGGACGCGTACCCGCGGGGAACAAGACGAACTGATCCTCGGCAAACTCCCGCGCACCCCGAGCATCGTCGAGATCCGCGCCCACCAGCTGCTGCACCGCTTCTTCGGCGGCCCCTCGGGCTGGCTGGCCAAGAGCCGCGCACTCACCCGGGCCCAGGCCGACGCCCTGCGCCCGGTCATCGACGAGCCGCGTGACCCGGACGGCGTCACCAGCATCACCGCCGAGGACGAACCGCTGGTCACCGCCCTCGAACGCGACGGGCGGGCCACCTTCGCGCAATTGCAGCAGGCCACCGGCCGCTCGGAGTCGGCCCTGCGCCGCCGTCTGGACCAACTCCTGCGCTCCGGGGCGCTGTTCGTCGATGTGCAGTTCGACACCGACGTGTTCGGCTACGCCACCCGCGCCCTCCTGTGGATCACGGCGGCGCCCTCCGCACTGGACTCCGTCGGCCGCGCCCTTGCCACCCACCCCGAGGTGGCCTTCGCCGCCGCGACGGCGGGCCACTGCAACCTGGTGGCGGTGATCGTCTGCCCCGACACCGCCGCCATCTACCGCTACTTGAGCGAGCGGCTCGGGCGGCTGGAGGGCGTACAGCACGTGGAGTGCGCGCCGGTGCTGCGGACGGTGAAGCAACTGACGTACGAGGAGCGCCGCTGAGATTGCGGCAACCCGAGCTTCACCGTGCCCAGCGGTTGCCAGAGGAAGAAGACGCTCGTCGACTGCTGCGTGCTCACCGACTGCATGCCGGACTGCCGGACTGCCGGACTGCCGGACTGCCGGACCGCCCTCCGGGCTGCCGCTCCCGACTGTATTGTCCGTGAAGTCGACTGTATGCACGGGGGATTGGGGCGTGGGGCCGGTGCCGGCAGAGATCATCGCAGCCGCGGCAGGGATCGTCGGCAAAGTAGTGGCGAAGCCCGCGTCGGACGCCGCGCTGCGCAGGGAAGCGGTGATCCGTGCGCTGAAGCGGCTGCGTCTGGACCCGAAGCTGCCGCCCCGCGACTTCGACAGCCTGTATGCCTACGCGCTGATCGAGTACTGCTACGAGCTTCCGGCTCCGGTGCTCGCGTTCTTCCGTGACCCCTATGTGCTGGAGGCCTTCAGGCGGTCCTTCGACGGCGGGAACTGGTCGAGGCTGCGCCGGGAGGCGGCCGAAGCGCTGCAACGCAACGCGGAGACCGGCGAGTTCGGCCATGTGGGACACGGATTCGAGGAGCATGTCGACGGCTTCATCGCCACCTTCCAAGGTCTCGTGGACCGGAGCAGGGCGCCGCACGAGACGCGAATGGAGAACAAACTCGACATGCTGGCGCAAGTGCTCCGCGCCCGGGACGACGAGGAGACGCACCGCCAGCGCATCGAGCCCCTGAGGGCGGAAGCGACGCCCGCGGAGCGGCTGCGGGACGACGTACGGCCCTGGTTCGATGCGGTCGGCTACGAGGTCCGTCGCACCTGGCCGGCGGAGGACGGCAGCGTCGCCATGCTCGTCCATGTGCCCCAGCGGCGCCCCGGACGCTTCGAGACAGTGGTGGTGCTCTGCGTCGACGGCGAACTCGCCCCGCACCAACTGCGCATCCTGGAACGGCTGGTGGACGATCATCAGGCCGACGAGGGCTGGGGGCTGGCCCAGCTCAGAATCAGCGAATCGGCACGACGGCGCGCGGCAGAGGCCG
The DNA here is from genome assembly GCF_026341125.1 of Streptomyces sp. NBC_01142. NCBI lineage: Bacteria > Bacillati > Actinomycetota > Actinomycetes > Kitasatosporales > Streptomycetaceae > Streptomyces > Streptomyces sp. NBC_01142. Next base: position 2,390,073 of record NZ_JAPEOR010000001.1, read on the forward strand.
GGGACAGGCTCTTCTGCTACACGTTCGACGAGCTGATCGAGCTGGAGGCGGACTTCGAGCCGTACATCACCTGGGTCGAGGCGGAGGTGCGGCGCCGCGGGATCGACACCCGCTATGTGCCGCTGTCCTGCCGCAAGGAGGAGATCGACCCCGCAACCGGGGAGATGCTCGACACCAGCGTGTACGACTGGCGCTCCGGTGGCCTGGACAGCTACGTCCAGGGATGGCTGAGGGAACCGACCAGGGAGCATCTGTCGCTGCTCGGCGAATTCGGGATGGGGAAATCGTGGTTCGCGCTCCATCTGGCCGGGGAACTGGCACGCGGCTGGCGCGACGCCAAGCGCAAGGGAGTGCCGCGGCCGCGGATTCCCCTGGTCATTCCGCTGCGGGACTATGCGAAACAGACCTCGGTGGAAGCACTGCTCTCGGAGTTCTTCTTCCATCAGCACGCCATCGGAATGCGCAGCTTCGAAGTGTTCCGGGTCCTGAACCGGATGGGGCGGCTGCTGCTGATCTTCGATGGTTTCGACGAGATGGCCGCCCGGGCCGACCGGAATGTCATGGTCGCCAACTTCTGGGAGTTGGCGAACGCGGTGGAGCCGGGCGCCAAGCTCCTGCTGAGCAGCAGGACGGAACACTTTCCGCATGCCCGGGAAGCGCGTGATCTGCTGAACGCGAAGCTGTCCACGGCGGCGTCGGCAACACCGGGCCAGGGCCCGGCCTTCGACATCGTGGAGCTGGTCCCGTTCGACGACGAACAGGTCGAGCTGATGCTCGGACATGTGCTGGACGAGGCCAAGGTCGCGTCGGTGATGGAACACCGCGACGTACGGGACCTGATGCGGCGCCCCGTGATGTCGGAGCTCGTGCTGGACGCGCTGCCGGAGATCGAGCAGGGCGCGGAGGTGGACCTGGCGAGGATCTATCTGTACGCGATCCGCAGGAAGATGGACCGCGACATCCTTGCGGAGCGCACCTTCACCTCCCGGGCCGACAAGCTCTACTTCCTGTGCGAAGTGGCCTGGGAGATGATCTCCACCGAGCGGTTGACACTGAACTACCGTGAGTTTCCAGAACGGTTGCGCGCCTGCTTCGGGGCGGCCGTGGCGACCCAGAAGGACCTGGACTTCTGGGAACAGGACATGCGGAACCAGGGCATGCTGGTCCGCAATTCCGAGGGAGACTACGGGCCCGCGCACAAGTCGCTTCTTGAATTCCTGGTCGCGTTCAAGTTCGCGGCGGAACTGGGAGTTCTCTCCGGGGACTTCCTGGAAATGTTCCCGGCGGAGGCGGAGGCGGAGGCACGGGAGGCCAAGGAGCGGACCTGGTCGGAATACTTCTCCGCCCGTGGCAGGGACGGGCGGCTGCCCGCGCTGTCACGGTTCTCCCCCGAGTCTGTCGACCGGCTCCGGAACTCCTTCGGAGCGGGCCCACTGGGGACGGAGGTCTTCGGCTTTCTGACGGCCATGACCGACGGCGGGCAGGAGGTGTGGACACTGCTGACCGACATCATCCGGGAAACGGCCAACGGCACACCGGAGGCCGGCTACGTCGGCGGCAACTGTGCGAATCTCGTGGTGGCTGCCGGGGGCGACTTCGACGGCGCGATGCTCGCGAGGACCGACCTGAGTGGCTTCACCCCCGCCGGATTCAACCTCACGGCCTCCATGAAGGGGGCGGATCTGCGGTCCGCGAACCTGTTGGAATCAAACCTGCCCGATGTGGTTCTCACGGGTGCGGATCTGCGCGGCGCCGCGCTCGAGGGTGAAGCGTTGATGCTCATGGACCGTGTGGTGACGCAGCTGATCGCTCACCCCGGCGGCGCGATCACCGCCCGGGCCGGCTGGGAGGTGTTCCACTGGCCCGACGGTGATATCGAGAGTGTTCCACTGCGCCATGACCTGCCCGATATGGGGGACAGCTGGGAATGGGGCAGGAGCTGCCGGATCCTTTCCTGGGGCCGGAACGACTGGGCGTACGCCAACGATGCCGTTGCGGCTGTCGTCGACTCGGTGACTGGGCAGCCCCGCCTCGACCTCCCGGCGAGCTCACTGGTGAGCCTGGTCTGGCACGGTACAACCGCAGTGCTGGTGCACCGGGAGGGTGATGCCCACGCGCAGGTGGTCGACCCGGTGAGCAAAGAGACTCTGGCAGAACTGACCGTTCCGGGCGATCCGGAGAATGCGGGCTTCGGGGTTCACCAGGACGGCATTTCGGCCTGGTCCCTCAAGGGTGATCTCTTCCGCGTCCATCTCTGCCGGACCGGGACAGCGGCATGGGAGAGCGTGTACCGCACTCGGCTGTCGAGCGGAAGGCGCACTGTCTGCAGCGATGCGCGCGGCGTGCTCGTTGACGACCACGAGGACGGCAGGGGTGTGGCAGTCGATCTGCGTAGCGGCCGGGTGCTCGAACTGGCCATGGACGACATCGAGTTGTCGGGCAACCTGTTCGAAGTGGCAGTCTCCGGTGACACGGGCCGAGTCTTCCTGGTCGGAGACCCCGGAGTGACCATCTGGGCTGCTCCAGGGGTGGCACCCGTCAAGCCTCTGCAGGTCACGAGTGCGCTGGGGGTGGCAGGAGTACATGTGACGGACGACGGAGAGCGGTTGCTGACCGGTTCCCACGCGGGCGAGGTCATGGTCCGGGACCCTGCGACGGGCGCGGCCCTGTCCCGCGTTTCCCTGAACCCGAACTTTCAGGGCGCCCGCTTCTCCCGTGACTGCGGCCTGGAACCCCATGTCCTCGACGCCATCGAGCTTGCCGGCGGCATCGTCACCGGCTGACAGGCCCGTGCAGCCGGTCGCCGGCCGCCAGGATCGCCGAGGCCAGCGCGTCCGCGGCCTCCTGGGAGGCGTCGCGGCGGGGGCCGTGCAGCAGGACGAAGTCCACGGTGCCCAGCTCCGGGAGACCGGCGCGGTCGGAGACCGGGATCAGGCCGGGCGGGATCAGACCGCGGGTGTGGGCCATCACTCCGAGGCCCGCGCGGGCGGCGGCGACCAGTCCGCTGAGACTGCCGCTGGTGCAGGCGATGCGCCACGGGCGGCCGTGGCGTTCCAGGACGTCGAGTGCGCGGGCCCGGGTGACGGCCGGGGGCGGGAAGAGGATCAGCGGGACGGGGCGGTCCGGATCGATACGTACACCCTTGGCCGCGATCCAGATCATGCGATCGCGCCAGACCAGTTCGCCGTGGGTGTCGCCCGCCTGCCGCTTGGCGAGCACCAGGTCGAGACGGCCCGCCGCCAGCCGCTCGTGCAGGGTGCCCGACAGCTCGACGGTGAGCTCCATGTCGACGTCCGGGTGGTCGCGGCGGAACGACTCCAGGATCTCGGGGAGCCGGGTCAGTACGAAGTCCTCGGAGGCCCCGAAACGCAGCCGGCCGCGCAGCCGCGTACCGGTGAAGAACGCCGACGCACGCTCGTGCGCCTGCAGGATCGTCCGGGCGAAGCCGAGCATCGCCTCGCCGTCCTCGGTGAGCTCCACGCTGTGGGTGTCGCGGGTGAACAGCTGCCGGCCGGTCGCGTCCTCCAGCCGGCGCACATGCTGGCTCACCGTCGACTGGCGCAGGCCGAGACGGTGGGCGGCCTGGGTGAAGCTCAGGGTCTGGGCGACCGCGAGGAAGGTACGCAGCTGCGCCGGGTCGTACATGGCTCGAGCCTAGGCTGCCCGCCCCTCCTGCCGCATGCATCGTCCGACCTGCACCATGGTGTGTCGCCGCCCGTATGCATGTCCTGCCGGGCGCGGCCGTCCGCCGTCAGCCGGCCATCAGCGTGCCCATCCACTCCTCGATCGCGTCCGGTGTGCGCGGCAGCGCGCCCGACATCAGCCGGGCTCCGTTCGCGGTGATGACCAGGTCGTCCTCGATGCGTACGCCGATGCCGCGCAGCTCCGGCGGCAGTGTCTCGTCGTCGGGCTGGAGATAGAGCCCCGGTTCGACGGTGAGGACCTGGCCCTCTTCCAGTACGCCGTCGAGGTAGGTCTCGGCGCGGGCCTTGGCGCAGTCATGGACGTCGAGGCCGAGCATATGACCACTGCTGCACAGGGTGTAACGGCGGTGGAGGTCGCCCTCGGGGCTCTTCAGCACGCCCCACTCCGTCAGCCCCTCCGCGATGACCTGCATACCGGCACGGTGGAAGTCACCGAAGCTCGCCCCCGGCCTCAGCGCCGCGATCCCCGCGTCCTGTGCGGCCAGGACCAGGTCGTACACCTGGCGTTGCACGGGGGAGTAGCGCCCGGACAGGGGGAGCGTACGGGTGATGTCGGCCGTGTACAGGGTGCCGGTCTCCACACCGGCATCCAGCAGCAGGAGCTGGGCGGGGTCCAGGGCGCCGTCGTTGCGGATCCAGTGCAGTACGCAGGCGTGCGCGCCGGAGGCGGCGATCGTGTCGTACCCCGTGCCGTTGCCTTCGGTGCGGGCCCGCAGTCCGAAGACGCCCTCGATCCAGCGCTCACCGCGCGGGTGGGCCAGTGCCCGCGGCAGCGTGCGTACGACATCCTCGAATCCGGCGGTGGTGTGGTCGACGGCGAGCTGTAGCTGGCCGACCTCCCAGGCGTCCTTGACGAGGCGCAGTTCGGAGAGCGCGGTGGCCAGGTCCGCATCGCGGGAGGCGTCGCGGCCCGGGGGCAGGCTGTCCAGGGTGTCCAGGTGCTCGCAGCGGATGCCGGTGAGCCGCTCCGCTTCGGCGAGGTCGGGGCGGCGGCCCACCCAGAACTCGCCGTACCGGCGGTCGCGGTAGAACTCGTCGCCGCCGCGCGAGGACCGCGGTCGCAGATACAGCACCGCCTCATGGCCGTGCGGACCGGACGGCTCCAGGACCAGTACATGACCTGGCTGGTCCTCACCGGTGAGTCCGGTCAGCCAGGCGTAGGCACTGTGCGGCCTGAACCGGTGGTCGCAGTCGTTGGAGCGGACCTTCAGCTGCCCGGCGGGTATCAGCAGCCGCTCGCCGGGGAAGCGCGCGGACAGCCGGGTGCGACGGGCCGGGGTGACGGCGTGGGCGGGGGCCCGTACGTCGGCGGGCAGGGGGGAGGCTGCCCAGCCGGAACTCATGAAGGCGGCCAACTCCGCCGAGACGGGCAGGTCGTGGCTGCCGGTACGGATCGGCCGGAGCGGGGTGGCGGGCGAGGTGTGAGGCTCTGGACGGTCGGCCATCGGGACTCCCTGGGTGGGCAACGCGGGGGTGGCTCAAGCAGAACGAGGGCGCAGAGGTCTTGTCAGTGCAATTTCACATTACTATGTTACGGGTCACATCGCGATATGACTGCCCGTCAATCCCCATACAAAACACGGCATTTCGTGATGTATCGCACCGCTGTCACACCCACCCCTCACCTCCCACAGAGGAGCCCACAGGTGTCCCAGCCCAGACCCCTGCGCAGAACGGTGCTCAGCCCCCTGCGCAAAACCGTGCGCAAAACCGTGCGCAAGCCCGTACGCAGACCGCTGCTCGCCGGAGCCATCACCGTCGCCCTTCTTGTCCCGCTGGGGCAGGCGGCTCAGGCTTCACAGCACCGCCAGGAGCCGTCCGCCACAGTCGCCGCCAGACCTGGACCGGCCTCCGCGGCCGCCGTCGCACCGCACGGCGACAACCCCCATGACGAGGTCGAACGCCTCGCCCGGGCACCCAGGCCGACCGTCGAACCCGTCCCCGCCCCGGGCGAGTTGACGCAGGGCCGAATACCCGGCCGTCAGGGCCCCCGCAAAGCCGCCGCCCGCGCCACCGCCACTCTCGGCGCGGCCCGGGTGCCCTGCACTCTCGACGGTGTCACCGGCCTCGGGCCGGAGCAGTTCGCGGACTTCCTCGCCGACCCGGCTGTCACGGCCGACGGCTGTCTCAGCGGCCTCATCTGGACGTGGGACGCCCGGCTCGTACCGATCATGTCGGACGCCCATGTCCAGGCCGTGAGCCGGCGGATCTCCTCGCTGGCCGCCGCCCACGACGGCCGTAACTCCACCCATCTGCTGGAGATGTTCACCTATCTCCACGCGGTCGCCTACCACGACCACTCGCGCAGCGAGATAGACATCACCGACATCCCGACCGCCGAGGCCATGCGGCGCGCCATCAACGCCTTCGGCACCGCGGCCCGCACGTTCGATGTCACCAAGACCAACGCCGAGTCCCTGCGCGAGGCCCTCTACGCCGGCAGCGCCCCGGGTCTGCGGCACAGCCAACTGGTGCTGATCAAGAAGGTCCTGGCCACGATGGACAGGTACCACAAGGGCCAGTACGACAACGCCTCCTGGGGTGGCGCGGCGCTGGCCGCCCTGTCCGTGAACTACCTCGGCGTCTATCCTGGCAACCGCGACACCGCGTTCCACGCCGTCGTCACCCAGAACGCCTCCTACCGGGCGGCGTTCAGGGCCTTCGCGCAGCACACCCACCTCAAGGGGACCGCCAACGAGTGGGTGGTCCGCGACGCGCTCGGCGAGTACGGCAGGTTCGGGCAGATCCAGGCCCTGAAGGCACAGATCGTGCCCGACCTCGGCGCCCTGCTGCCCGTCGCGCAGAGCAACTTCGGCCACGGCAAGGCTCCCTGGGCCTCGCTCGTCTCCTGGCTCAACTTCTACGAGGCATGCAAGCCGTACGGGGTCTGCAAGGAGGACATCGAGCGGCTGATCTTCCCGTACACCTACACGTACGACAACGGAGCCATCAAGGTCCGCACCGGGCTCGACCGTGCCACCGTCGATCAGCTCTACTACGCGAGCAAGCAGGTCAAGGCGCACTTCCACCGGGTGCTCGGCAGCCTGCAGCCGCTGGCCGGCGACACCAACACCTCACTCAACATCGTGCTCTACGCCTCCCGCGCCGACTACGAGAACTACCACCCGATCCTCACCGGGATGGGTACCGACAACGGCGGCGTCTACATCGAGCGCGGCGCCACCTTCTACACGTACCAGCGCCGGGTCCCGCAGGACTCCTCGCTCACGCTCGAAGAGCTCTTCCGCCACGAGTACGCGCACTACCTCAACGGCCGTTGGGCGGTGCCCGGTTACTTCGGTGAAGGGCCCTGGTACAGCGGGGACCGCACCACCGCGATGGACGAGGGCACCGCGGAGTTCTTCGACGGCGCCACCCGGGACGACGGCATCGCGGTCCGCAAGTCCCTGGTCCGGAGCGTCATGAACGACACGGCGGGCGGCGGCCCCCGGATGACCGTCGACCAGCTGTTGCACGCCACCTACGACGGGGACGGCTTCCGCTTCTACAGCTACGCGGGCACCTTCTTCGAGTACCTGTGGACCGAGCGGCCCACCCTGCTCCGTGAGATGTACCGGCTGCTGCGGGCCGACGACCCGGCGGGTTTCGACGCCTGGCGCAACCGCCTCGGTGACGACTCCGCACTCCAGCGCGGCTACGACAGCTTCCTGGACGCACAGATCGCCAAGGTTGACGAGCTGTTCGTGCCGAACACCACGTACACGCCCAACGGGCAGCTGAGGGACCACTCGGTGGCAGGGGTCCGCTCCCTCTTCACCACGGCCACGTACTCCCAGCCGGACTGTGCGGAGGAGGGCGAAGCAGGCAAGCGGCGCTTCACCTGCACCGGAAGGATCACCGCCAACCTCGCCGAGGCCGGCAACCCGGACCGGGTCTTCCAGGACATGTCCGAGACGGTCGACTACTTCATCCTCGACCGGGCCGGCGCCGCGTCCAACAATCTCGCCGACATGAACTGCTCCTTCGGCGAGGTGGAGATCTGGGCCAACGGCCGTTCGGGTACTGCTCCTTACCGCTGTGAAGGTCCACTGCGCAGCTGATCCGGCACGCCTCGGGGACCGGGTCGGCGCACCGCCGCCCGGTCCCTTGACCCTCTCTAGAAATGTGACATATTACTGTCGTGCCCAACAGACACACCCTGGACGCCGTCATCATCGGCGCCGGCGTCGTCGGAGCGGCCTGCGCCTACTATGCGAGCCGCGCCGGCCTCGCCGTCGCCGTCGTCGACCGAGGCTCCGTCGCGGGCGGTACCACCGGCGCCGGGGAAGGCAATCTCCTCGTCTCCGACAAGGAGGCGGGCCCGGAGCTCGACCTCGCGCTGCTGTCCACCCGACTCTGGCGCGAACTCGCCGAAACTCTCCCACCGGAGACCGAGTACGAGCCCAAGGGCGGTCTCGTCGTGGCGCCCGACGAGACCGCTCTCACCGCCCTTCGCGCTTTCGCCGAAGGGCAGCGCGCGGCAGGCGCCGAGGCGTACGAAATCCCTCCCGACCGGCTCCGTGACCTCGAACCCCACCTGGCGGACGGTTCGGCGGGCGGCTTCCACTATCCGCAGGACGCCCAGGTCCAGCCCGCCCTCGCGGCGGCGCAACTGCTGCGCGCGGCAGGTCTCCTGGGCGCGCAGACCTACCTCGGTGAAGCAGTCACCGGCTTCCTCACCTCACCCGGCGGCGAGATCCGAGGCGTACGCACCCCGCACCGGGAACTCCTCGCACCCTCCGTCGTCAACGCCGCCGGCACCTGGGGAGGAGCGCTGGCCCGGCTGGCGGGCACCGAACTGCCCGTCCTCCCGCGCCGCGGCTTCGTGCTGGTCACCGAGCCGCTGCCGCGCGTGGTACGCCACAAGGTGTACGCCGCCGACTACATCGCCGATGTCGCCAGCGGCTCGGCCGCCCTCCAGTCCTCCGCCGTGGTCGAAGGCACACCGTCCGGGCCCGTCCTGATCGGCGCCACCCGGGAGCGCGTCGGCTTCGACCGCAGCCTCTCCACCGAGGCGCTGCGCCGCCTCGCCTCCCAGGCGGCTGTGCTCTTCCCGGTCCTGAGAGAGGTGCGCATCATGCGTACGTACCACGGCTTCCGGCCCTATCTGCCCGACCATCTGCCGGCCATCGGCCCCGACCCTCGGGTGCCCGGTCTCCTCCACGCCTGTGGTCACGAGGGCGCCGGCATCGGACTCGCCCCGGCCACCGGGCTGCTGATCGCAGCGGCACTGCGCGGGGAACAACCGGCTCTGGGGCTGGGGCCGTTCCGGCCCGAGCGATTCGACCGGGCGGGAAGCGACCGGACGGGAAGCGGCCGGACGGGAGAGAAACAGTGACCAGAACCCCTGCCTCCTTGGTGCGTGCCGAGCCCGGCCGTCCGTACGAGATCACCTTCGACGGCCGCCCGATCGATGCCCTGCCCGGACAGAGCGTCGCCGCCGCCCTCTGGTCCGCGGGCATCCTGGCCTGGCGCACCACCCGTGAAGGCGGCGAGCCACGCGGCGCCTTCTGCGGAATCGGCGCCTGCTACGACTGCCTCGCGACCATCAACGGCCGCCCCAACCAGCGCGCCTGTCTCGTCCCGGCCCGTCCGGGCGACGCGATCACCACCCAGGAGGGCACCGGCCATGACGACCTCGCCGTCTGAGCCCGCCACCCCGGCCGATCTCGCTGTCGTCGGCGCGGGACCCGCCGGGCTTGCCGCCGCGGTCACCGCCGCGGACCTCGGGCTGCGAGTGACGCTGCTCGATGCGGGGGAGCGGCCCGGCGGCCAGTTCTACCGGCATCCCGCACCCGGTCTCGGGGCCGCCAGGCCCGAAGCCCTGCACCACGCCTGGCGTGCCTTCGCCGGGCGCGCCGACCGGCTGGAAACGCACCGGCGCGCCGGACGGATCCGCTGCCTGCCCTCCCACCATGTGTGGACCGTGGTGCGGGAAGGCGACCGCTGGACCCTGCACGCCGTTGCCGGGGTGGAAGAGACTTCCGCCGCGGTCCGCGCGTCCGCCGTGCTGCTCGCGACCGGAGCGTACGAGCGCCAGCTGCCGTTTCCCGGCTGGACGCTGCCCGGCGTGGTCGGCGCGGGCGGCGCACAAGCCATGCTCAAGTCCGGTCTGGTGCTGCCCGGCAGGCGCATCGTGGTGGCCGGCAGCGGCCCCCTGCTGCTGGCCGTGGCCGGATCGCTGGCGGCAGCGGGCGCCACGGTCCCCGCCGTTGTGGAAGCGTCCTCCTACCGGGCGTACGCCGCCGAACTTCCGTCCCTGGTCCGTAATCCGGGCAAGCTCGTCGAGGGCGCGGTGCACGGCGGCGCACTGCTCAGGCACGGGGTGAGGCTGCTCGGCAGGCATGCGGTCGTCGCCGCGCACGGCACCGACCGCGTCACGGCCGTCACCGTCGCGCGGGTCGACCCCGAGTGGCGGCCGGTGCCCGGCAGCGGGCGGCGCATTCCGTGCGACGCGGTCGCGGTGGGCCACGGTCTGCTTCCCCAGCTCGAGCTTGCCACCGCACTCGGCTGTGCCACCCGCAGGGCGGCGGACGGCACTGTCGCCCTGCGACTCGACGGCGAGCTGCGGACCTCCGTGGACGGCATCTGGTCGGCGGGCGAGACCGGCGGCATCGGCGGCGCGGAACTCGCCCTGACCGAGGGCGAACTGGCTGCCGTCTCCGTCGTACGCACGCTGCGCGGGACTCCGGCGCTCCACGGCACACCGGCCGCGGGCCGTATCGCGGCACTGGCCCGGCGCCGCAGGAGGCTGCGTGCCTTCGCCGACGCCATGGCGGCCGCCCACCGGCCGGGCCCCGGCTGGACCGGCTGGCTCGAGGACACCACCACCGTGTGCCGCTGCGAGGAAGTGCCGGCCGGAAGGATCAGAGAGGCCGTCGACCACCTCGGCGCGCACGACGTCCGCAGCGTCAAACTGATGACCCGCGCCGGTATGGGGTGGTGTCAGGGCCGGATGTGCGGAGCGGCGGTGGCGAGCCTGGCGGGGGACGAACCCGCCCCGGACCGGCGGCCGTTGTCCTGTCCGGTACCGCTCGCGCACCTGGCGGGCCTGCCGGGCCCGGCCGCTCCGGCCACCGCAGACCCGCAGAGCACGGACTGCTGACCGCGGTCAGCAGTCCGTGCTCTGCGGCAGCGGCTGCTCGCCCTTGTGGCCGCATCACACCCCCTAGTAAAATGTCACACCTCACTCTAGGAGATCCTATGGCACCCGCACCCCGTATGCGCCCCTGGCACGGCATCATGGTCGCTACCGCCCTCCCTCTGCGTGATGATCTCTCCGTCGACTACGACGCCTACGCCGAGCACGTCGCCTGGCTCATCGAGAACGGCTGCGACGGCGTCGTCCCCAACGGCTCCCTCGGCGAGTACCAGACCCTCACCGACGAGGAGCGCTCCCGGGTCGTCCGTACGGCCGTCGAGGCGGCGGGCGACGGGGACCGGGTGATGCCCGGCGTCGCCGCCTACGGCAGTACGGAATCGCGCCGCTGGGCGGACGACGCCGCCGAGGCGGGTGCCGGGTCCGTCCTCCTTCTGCCGCCCAACACCTACCGTGCCGAGGAGGAGGCCGTCGCCGGCCACTACGCCGAAGTGGCCCGCTCCGGCCTGCCCATCGTCGCGTACAACAATCCGCACGACACCCGGGTGGACCTCACCCCGCCCCTGCTGGCCCGGCTGCACCACGAGGGCAGCATCGTCGCCGTCAAGGAGTTCAGCGGAGATGTCCGCCGAGCCTACGAGATCGCCGAACTCGTCCCCTCGCTCGACCTGTTGGTCGGCGCCGACGACGTCCTGCTCGAACTCGCCCTGGCCGGCGCGGTCGGCTGGATCGCCGGCTACCCCAACGCCCTTCCCGCCACCTGTGCCGCCCTCTACCACGCCGCCGTCACCGGGGACCTGGAGTCCGCGCTGCCGCTCTACAAGTCCCTTCACCCGCTGTTGCGCTGGGACTCCAGGACCGAGTTCGTCCAGGCCATCAAGCTGTCGATGGATCTGGCCGGCCGCCCCGGCGGTCCTACCCGCCCGCCCCGCCTGGCGCTCACCGGGGAGCAGGAGGCATCCGTGCGCGCCGCCACCGGGAAGGCCCTCGCCGAGGGCATGAAGTAGCCGAGGACCTGAAGCGGCCGAGGACCTGAAGACGGACCTGAGGCGGCCGAAGGCCCGAAGCGGCAGACAGGGAAAGGATCCCCATGCGCACCCGCCACATCTACCACGCCGTCGACTCGCACACCGAAGGCATGCCGACCCGTGTCATCACCGGTGGCGTCGGCGTGATCCCCGGCGCCACCATGGCCGAACGACGGCTTCACTTCATCGAACACCTCGACCACATCCGCACCCTGCTGATGTACGAACCGCGCGGTCACTCCGCCATGAGCGGCGCGATCCTCCAGCCGCCCACCCGGCCCGACGCCGACTACGGCGTGCTCTACATCGAGGTCTCCGGGCTGCTTCCCATGTGCGGCCACGGCACCATCGGAGTCGCCACCGTCCTGGTCGAGACCGGCATGGTGGCCGTCACCGAGCCGGTCACCACGGTCCGGCTCGACACCCCTGCCGGGCTGGTGAGCGTGGACGTCGATGTCGAGGACGGGGCGGCGAAGTCCGTCACGCTCACCAACGTCCCGGCCTTCTGCCTCGCGCTGGACCGCAAGGCCGAAGTACCCGGACACGGCACCGTCACCTACGACATCGCGTACGGCGGCAACTTCTACGCCTTTGTCTCCCTCGAAGCCCTCGGTCTGCCCTTCGACCGGGCACACAAGGACGATCTGCTCGCCGCCGGGCTCGCCGTCATGGACGCCATCAACGCAACCGACCGTCCCGTGCACCCCGAGAACCCCGACATCGGCGGGGTCAAGCATGTCTACCTCGCCGCCCCCGGCTCCGACGCCGTACGTTCCCGGCACGCGATGGCCATTCATCCGGGCTGGTTCGACCGCTCTCCCTGCGGCACCGGCACCAGCGCCCGGATGGCGCAGCTGCACGCCCGTGGCGAACTTCCGCTCGATCGCGACTTCGTCAACGAGTCGTTCATCGGTACCGAGTTCACCGGCCGGCTCGTCGCGGAGACCACCGTCGGCGGTCTGCCCGCCGTCGTCCCCACGGTCACCGGCCGTGCCTGGATCACCGGCACCGCGCAGTACTTCCTCGACCCCTCCGATCCGTTCCCCGGAGGCTTCCTCCTATGACCGAGCCCACCCGCCCCGCCGGGACCGTGGTCCGCACCACCGACTACCACACCGCCGGTGAGCCCTTCCGTATCGTCGTCGACGGCCTGCCCCCGGTCCCCGGAGACACCGTGGCCGAGCGCTGTGCCGCCGCTGTCGGCGCCGGCGGTTCGGGCACCGCACCTCGCCCCGGGCCGCTCGACCGCATCCGGCAGCTTCTGGTGCAGGAGCCGCGTGGGCACGCCGGTATGTACGGCGGATTCGTCGTACCGCCCGACGACGACGGCGCCCACTTCGGTGTGCTGTTCTGGCACAAGGACGGGTACTCGACCGCGTGTGGCCACGGCACCCTCGCCCTCGGTGCCTGGGCGGTGGACAGCGGACGGGTCACCGCCCCCGACGACGGCTCCGTGCAGATCCGTATCGATGTCCCGTCGGGGCGGGTCGCGGCCACCGTCCATCGCGAGAACGGCCGCACCACCGCCGTCTCCTTCCGCAATGTCCCGGCCCGCGTGAGTGCCCGCAAGATCCCGGTCGCCACCAGTTTCGGCACCGCCGACGTCGATGTCGCGCACTCCGGCGCCTGTTACGCCTCGCTGCCGGCGGCGCAGCTCGGCCTCGACGTCGACCGCGGGTCGCTGCCCCAGCTCGTCCGCGCCGGACGCGAGATCCGCGCCGCCCTGGCCGGCCACCCCGCCACCTGGCATCCCGAGAGCCCGCTGCTGTCAGGTGTCTACGGGGTGATCCTGTACGAGGATCTGCCGGACACGGCCGCCGGTCCCGCCCAGGCGAACGTGACCGTCTTCGCCGAGGGGCAGATCGACCGCTCGCCGTGCGGGTCCGGCACCTCGGCCCGGCTCGCCCTGCTCGCCGAGGACGGCCGCCTGGGGCCCGGCGACACCCTGCACCACGAGTCGGTCGTCGGTACGGTCTTCAGCGGCCGGGTGATCTCCCGTACGGAGGAGGGCACGGTCACCGAGGTCACCGGAGCCGCCTACCGCACCGGCGAGCACACCTTCGTACTCGACCCGTACGACACCCTGGCGACAGGCTTCGAGCTGTGACGCGGCCGACGGTGCGCGCACGCCCGGGGGGTGCCGAGGAGTAGCGCCGCCGGGAGCAGGTCACCGCGCCCCGACGGCGAAACGTGACATTGTACGCTTGCCCTTCGGCGGATTCTCGGAGGACGTGCCATGGGCCACCTGAAGCAGCGCAATCTGATCACGGCCCAGGAGCGGTTGCGCGACCAGGTGGCCCACGCCCTGCGCGCAGCACTGGTCGCCGGTGAACTGCGCCCCGGCAGTGTCTACTCCGCGCCCGGCCTCGCCGCCGACTTCGGCATCTCCGCCACGCCGGTGCGCGAGGCGATGCTGGACCTCGCCCGGGAGGGTCTGGTCGAGCCCGTACGCAACAAGGGTTTCCGGATCACCGAGGTCAGCGAGCGCGACCTCGACCAGTACACCGAACTGCGGGCACTGATCGAGGTGCCGACGGTCGGCAAGGTCACCCGGACCGCGACCGTGGAACAGCTGGAGGAACTGCGGCCGGTCGCCGAGGAGATCGTGGTGCAGGCGCGCGAGCACAACCTCATCGGATATCTCGACGCGGACCGCCGCTTCCACCTCGGTCTTCTCGGACTGGCCGGCAATGAACGGCTGGTCGAGGCGGTGGGGGATCTGCGCAAGCGCTCCCGGCTCTACGGGCTCACCCGGCTCGACGAGCGGGGGCAGCTGATCTCCTCCGCAGAGGAGCATGTGGAGCTGCTGGATCTGATGGTGGCCGGGAACGGGACCGCCGCCGAGGAGTGCATGGCGCGCCATCTCGGACATGTCCGCTCGCTGTGGGCGCTCGCCCGTGACGAGCCGGTGGAGCCGCGCCCCAAGCGCAGCCTCGGGAAGAGCAGTCTCGGCAAGGGCTGACGGACACACACCGGGAGTGTCGGCCCCTGTTCGTCCGTGACGCGTCTGCTCGTCCGTGACGCATCTGCGGAGACATCGTGATCCGTGATGACAGTCAGTGCGGTGTACGGGATTCCCGATCGCCTGGTTCGGGAGGAGCATGGAGAGCACGCCCTGAACCGAGAAGCAAGTGGAGCACATGAGCCGCCGCACGCCGCAGTTGCCGTCCTGGCTGCCGATCGACCCGTACATCATGGCGCTGCTGGGAACCGTGGGACTCGCGGCACTGCTGCCGGCCTCGGGCGGAGCGGCCGATGTGGTCGGCGGCGCGTCGACCGGGGCCGTGGCTCTCCTCTTCTTCCTCTACGGCGCACGGCTGTCGACCCGCGAGGCGCTCGACGGGCTCAAGCACTGGCGGCTCCATCTGACCGTCCTCGCCGCCACCTTCGTGGTCTTCCCGCTGCTGGGACTTGCCGCGAAGGGGCTCGAGCCCGCGGTGCTGACGCCGCAGCTCTACAGCGGACTGCTGTTCCTGTGCCTGGTGCCGTCGACGATCCAGTCATCGATCGCCTTCACCTCCCTCGCGCGCGGCAATGTGCCGGCGGCGATCTGCGCCGGATCCTTCTCCAGCCTCGCCGGCATCCTGCTCACGCCTCTGCTGGCGGCGCTGCTGCTGGGCGGCAGCGGGGGCGGCTTCTCGGCGGACTCGCTGCTGAAGATCGTGCTCCAGCTGCTCGTGCCGTTCCTGGCGGGGCAGTTGCTGCGAAGAGGGGTCGGCGGCTTCCTGGCCCGCCACAGGAAGGCCCTCGGCCATGTCGACCGCGGCTCGATCCTGCTGGTCGTCTACACGGCCTTCAGTGAAGGCATGGTCGCGGGCGTCTGGCACCAGGTGACGCCGGTCAGGCTGGGCGCGCTGCTGGGCGTCGAGGCGCTGCTGCTCGCGGCGATGCTGGCGCTGACCTGGTACGGGTCGAAGCGGCTGGGCTTCGGCCGGGAGGACCGGATCGCGATCCAGTTCGCGGGGTCGAAGAAGAGCCTGGCGGCGGGACTGCCGATGGCGACCGTGCTGTTCGGGGCCCAGGCGAGCCTGGCGGTAGTGCCGTTGATGCTGTTCCACCAGATGCAGCTGATGGTCTGCGCGGTGATCGCCAAGCGCCGTGCGCGGGACCGGGATCCGCGAGCGGGGGAGTTCGGTGCAGGGGAGTCCGGTGCGGGGGACTCCGGTGCGGGCGAGGCAGGTGGGGCGCCGATGCCGATGAGCCCCGCGCCTGACAAGATCACCCGGTGACGACGACGTACGCCATACGCCCTTTCGGCGCCCGCCCCTGCACCCTGGTCGTCTGCCGCGGCTGCTGCTGCGGTGACGCGCGCAAGCATCCCGGCACCGACCACGAGGGCCAGTTGGCCAGGCTGCGCGAGGCGGCCGCCGCGTCCGGCGGGCGGCTCGCCGTACGGACCAGCGAATGCCTCGGTCCCTGCGGGCAGGCGAATGTGATCGTGGTCCAGCCCTCCACGGAAGGCCGCCGCCGCGGAGCCCGGGCCTCCTGGATCGGCTGGGCGCTCGACGACGACTGCATCGACGATGTCCTGGCCTGGGTGCGGGCGGGCGGGCCCGGCCTCGCCGAGCCGCCCGAGACACTGACGCTGCAACTGATCCCGGCCCCTTCCGAAGCCCGCCGCCGGGTCCGCTGAGTCACTGTCCTGCGACGATTCCGCAAAGCGGCGACACGAGTGATCGCGATCTGCTGAGATAGAAGCACGGTCGTGACGCGGGGGACGGACTGATGCGGCAGCACTTCGGGCACTTACTGGGGCTGCCCGCAGCCGTCCCACCCCTGCCCAGATCACCACTGGTCCCGGAGGCCGGCGAACTCTTCGCGGAGCAGCGCCGGCTGGGGCTGCGGCACGCGGTGGACGCGCTCTTTCCCGGCATTTCCGCGACAGCGGTGCGCTTCCGGATCCTGGACGGGCTGCAGGTGCCGGGCCGGGGCCGGCACTGGCGCCATGTGAACCGCGCGGCGCTCGCCGAGGCGCGCGACGCATGGCTCGCGGTCCCGGACACCGACCGGAGTTGCGTCACCTCCCTCTTCGCGCGCTACGACCGGATCCTCGCAAGCGACCCGATGGGACTGCGCCGGCTCGCCCTCTACGAACTTGTCGGACTGCTGCAGGCGCACCCGCGCGGCTGTGTCACCGAGGCCGCCCAGGAGCTCGGCACCGCTCCCGCCGAGGCCGAAGCCCTCGCACTCGCCGTCAGGACCGAACCGATGCGCACAGCCGATCTGCGCGAGAGCGCCGAGGCCATCGTGGACGCCTGGCGCGCACAACGGCTGCGCCGGGCGCAGGAGTACGCCACCGCGCTCGGTGACCCCGGCGGGGACCAGCGGCTCGGCCGGCTCCTGCGGCAGATCGGGCACCGTACCGGCCAGGTGAAGGCGCTCCTGGCCGACGGCTTACGGCTGGAGCGCACCGGCGACCCGGCCGCTGCCGCCGCGCTGCACCTGCGCGCGGCGCGGATCGCCGTCGACGAACCCGCGGCGGTGGAAGCCCTGTTACGCACCGCGTCGGCCGCAGCCGCAGCCTCCACCGGATCCGTCACCGCCCGGGTCCTGACCGACGGCATCCAGGTGGAGTGGTCGGGCGCCACCGGACCGTACCGGGTGCTGCGCGGACGACCGGGCCGGTGGACCGAACTGGCCGACGCCACCGGCCGTACCGCCCTCACCGACACCACGGCGCCGCTGGGCGAACAGCTTCGCTACGCGGTCCTCCCGCTGGACGGCGTGGACGGGCCGCGCATCCGGGAACTGCCCGCGGTCAGCGCCGCCGTCCTGTTCGCCCCCGAGGTCGCCGACCCCCGGCTGACCGACGCACGCGCACGCGTCACCGCCCGCTGGCAGACGCCGCCCCTGGCACGCGGCGTCCTCGTCGAACGGCACGCGGCGCAGCCCACAGCCGTGACGGCGGACCGCGACGGCTTCACGGACGCCCCACTGGGCCCGGGAGAGCACCGCTACACGATCCGCTGCCGCTACCGCACGGCCGACGGTGCAGAGACGACGTCGGCCGGTGTCACCGTGTGCGCCACCGTGCACCGCTGGCCCGAGCCCGTCACCCGGCTCGATGTCGCCCCGGGGGAGCACCCCGGCAGTCTCGCCGCCGACTGGACCGGAGGCACCGGAGCCGAGGTGCGCCTTGTCGACCTGCCCGGTCCCGTCCCCGCGCAGGGCGCCGACGTGCCGGTGCGGGACCTGCCCGCCGAGGTGGTCTGGGGGCGCAGCCCGGGCGCGCCCACGCCCACCCCGCGCACCGAGGGCAGACACCGCCTGGAACTGTGGCCGCCGCGTGGCACCCGAGCCCGGCTGACCGCCGTGAGCGTCCTCGGCGACCGGGCCTGCGTCGGCCCCTCGGTGAGCATCGAACTGCCCGCCCCCGTCGAGAACCTGGCAGTGAGCCGCGATGTGCCCGACGAGGCGCGGGTCACCTTCGACTGGCCGGGCGACGCCGACTGCGTACTGGTCCGCTGGGAGCAGTCGGGCGAGGAACACCGCAGGACCGTCACCAAGTCGGCCTACCGGACCAGAGGAGGCCTCGAGCTGACCGTCACCCCCGCCGGGGCCCGCTTCCGAGCCGCCCCCGTCACCCTCGCCGACGCCGATGTGCTGATCCCCGTCGAGGCCGGGGCGCCGGCGCTCCTGCCGCCGTATCTGGCCGTCTCGTACGACGTGGTGAAACCGCGCTGGCGGGCGGGCCGTCGGCGCCGTGTGATCGTACGCACCGAGTACGCGGACGCTGCCGGTTCCGACGGCGGCCCGGATCTGCCCGACCTCGTACTGGTCGCCCGCGCCGGTGGGGGGACCGGCAGGATGGCGCCGCCCCGTCCCCGCAATCCGAAGGACGGAGCCACCGTGCTGCGACTGAGCGGTGCCGAGATCGGCCGGGGCGCCCCCGTCCAGCGGGACGTGGACGTGGCGGTGCCGGGCGAGAGCCCGCCGTACAGCCTCCGCGCCTTTCTGCTCGGCCCACGCGCGGACTCCGCGCGACTCGAAGAACCCCCGCACGAACGCTTGGTGGTGCGCTGACGTGACAACCGTCATCTGTCCTTACTGCTTCGCCCGCGGACCCGCCTCCCGGCTTCGCTACCGCTGTCTGATGACCCGCACCGGCGTCCGTGGCGGCAGGCAGCCCTGCTCGCCCCAACGCGACGACACCTGGGCGGAGTTCAAGGGCAGCGCTGTGGCGCCCCAGGCCCGGATGCGCGGCCCCGTCTTCGATGTCGGGCGGCGGCTGGGGCTCGGCGGAAACCGGGCCGGGTGCCCCCACTGCGGGGTGCTCACCCCGGTCCGGGTCTGCACCTCCTGCCACAGTGACCTGCCCAGCGACTACTGCGACCAGGACAGCCGCATCATCGCGCTGGTCGGCGCCAAGGCAACCGGCAAGAGCACCTATGTCACCGTCCTGGTCAACGAACTGCGCCACCGCGTCGGCAGCGCCTACCGGGGCGCCCTGGCCGCCATGGGCAGTGACACCCAGCGCCGCGACAAGGAGATGGCGGCCGAGCTGTACGACCGGCTGCACCTGCCCGGAACGACACCGCCGGCCGCGCTCGGCTTCAACGAGCCGCTGCTGTACCGCCTCAGCCTGCCCAGCGCCGGACGGTTCGGCGACGGTACCCGGCACACCGCGCTCGTCTTCTTCGACGCGGCCGGCGAGGATCTCGGGGACGCGGAGGCCGTGGACCGCTACACCGATTACCTCGCCGCCGCCGACGGCATCATTCTTCTCGTCGATCCCCTCCAGCTCCCCTCCGTACGAGAGGAACTGCCGACCGGCGAAGGGCCGCCACTGCCGCGTGTGGAGACCTCGCCGCAGCAGATAGCCGCCGACATCGCAGGACAGCTGCGCGGCCACGGACGGCGCGGTGCGCGCGGCAAGGTGTCCACCCCGGTGGCCGTGACGCTGACCAAAACCGACATGGTCAGGCCCCTGCTGCCGCACCAGTCGCCGCTGCTGCGCAACGCCCGTCATGACGGCGGGACGTTCGACGACGCCGGACGGATCGCCGTGCACGAGGAGGTGCGCTCCCTGCTGGAGGGCTGGGACGGCGGTGAACTCCACCGTCGGCTCGACCGCGACTTCGCCGATATCTCCTTCTTCGGGCTCTCCGCGCTCGGCTCGTCGCCGCCCGCCACCGCACCGGCCGATGTGCCCAAGTCGGGCCCTCAGCCGGTCCGGGTCGAGGACCCGCTGCTCTGGCTGCTGGCCCGGCGCGGCCTGCTGCCCGTACGCAAGACCAAGGGAGGCGGCTCATGAACAGCAGCACCCACCTGCCCCAGCTGCACTACACCTCCGCCGCGCCCGGGCCCGACGGCTCCGGATTCCGTTTCACCGCGGTGAGCGAGACCGTACCCGCCAATCTGCTGCGCGAGATCGAGCAGCTCGTCGGATACGAGCCGCCGCGCGACGCCCCCAGCCGTCCCTCGGCGAGTGAACTGGGCCTGTTTCCCGCAGCGTTCACTCACAGCACGCTCTCGGACGGCAGCCGGCTGCTCTGCCGCAGCGTCTACACCGGAGCGGACTACAGCGGCCGCTACGGCAACTTTCATGCCCACGCGATCTGGCTGCCGGGCGACGAACCCGTTCCTTCCGGACTGCTCCCCGTGGAGCTGTGGGAATCCCCCTCCTGGTCCCGGGGCACGCCGGACGGCGGCCGCCCCGAGCCACTCACCGCACTCCCGCCGGGCCGTCGCATGGACCGGCCGGGACTCACCGCCTTCGCCGCCGCCAGGGCCGAGCGGCTGCCTGCCTTCCTCGCCGATGTACGAGCCCTGTTCGCCGCGCCCGACGCGCCTCAGCTGATCGTCGTCGAACGCGACGCGCACCACATCATGCAGTGGATCGCCCTGGCCAGCGCCGTCCTGCCGCGCGAACTGGCGGACCGGCTCACCTTCACCTCGTACACCCGGCGCCCCCTCCAGGCGCGGCAGCAGATCGTCGGGATCTTCCCCGACGCGGACTTCACCTTCTCCGGCGGCGCCGACCACCGCTATCGCGTCCACGACAGCACCGGCGGCGCGTCCGGCCCCGCCCGCGAGGACGGCTGGGCGTCGGTCGCCGCCCGCGTCTGGACCGCGGGGCTGCCCAAGCTGTTCACCGCCGCGGAGAAGCTGCCGCCCGAAGGCGCGGACGGCGGGCCCTTCGACCACGGCCGGCTTGCCGCGGTCGCCGCCGCCGAGTGTGTGGCCCTCGACTCGGCGGGCCGGGCGGCGGCGGCTCGTTGGGCCACCCGCCACGGGCCCGCCCACGACGCCGAGTTCTGGGGCCCGCTGCTGGCCACCCTCGCCGAGGGAGGCGACCCCCGGACCTCGGAGGAGTGGCTCGCCTTCGGCCCCCTCGCCGCACAGCTCGGACGGATGGCCGACCACGCGGCGACCGCATCGCTCAAGGAGGAGCTGCTCGGCACCCTGGCATCGGTCGGCCGGGCCCCGCTCGACCTGGTCCTCGCCCTGCTCGATCTGGCCGACGCGCTCAGCGTGGAGACCACGGGAGTGCTGCCACTCCTGGCCGAACGGGCCTCCGCCGCGCTGCTCGGCGCGCAGAGCTCGCACAGCGCGCAGAGCTCTCCCGGCGCGGCGAGCTCTCCCGGCGCGGCGAGCGCGCACAGTGCGGCGAGTGCGGACGAGGACCCGGCCGCCGTCGCCGCCGCGCTCGGCCGCCACCCCGGTATCCGCGGCGCCGTCCTGGGCGAACTCGACCTGGCCGCTGCCTCCGGCGACCCGGTCCGCCTCGCCGCCGTCGTCCGCGGCGCCATGCCGGACGTGGATCTCACCGACACTCCCCATCTGCGCATGGGCGAGGCGGCCGGGCGCCGACCGCCGGGCGACGACGACCCGGTACGGGCCTTCCACGCCCTGGTCGCCGAAGCGGGGCACGCGTACAAGGGCCGCCCCGCCGTACTGCGCACCGCCTACCGGCTGGCCTGGGCGGAGCGTCCCATCACCCCGGGACAGGCACGGTTCCTGCTCAACCAGCTGCCGCCGGACTGGCTTGCGTCGTCCGGTATCGAGCGCCGGGTGACCGAGGCGGCCCTGGCGGCGCCCGCCCGCGATCCCGACGCTCCCGAACTCGCCGCCGACCTGCTGCGCTACACGACCGGCGCCCTGGAGCCGCGCACCCGCAGCGCTCTCTCCCTGCTCGCCCTCGCCGGGCAGATCGCCGACGGCCGGGCCACCCCCGGCTTCACCGAGCAGTCCGTCGCCCTGTGCCGGATGACCACGCCCCTGGAGCCTGCCATCGCCGAGCGGATCGGCGGCGCCATCGCCGGCACGCTGCTGTCCCCCCAGCCGCCGCCGGGCGAACTGGAGCAGCTCGCCCGCTCGGGCGACCCGGACCTGCTCGGCGCCTATCTGGCCATGGCCCGCGGTGACACGGTGCTCGGCCGGCTGCGCACGTCGCCCTCCTATGTCGCCGCGTGCTTCTTCCACTGGTCCAGCGGCCCGGGTCTCAACTCCGCATGGGAGAGGACCCGCACCACGCTCCTCGCCGATGTGCTGCGCCCTGTCGTGCGCCGGCTGCCCCCGGAGGCCGTCGCGGAAGTCGTACGGCACCTGGAGCGGCCGGGCGGCCGGTGGGCCCGCGACTTCCAGGAGTGGAACCGGCCGGGCCGGATCGCCCGGCTGGGCGGCCGGCTGCTCGGCCGTAAACCGCCCGAGACGCCCCCGGGACCCGGCTCGCCGGGCACCACCGCTCCCGGTGAGGAGCGCCGCCGATGAGCCCATGGCTGTCGTACCCCCTCCTGACCTTTGCGGCCTTCACCGGCGTCATCGCGCTCTTCGTGGCGCTGTACGCCTTCCCGGCCGCGGCAACGAAGGCCGTCGCCGCCATCGGGCGGCGGCTGGGCCCGTGGCGGACCGGCGCCGCCGACCCGCGCATCGTGCCCGTGTCGCAGGACGAGCCCGCTCAACTCTCCTACTGGGCACGCCAGGTGCTCGAGGACGTCGCCAGCGCCGTCGCCACGGCGGTGTCGGTCCTGCGCCGGAGGCTGGTCACCGAGTGGCTGGGCACCTCCGCCAGGAACCTGCTGCGTGGACGGCGCCCCTCCTCCAGCCCGGGCGAAAACGCCTTCACGACCACCGTGATGACGCTCACCGGCCCCGGGTTCGGCCTCGGGGCCGTCGTGGGAGCGAGTGCCGCCGCGCTCTTCCTGATACTCGTCCTCCTGCTCTTCGGGGCACTCCTGGCGGTGGTGTCGGGGGCCCTCGCGGCGGCGGCGCTCGCCCTGCGCGGCCTGGACCGGGCCGGGCTGCTGGTCCGCAGGATCCGTATGAAGTGCCCGTACCCGGGCTGCTACCGGCCGATCGATCTGCCGGTCTACCACTGCCCCGACTGCACGGCAGCCCACCGCAGGCTGAGGGCCGGCCGGTTCGGCGTGCTCAGGCGGGTCTGCGCCTGCGGAAAGCGTCTGAACACCAGCTTCCTGACGGGCCGCCACAAGATGATGTCGTACTGCCCGCACTGCGATCTCGCCCTGCCCGGATCACTCGGCACCATGCGGATCGTGCATGTGCCGATCGTCGGCGGCACCTCGTCCGGCAAGACCATGCTGATGGCCGCGATGGTGGCCGGGCTGCGCTCCTGGTCGGACCGCGGACAGCTCTCGGTCGACTACGCCACCTCCGAGGACCAGCGTGAACTGCAGCGGCTCAAGAGCCAGTTGGACCAGGACGGCTGGGTGCAGAAGACGGCCGCTCCACAGCCCAGGGCGTTCATGCTCCAGGTCACGCGCGGGCGGCGACGCCGGCTGCTGTATCTGTACGACCCGATGGGGGAGACCTTCGGTGACGCCGGTGTCGTACGGGAACAGCAGTACCTGGCACACGCCGACGGTGTGGTGCTCGTCGCCGACGTCCTCGCGGAACCGGAAGTACGCCGGGCGCTCGGCGGGAGCGACGCCCGGCGCACCGTCGACGCGCGCCCCTCGCCCGAGGGGCCCAAGGACACCTACGACCGGCTGGCGGGCGAGTTCGCCGCGATGTCCGGCCGCCGCGCCAGGACCCCGGTCGCCACCGTGGTCACCAAACGCGACGTACTGGACCAGCTGGACTCGCTGCCGACGCCCGGGACCCGGATCGACGAGTGGCTGACCCGGATCGGTCTGGGGGACCTGGTGCAGAGTCTGGGACACGACTTCGGCGACACCCGCTACTGGGCGGTAAGCGCTCAGGCGGCCACCGGCGCCGGAGCCCTCGACGGGGAGAGCCGACGGGCCGCCGAGTCCGTTCTGTGGCTGCTCTCCAGAACCGGACTGCCCGTCAAACCCCTGCTCACCAGTGAGGCGGCGAAGCGATGACGGACGCAGCCCGCAGGTCTGGGGTCGAGGCCGACGGCAGAGTACGGAGGCGCCGCGGATGAGTTACGTACCTGATCACACGGCACGTCAACGGCGTGTCGTGCTCGGCCTGTTCATTGTGGCGGTCGTCATTGCCGCCGCTGCCGTGCTGTTGACAGTAGGACTGCTGCTGACCCGGACGCTGCCCCAATGAGGGCCCGCCCGCGCACAGCGGCAGGGAGGAGGACATGCAGTGAGTGACATTCCCGGCGGCCCGATGGAGAACCGACCGGTTCATTTCATCTGGATTCTCGATGTCTCCTATTCGATGATGGGCGACAAGATCGGACAGCTCAACTACGCCATCCGCGAGGCCGTCCCGGAGATGCAGTCGGTGGCGCACGACAACCCGGCGGCCCAACTGCTGCTGCGCGTCCTGACGTTCTCGTCGGTCGCGACCTGGCATGTCGCCGACCCCGTCCCGGTGGAGAGCTTCACCTGGCAGGACGTACAGGTCGACGGCGGGACCAACCTGGGGGACGCGCTCTATGCCGTCGCCCGCGAGCTGGAGACGCCGCCCATGCCGCAGCGGGCGCTCAAGCCGGTGCTCGCCCTCGTCTCCGACGGCCAGCCGCTCGACGAATGGCGCGAGGGCCTCAAGGCCATCGACGCCACCCCGTGGGGGAAGAAGGCGGTCCGCGTCGCCATCGCGATCGGCGCGGACGCCGACCGGAGCGTGCTCCAGGAGTTCCTCGCCAACCCCGAACTCCAGGTACTGGACGCCAACAGTCCCAAGCAGCTCGCCGCCGCGATCCGCTGGGCCTCCACGGCAGCGGTCAAGGCCGCGTCGCAACCCGTGGCGAGCGGCACACCCGGCGCGAAGCAGGCTCCCCCGGCCTTCGCGCCCCCCGTCCTGGACGACGACGATGACGATGATGTGTGGTGAGCGTGCCGCACCATGAGATCCGGGACCCGGACTGGGACATTCTCAGCGGCAGTGCCCAGGGGCCGGCCAAGTCGCTGAACCAGGACTGGAGTGACGCCGAGACCATTCCCGACGGCACCGTGGTGCTGGCGGTCGCCGACGGCCATGGCTCCGCCGCGCACCCCCTCAGCCACCTCGGCGCGCGCTACGCCGTCGACGTCTTCAAGCTGTCCGGTACGGACTTCGCCGCCCGAGCCCGCCAGGCCGGGGGCGGCGGGCTGCGGCGGCTGTGGGCGGATGCCCACGACCGCGTGCCGCGCGAACTCGTCCGCACCTGGCAGGACTGGGTCGTCAAGCGGCATCGCACCGAAGAGGGGGAACCGCAACCCCCCGCCCATGAACTGCTGCGCGCGTACGGCACCACGCTGATCGGCGCTGTCCTCACCGAAGGGCTCTTCGTTGCCTGGCAGTTGGGCGACGGCGACCTGATGGTCGTCGACGCGGACGGCACCGTCGCCCAGCCGCTTGCCCCCGCGACACCCGAACTGGGCGACGAGACCGAGTCGATGTGCAGCCGCCAGGCATGGGACCTGGTGCGTGTGCACTGGGCCCCGGTCAGCGACAGGGCCCGGCTGCCGCGCCTTGTCGCCCTCTCCACGGACGGCCTCTCCAACAGCTTCGCGGCCCGCGACGGCTTCGTACGGTTCGTTCAGGAGATGGACCAGCGGATCGCGGCCGAGGGTCCCCTCGCGATCCGCGAGGCCCTGCCGGCCTGGCTGGCGCGTGCCGGCAGCTACTCCGGCGACGACACCACCGCGGTCGTGGCACGCCTTCGGCGTCCCGCTCCCGCACTCACCGAAACGGAGGACTGATGTCCGGCATGCTTGACAGCGGTGTCCGGCTCACGACGGACACCGGGGACGAAGTGGCGGTCGCCGGAATGCTGGGCGCCGGTGGCCAGGGCGAGGTCTACCGGGTGAAGACGCCGACCGTCGACAAGGCGCTCAAGTGGTACTACCCGGCCTGTGCCACACCCGAGCAGCAGCACATCGTCGAGGGCCTGGTGGGCCGTGAGTTCGACGACGACCGGTTCCTGTGGCCGCAGTCGTTCGTGACGGGCGGCCGCGCCGGCGGCTTCGGCTACCTCATGGACATCCGGCCCGACCGGTACAAGGGCCTGCCCGCACTGTTCCGCAGGCAGTTGCGGACCAGCCCGCTGGCGCTGGTCACGGCCGGGCTCAACATGGTCGAGGCCTACCAGTCGCTGCACTCGCGGGGCATCGCCTACCGGGACATCTCCTGGGGCAATATCTTCTTCGACCCGGACAACGGCGACGTACTGGTCTGCGACAACGACAATGCCGTCAGCGAGGGCGACAGCACCGGGATCTCCGGAACCATGGAGTTCATGGCGCCGGAACTGGTCCGCGGCGAACCCGGCGCCGTCCCCGGCACCCAGACCGACCTGCACTCGCTGTCCGTGCTCCTGTTCATGCTCCTGATGAACCACCACCCCCTCAAGGGGCGGGCGGAGCTGGAGATCCGCTGTCTCGACGAGGCGGCGGAGAAGCGGCTGTACGGCAAGCGGCCGGTGTTCGTCTTCGACCCCGTCAACGACGACAACCGGCCCGACCCCGTGGAGCACGGCACCGTGCTCGCGACATGGGCCGCCGCTCCGCCCATCCTGCAGAAGCTCTTCACCCAGAACTTCACCGAAGGCCTGCACGACGGCACCCGCCGGGTCCGCGAAACCCAGTGGCGCCACGCACTGAGCGAGGTACGCGACTCCATCGTCGTCTGTGCCGAATGCGGACGGCAGAACATGACGGAACCGCAGTCCGCCACCCCCGGAACCTGCTGGTCCTGCGGGCGCACGCTCATCCTGCCGCCGCGGCTGGTCGTCACCACGCTCCGGCCCAAGGTCGAACGGAACGTGCGGCTGCGCCGGGCGGCCAGGGTGTACGCGCACCATCTGGTCGCCGAGCCGGTCCGGCACCGCTACGACGACGCCACAGTCGTCGCGGAACTGGTCGAGCATCCGCAGAAACCCGGCAAGTACGGGCTGGCCAACCGGTCCGGCGAGAACTGGACGGCCCGTAAGTCGGACGGCACCACCCAGCAGGTGGCGCCGGGCCAGACGGTGCCGCTGCGCGCGGGTCTGGAGTTCGACCTGGGGTCCGCGGCGCGGGCGGTCGTACGCCCGGACTGACGAGGGGCCACGCGCCTTCGGCCCCTACAGGCCGACGGCGCCGCCCAGCGCCTGGGCGAGGGCCAGCGCGGCGCTGCCCGCGCCGGCCCCCGCCTGGATCGTGTCCAGCCAGCCGCGCACCCGGCCCTGGTCGAGTGCGCGGTCCTCCTGTTCCGCACCCACGATCTCGCCCTGCAACAGCTGTGCCTCGCCGACCAGTTCGGGCCGCTCCGCCTGCAACTGCCGGATCAGCTCGCCCGCCAGCCGTACCGCCTCGGCGGGTGAACTGCCGTTGTTGACCACGATCTTTCCGTGGTCACCGAAGTTGCCGGGGCCGTTGATCGAGCCCCGGAAGTTGTACGTACTCATCTCTCTCCTCACCCTGCTGTGCCCTAAGTGGTCTTGCCGCCCGCCTGCGGGGACTGCTGAGCCCCGCCCCCGCCCCCTGCATAGCCGCCCGGTCCCTGGCCGTGCCCCTGCTGCCCGATGGCGATGTTTCCCTGGTTGCCGATGTTGCTCGGCCCGTTGACGTTGCCGATGTTGTACGTCTGGTTGTTGATCACCTTCTGGGCGCGGTCGAAGTCGCTGGTGTCGACGTTGTGGTCGATGAGGAACTTCTCCGTCGCAATCAGTACGCCCTGCTGGAGCCGCTGGAAGGCATCCTGCGCGTCCATGCGCTCGTCGAAGTCCATCGTGTCCAGGTCCGCGGCCCGCTCACGCAGACTGTCCAGCGCCCCGTAGTCGTACGCGGCGTGGTACTTGGTGATCTCGCGCCGGATCTTCCGCAGCTCGCGCTCGTGCCTCACGCTCCGGGCACGCCGGCGCCGCATCCGTCCGAAGGCCCCCAGCAGCATCCAGCGCAGACTCGTGGCGGTGAACCGGACCAGCGCCCACCACTGTTCGAGACCGCCGAGCGGCAGATAGGCGACATGGCTGAACCGGATGTGCACCGGCGGCAGCACATAGGCGGCGACCTGCCAGGAGAGCCGGTTCTGCGTGAGGCGCGCCCGCAGATGCATCGACACCACATACTTGCCGCCGCTGCCGACCATCTCCAGGCTGAGATAGGTGCGCATCCCGCCGCCGGGCCGGATCACACCGGCCTGGACGAGCTGTTTGTCGATCCGCGGAAGAGGGCGGCGCAGCGGATCGGGCAGCAACTGCGCGCCGAGGCTCGGCACATGCAGCCCGCGGACGTAGAGGCGGTTACGGGCCCGCAGGCCCTCCAGGCCCGCGACAGCGCCCATCCCCCGCGCCATGTAGGTGTGCAGACCCACCGCGTCGAACGGCATGAGCGTGAGCTTGCCGCCGCCGGGTGCGTCGGCCGGCCGGCCGACGTCGATGCTCGGCCAGACGTCCTCCTTGATCTTCTCGCCGCTTCCGACAAAGGGGTTGTCGGCCTCGACGTGTGCGTCGTACGGGACGACGTTGGCCAGGCGCAGTGCCTTGAGCCGGTCCTCCGTCGCCGCCTCCACGGGCGCCGCGAGGTCCTGCGGCTTCTCCTGCCCCCGGTAGACGCCGCGGGCTGCCCGCCACGCGGAGTGTCCGCTGCGGTGGACGACGACTGCCGCCACCACCAGCGCGAATGCGGCGGCCAGGCCGAACGCGGCGGCCGCGCTCCGGTGGCCGTTGCCCAGCGAGGCGAGTGCCGCGATCACCGAGGCGACGATGGTGAGCAGGAGCACGGCGAGCTGCCCGTCACGTAACCTCCGGCGCTGCTGCGCCGCCCTGGCGTGCCGTACGAGCGCCACGAGGTTGATGCCCAGCGGCAGCCCGATCGCCTTGAGCCGGTCCGCGGTGAACTCGTCGAGTACTTCCTGGGCGAAGTCCTCGTCGAGATGCGTGTGCGCGCAGAGCAGCCGGGTGACGGCGTCCTCGCGGTACTGCGGCAGGAGCGGCATGGGTGCTGGCGTCATCGGTCCCCCTCCTGGTGATGCCATTCCCAGCCTAGGGAGACACGGTGGATCTGTCCGCCGATTTCAGCAGGCCAGGCGGCCGAACCCGGCCGGTCGTCCGGCCTCCTGCGGTGGGACCCGGCCGCCACAGGGCGATCCCGCCGACCGGTCCCGAATCCCGTGCAACCAAGGCACTTCAGACCTCGGTGCTCAGGGCGATGCGCTCGTCGCCCGCGTACACGTTCATATTGGGACCGCGCAGAAAACCGATCAGGGTCAGCCCCGTCTCGGCGGCCAGGTCGACAGCGAGCGACGACGGGGCGGAGACGGCGGCGAGCACCGGGATGCCCGCCATCACCGCCTTCTGGGCGAGCTCGAAGGACGCCCGCCCGGAGACCAGCAGAATCACCCGGGACAGGGGCAGCCGGTCGTCCTGGAGCGCCCGGCCGACCAGCTTGTCGACAGCGTTGTGCCTGCCGACGTCCTCCCGTATGTCGAGCAGTTCCCCCTCCTCCGAGAAGAGCGCCGCCGCGTGCAGCCCCCCGGTCCGGTCGAAGACCTGCTGCGCCGCCCGCAGGCGGTCGGGGAGGCCGGCGAGCAGAGCGGGCTCGACGCGGAGCGGGGGAGTGTCGGCGATGGGGAAGCGGGCGATGGTGCGTACGGCGTCGAGGCTGGCCTTGCCGCACAGACCGCAGGAGGACGTGGTGTAGACGTTGCGCTCGAGGGTGATGTCGGGGACGGGCACGCCCGGCGCGAGCTGGACATCCACCACGTTGTACGTGTTGGTGCCGTCGTCCTTCGCACCGGCGCAGTACACGATGGTGCGTATCTCGCGCGCCGCCCCGAGCACGCCCTCGCTGACCAGGAAGCCCGCCGCGAGCGCGAAGTCGTCGCCCGGGGTGCGCATGGTGATCGCGAGCGGCTTGCCGTTGAGCCGGATCTCCAGAGGCTCCTCGGCGACCAGGGTGTCGGGACGGGTCGACACCGCCCCGCCCCTGATGCGGATGGTGCGGCGGCGCTCGGTGACCCGTCCCATGACGATCACATCCGATTCTGTACGTGCTGGAAGCCGAAGCGGCCCTTGATGCAGCGGTTGCCGTGGGTCACCGGGCTGTCGTGAGGCGAAGTGACCTTGAAGAATTCATTCTCCTGCAGATGCAGAGTGAGCTTGCAGCCGACGCCGCAACAGGCGCAGACCGTGGTCGTCTCCGTCCGGTCGAGCGGCCGAGCGAGGGCGAAAGTGAGAGAGACGAGGAGAGGAAACGTCGACAGAATATTGTCTACAGTATGCTGTTCAGGGTCCAAGGGGGCGTTGCCACCCTGGGAGAAGCTCCAAAGTCCTGGCCCCGAAGCTGTGGGATCACGTGCCGTCGTACCAGGCGGTAACACCCAAGACTGGGTAGTTCCTGACTTTCGTTGCGAGGGGAACCATCCATGACCGGCTCACGTGTCGTCGCCCTGGGGCACTACCAGCCCGCCAAGGTGCTCACCAACGATGACCTGGCGGCCATGGTCGACACCAGCGACGAGTGGATCCGCAGCCGCGTCGGGATCGAGACCCGGCATGTGGCGGGCCCCGACGAACCGGTCGACGAGCTGGCCGCGCACGCCGGAGCGAAGGCCCTCGCCTCCGCCGGTCTGACGCCCGCCGACATCGACCTCGTCCTGGTTGCCACCTCCACCGCCATCGACCGCTCCCCGAACACCGCGGCCCGCGTCGCGGCCCGCCTCGGCATGGGCTCGCCCGCCGTCATGGACCTCAATGTCGTCTGCGCGGGCTTCACGCACGCGCTCGCCACGGCCGACCACACCGTACGGGCGGGAGCCGCGACCCGCGCCCTGGTCATCGGCGCCGACAAGATGGCCGACATCACCGACTGGACCGACCGCACCACCTGCGTGCTCGTCGGCGACGGCGCCGGCGCTGCGGTCGTCGAGGCGACCGGTCCCGACGAGGACCCCGGCATCGGCCCGGTGCTGTGGGGCTCGGTCCCGGAGATGGGTCATGCCGTACGCATCGAAGGCACCCCGCCGCGCTTCGCGCAGGAGGGCCAGTCGGTCTACCGCTGGGCCACCACCCAGCTCCCGCCCATCGCCCGCAAGGTCTGCGAGCGGGCCGGCGTCACTCCCGAGGAGCTGGCGGCAGTCGTCCTGCACCAGGCCAATCTGCGGATCATCGAGCCCGTCGCCCAGAAGATCGGTGCGGTGAACGCCGTGATCGCCCGCGATGTGGTGCAGTCCGGCAACACCTCGGCCGCCTCGATCCCGATGGCGCTCTCCAAGCTCGTCGAGCGCGGCGAGATCGCGTCGGGAGATCCCGTCCTGCTCTTCGGCTTCGGTGGCAACCTCTCGTACGCGGGTCAGGTGATCCGCTGCCCCTGATCGCCCAGGGACCTCCACACTGACCCCATGGAGACGAAGCGAAGCGCCGGCCTGCTGCTGTTCCGCAGGCGGGGTCCCGCCACCGAGGTTCTCATCGGCCACATGGGAGGGCCGTTCTGGCAGGCCCGTGACGCGGAGGCCTGGTCGGTGCCGAAGGGTGAGTACACCCCGGAGGAGGAGGCGATGGCCGCCGCGCGCCGGGAGTTCCAGGAAGAACTCGGCCTGCGGCCGCCCGACGGGACCTGGCTGCCGCTCGGTGAAGTCCGTCAGGCGAACGGCAAGATCGTCACCTGCTGGGCACTGGAGGGCGACCTCGACACCGCCCTCGTCGTGCCGGGCACCTTCACCATGGAGTGGCCGCGGGGATCAGGCCGTGTCCAGGAGTTTCCCGAGATCGACCGGGCCGAGTGGTTCGAGGCCCGGGCGGCGAGCGAGAGGCTGGTGAAGGGCCAGCGTGTCTTCCTGGAACGGCTCGAGGAGCTTCTCGAGCCGGACTCGCAGTGACCGGAGGCGACGGGATCTCCTCCGGGCACAGGGGACTGTGCTCGGTAGACTGTAGACAATAGCCAAGTGTCGCTCGCTGTTGTTGACCAGGAGGGACCGTGACGTTGTCCGCAGGACTCCCGCAGGGAACCGTGCCAAAGCTGGAACGCCCGGGTCCGCTGCGCGAGCGCGTGTACGAAGCGCTCCTGGAACTGATCACGACCCGCGCCCTGCGTCCCGGCCAGCACCTGGTCGAGAGCGAACTCGCGGGCCATCTCGGGGTCTCCCGCCAGCCCGTGCGCGAGGCGCTGCAGCGGCTGAACACCGAGGGCTGGGTCGATCTGCGCCCGGCGCAGGGCGCGTTCGTCCATGAGCCGACCGAGTCGGAGGCGGACCATCTGCTCTCGGTCCGCACACTTCTTGAGGCGGAGGCGGCCCGGCTGGCCGCCGCGAACTCCGGCCCGGCGGGCATCGCGGCGCTGGAGGAGCTGTGCGCACAGGGCGAACAGGCTGTGGCGGACGACGACGCCGACCTGGCGGTAGCCACCAACGCGCGCTTCCACGCGAAGGTGATGGAGCTGGCCGGGAATCCCGTCCTGGCGGAGCTGGCGGGTCAGGTGGAACGCCGGGTCCGCTGGTACTACACGCCGGTGGCGCGGCAGCGCGGCAGACAGTCGTGGATCGAGCACCGGGAGCTGATCGCGGCGATCCTGGCCCGTGACGAGCAGCGCGCGACCGAGGTCGTGCGCGCGCACACCGAGCACACCCGGACGACCTACCACCAGCGCGAACAGGGTGAGAGGGCGTTGTGGACGTAGCGCCGTTCGCCCGCGGGGCCGGGTCCTGCAGCGTGTGGTGCGTGCCACGGCACGGCGGGAGGACCGCTCTCGTACGGGACGTACCTGGGCGACTCCCTATCTTCATGGGGTGATTCGCTGTCTTCATGCGGTGATGCGCTCTGGCGCGCGTCCTCGACTTCGGCACCGGGCTCGTGCAGCCCGGAACGGTGACGTGGGTCCGTGGTGCGGGCCCCACGTCACGACGAGAGCAATGGACGCGCGCCAGGCGCCGGCGCGTAGTTCCCGCGAGGAGCTAACCTCGCTGTTTCGCTTCGGGTGGTTGAGGCGGTCTGATCGCGGCGGACCGGTGATTTCGTTTGCTTGTCGTCGGGTGGGCATGGCTGGGCCCCGGCGCTCGGGCCGGGTGCTCCAGGGTTCCTCGGGTCGTGGGTGGGCAGGGATGGTGCCGAGGTTCAGGTGGACGGCCGTGGCAGGGCCGTGAGGCGGGCGAATGCGCTGCTCAGTTCGTGCCGCCAGGGCCAGGTTGCGGAGATTCGCAGGTTAAAGCGGCGTCCGCCGCGGGTGATGCGGGCGGCGACGTGCAGCAGCCGGTAGCGGAGCTTCTTGGGTTCGGCGGTAGCCAGTTCGCTGTCCAGCAGGAGGACGCGCGTCCAGGCCAGCAGGTCGATTGCCGCGAGGCTGAGTTCGAGCCAGGCGGTGTTGATGGTGAAGTGGCGTGAGGGGAAGCGGCCGAAGCCTGTGGTCTTGCCCGTTCGGATGTGGTCCTCGACGGTGGCGTGCCCGCGGTGGCGGACTTCGAGGAACTGGGCGGAGCCGCCGGTGAACGGTGTGTCGGTGAGGAACACCTGATGCCGCAGGCCCTCGTCCTGGTCGAACAGCGAGAGCTGGGCGCCGGGGTGTGGACGTTCCCGTCGGACGATGATGCGGGTGCCGGGCGGGTAGCCGTTCAGGTCGACCATGCCGGTCAGTTCGGCGACCTCGGCCCCGGCACGCAGGGTTCCGTCCTGGTCCAGGGCGGGATGCCAGACCTGCCCGGGCAGGGCCCGGACCGCGCGGCGGACCGGCTCGGTGACCGCGTATCCGACCGAGAAGAAGGTACGGATTCCTCGTGTCCGCAGGTTCCGGACGTGAGTGAGGAAGGCTTTCGCTCCTCCGGCGCTGTCGGTGCGGATCAGGATGTCGATGCCGTGCCGGTGAGCGTCGGGGATCTGTGCGAGGGCCTGATCGAGGACTGTGATGTGATCGGCGGCGGTGTTGGCGCCGGCGTTGCCGGGCCGCAGCAGCCCGGACATGGCCTCACCGGTATTCGCCAGGAAACACAGCAGCGGGTGGTAGCCGAAGCCGCCTTTGTAGGTGGGCGCGGCCTCCTCCTTCTGGGAGTGGCACGTGATCAGCGTGGCGTCGATGTCCAGGACGAGACCGGGCAGTTCCTGCCCTGCGGCCCGGGTCGTGGGTATGCCGGTTCCGGTCTCGGCGGCCTGCAGCCAGGCCACTTCCCGGGCCTGGGCCCTTGCCGATCGCAGCGCAGCGAGTACGTTCTCGTCCGTGTCGGCGAGCAGCCGCCAGGCCGTGGGTGTCGAGGCGACCGGACCGAACACCTCTGCCTGGTCCCTGAGCACGGCCAGGTCGGCGATGGCTTCGCCGCCATCGGCAAGAGTCACCGCAAGGTCGGTCGCGACCCGGCCCGGATCGTGCCCGGTTGCGCGGGGACGAAGAGGCCGCAGCGCGGTGGAGTACGCGGTCGTCAGACCGGTGGCATCAGCGAGATCGGCGAGCAGACGTGCCCCGGCATGCCCGACCACCCCCGCTCCGTCAGCCGACACATGGAGCTTGGGACGCGAACCGATACCCTGCACGCAGAAAGTGCCTTCCGCCTGGACCGACAGAACCCCTCGACAAGGTTCATCGTCCCAGCCCAGAAGGCACTTTCGCGTTACCGCCCGTGATCCGGACACAGGTCCAAGTGAAACGCGCAGGCTAAGCGGTCTCGGCGCGGGTGTTGCCGGGGACGAAAACGATTGTGCCGCCACCTGCAACCGTGCCGCCGCCTACAATCGTGCCGCCACCTACGATCCAGCCACCATCGCCATCACAGGTGTGGCAGCAGGGGTACGGAGGTTCGGGCGTATTCGGTGTTCCTGACACCTGGACGGTGGTCGTGCCGTTCGAGGCGTTGCAGTTGGCGTTGCCGTTGTATGCGGCGGTGATCGCGTGAGCGCCGGTGGAGGCGAAGCTGACCGAGTAGGCAGCTGCCCCATTGGCCGCGACGGGCACGGTGGTCAGGAGCTTCGCGCCGTCGAAGAACGTGAGGCCGAGGCCGCCGCTGGGGTCACTCGAGCACACCACCGTCGCGGTGAGCAGGACCGATTGCCCAACGGTCGCTGATGAAGGTGTTGCCTGGACCGTGGTTGCCGACGGCACTGCTGCTGCTGCCGCCGCTGTCGGCGCCGGCGAAGCAAAGGTCACCACCGCGGCGAACGCCGCGAAGGTGACCATTTTCCAAGCTTTCACTTCTCGCCAACGTCTCACTGAATTGCCTCCTTGATCGGCCGTTGGGTGAGGACTGCCCCAAGGGCGTGCCCCTATACCGCACGTTCCTGCATTTCAGGGGACGTGTCTGCTTGGTCGATCCAATCGGTTGACGGAACTCGTCCGAACGGGCGGGATCCGTCCTTTCCAGGTTCGAGGACGAAGAATTCGGTTCCGTTTCTCCGCGCACTTCCCGGTGCCCCATCCGGCTTTCCACAGCCGGTCGGACCGACAGGAACGGGAGCGCGGGACTCTAGATCACGGGAGGTGCCACACGCGTGTAGGTGAGGGAGTTGCTGGTGCCGGCGTCAGTGGTGACTTTGACGAGGACGGGCCCCGCCGCTCCCGC
The DNA here is from genome assembly GCF_026341125.1 of Streptomyces sp. NBC_01142. NCBI lineage: Bacteria > Bacillati > Actinomycetota > Actinomycetes > Kitasatosporales > Streptomycetaceae > Streptomyces > Streptomyces sp. NBC_01142. Next base: position 2,425,724 of record NZ_JAPEOR010000001.1, read on the forward strand.
CGGGGCCGACGCGACGACGGTGGTGTCGGACAGCACGGTGAACGCCGCGGGCGTGGTGCCGAAGAGGACGGATGTCGTGGTGGTCAGGCCGCTGCCCGTGAGGGTGACACCGGCCCCGGGTCCCGTAGGTCCCTGGACGGGGGAGAGGGCGGTGAGGACCGGCGCCGCCAGATAGATGTAGAAGACGGAGTTGCTCGTACCGCCCGGGGTGGTGACCTTGAGAGCGACGGTCCCTGTTCCCGCGGGCGCGACGGCGGTGATCTGGTTGGCGGAGTTGACGGTGTAGGAGGTGGCGGGTGTGGATCCGAAGGTGACCGCTGTGGCTCCGGTGAACCCCGTGCCGGTGAGGGTGACGGTGGTACCGCCGGAGGTCGGGCCCTGGCTGGGCGAGACCGAGGTGAGGGAGGGCGCGCCCACGTAGAAGAAGAAGACGGAGCCGGTCGTACCGTTGGGTGTGGTGACGGTGACGGGCACAGCACCAGTTCCCGCGGGCGCGACGGCGGTGATCTGGTTGGCGGAGTTGACGGTGTAGGAGGTGGCGGGTGTGGATCCGAAGGTGACCGCTGTGGCTCCGGTGAACCCCGTACCGGTGAGAGTGACGGTGGTACCGCCGGAGGCCGGACCCTGGCTGGGCGAAATGGCGGTGAGGGTCGGCCCCGCCGCGTAGACGTAGAGGGCCGGATTGCTGGTCCCGGCAGGAGACGTGACGGTGACGAAAACGCTGCCCGTGCCGGGCGGGGCCACCGCGGTGATCTTCGTCGATGAGTTGACCGTGTAGCCGAGCGCTGCGTTGGGGCCGAAGTTGACCGCAGTGGCTCCGGTGAGACTGCTGCCGTTCAACGTGACGGTGTTGTTGCCGGCTGCGGGCCCCTGATTCGGAACGACCGAACTGAGAGCGGGCGCGGCGGCGATGACGGCGTGCCCTGCTGCTCCCGCCGCGTGGGCGCTGTTTTCCACGGGTGTCTCCGTAGGTGTCTGGCGGCCCGGGAGGGCCGGAAGTGGTCGATCGGGTTGTGCGTGCCGTTGCCTTGCCGCGAACTCCAAGCGCACCGACGGGCGTCTGTATCCCCGTCCGGTCCTCGCGCCTGGTCAGGTGGGGCAACGGCCCCCGACCCAGGAGGGATTCTGGGGCGGGGGCCTTGGAAGGCGGATACGGCGTCCTGGGGAGTCACCGCATCCGCTTCCGGTGGGGGGGGTCCCCGGGTGTGGCCGCGCCTGAGGGCGACGGTCAGATTCCGGGCCCTGCGATGTACTCGAACGCGTCCGTGGCGGTCGCGCTGCCCGCGTCGTTGGTGACGACGACATCGACCAGACCGGCTGCCCCGGGAGGTGTGAAGGCCGACAGGGCGGTGTCGGAGATCACGGTGAAGGGCGCAGGCACGCCGTCGAAGGTGAGTGAGTTGGTGCTGGTGAGGCCGGTGCCGGCCACGGTGACCGGCGTGCCGCCTGTCGTCGGCCCCTCGTCGGGCGTGACCGTCGTCACCGTCGGCGGGGAGACGTAGGTGTATGAGAGCCCGTTGCTGGTGCCGCCCGCAGTGGTGACGCTGACTCCCACCGAGCCGGCCGCACCAGCCGGTACGACGACAGTGATCTGGCCGTCGGACACCACCGTCGGCACCGCACTGTTGGCGCCGAAGGAGACGCTGGTGGCGGTGGACAGGCCGGCGCCGGTGAGCGTGACGGTCCCGCCGCCCGCCGTCGATCCCGATGTCGGGCTGAGGGTCTGCTTGAACGGTGCCCCAACGTAGTAGAAGGGAATCGGGCCGCTCGTCCCTCCCGGAGTGGTCACGGTGACGCCGACCGACCCGTTGCCGGACGGGGAGACGGCGGTGACCTGGGTGGGCGAGACGTTGGTGACGGAGGTCGCGAACTTGGTGCCGAAGCGGACCGCGGTGGTGCCGGACAGGTTCGTGCCGGTGATGGTGACGGCTGTGCCGCCACCACTGGATCCCTGGTTCGGGCTGATTGGCATGAGAGGCTCCTCTTCGCTCGGAATGCGGTACATTGCCGAGCAGTTATCTGGGCGTTGAATCCGGGCATCGAGGAACATGGCCTGCCGGGCGTCAACTGCCGCCGGATCAGAGGCCTTTCTCGCGTCTGTTGAGGATTCTCGCGCCCATTGATGTGGGTGTGAGAAGTAACCCATCCGGGTGATTATTGAGACAAGGCTTCAGACACGGAGTCAGCCGTTCAGTCGAGCGCTGAGAGGTGAAATGCAGCTCATTCGCGGCGCATTTATGAAAAGCGCTTAATCGGGTCATATTACCGGCGGCGTCGAATGTGTTGACCGAGGTGGACGCCTCCCGGCCGCTGCGCGAGCGTCCCGGTTGCTGCGGCAAGGGGGATGCGATGCCCACGTCCACCGCGTCCTGCGGGGCTTCCGGGTCGTCTCCGTCACGGACCCCCGTCGCGGCCCCGCCACAGCCCGGCCAAGGCCCCGCCGCCTCTCCGCCGCGGCTCGTCCTCGGTCGGTCAGATCTTTGTCCCGGGTGTGGAGAAAGTTGTGCTGGAACTCTGCGCAAGTTCTTCCCAGCTGGAGAAAGCGCTGCTACGTTCCCCTCGAAAGCCCGACGGACGGCCTGGCAGGCGGGAGGGGCACGTGAGACGTATGACAGCTCGACCCGCGAATGCGCATCAGGCGCGACTGCTCAGGCTGCTGCGCGACGGCGGGCCCAACTCCCGTGCCCAGCTGGGCGATCAGGTCGATCTGTCCCGGTCGAAGCTGGCCGTGGAGGTCGACCGGCTGCTGGAGACCGGCCTCGTCGTCGCGGACGGTCTTGCCGCCTCGCGCGGCGGGCGGCGTTCTCACAACATCCGGCTCGCGCCCGCCCTCCGCTTCCTCGGCGTCGACATCGGCGCCACCTCGATCGATGTGGCTGTCACCAACGCGGAGCTCGAGGTGCTCGGCCACCTCAACCACCCCATGGACGTCCGCGAGGGCCCGGTCGCCGTCTTCGAGCAGGTCCTGTCGATGGCGGCCAAGCTCAGGGCCTCCGGACTCGCCGAGGGTTTCGACGGGGCGGGCATCGGAGTCCCGGGGCCCGTCCGCTTTCCCGAGGGCGTACCGGTGGCACCCCCGATCATGCCCGGCTGGGACGGCTTCCCGGTCCGCGAAGCACTCAGCCAGGATCTGGGCTGCCCCGTCATGGTCGACAACGATGTGAACCTGATGGCGATGGGGGAGCAGCACGCGGGCGTCGCGCGCTCGGTGGGCGACTTCCTGTGCGTCAAGATCGGTACGGGCATCGGCTGCGGCATCGTCGTCGGCGGCGAGGTCTACCGCGGTACGACGGGCAGCGCCGGCGACATCGGCCATATCCAGGTCGAACCGGACGGGCGTGCCTGCGCCTGTGGCAACAAGGGCTGCCTGGAAGCGCACTTCAGTGGCGCCGCGCTCGCCCGCGACGCCGAGGACGCGGCGCGCAGCGGCCGGTCGGAGGAGCTCGCGGCCCGGCTGGAGACGGCCGGCAGGCTCACCGCCGCCGATGTGGCTGCCGCCGCGGCCGCGGGCGACGCCACCTCGCTCGACCTCATCCGCGAGGGCGGCAACCGCGTCGGCCAGGTCATCGCCGGACTCGTCAGCTTCTTCAACCCGGGGCTCGTGGTGATCGGCGGCGGGGTGACCGGCCTCGGCCACACGCTGCTGGCCAGCGTACGCACCCAGGTCTACCGTCAGTCGCTGCCGCTGGCCACCGGCAACCTCCCCATTGTGCTGGGCGAGTTGGGGCCCGCCGCCGGAGTGATCGGCGCGGCCCGGCTCATCAGCGACCACCTGTTCTCGCCGGCCTGACCGGGCCGGACGATCACGTAACACCACGCGCGGACCACGAAACACCGCGTGCAGCACGCAGCACAACAGGCACCACGTACCACGTACCGCCACGCGTACCACCACCACGCCCTGCCCGCTCACCGGCCGCACCCGCCGAGGGGATTTGTCATGGCACCAGAACCACCCCTGCTCACCATGTCCGGCATCACCAAGTCGTTCCCCGGTGTCCGCGCCCTCGACGGGGTGGACCTGGAGGTCCAGGCCGGCGAAGTCCACTGCCTCCTCGGCCAGAACGGCGCCGGCAAATCCACCCTGATCAAGGTGCTCGCCGGGGCCCACCAGCCCGACGGCGGAGACATCACCTGGCGCGGCGGAACCGTCTCCCTCAAGTCGCCCATCGCCGCAATGCGGCTCGGCATCGCCACCATCTACCAGGAGCTCGACCTGGTCGAGGGACTGTCCGTCGCCGAGAACGTGTTCCTCGGGCACGAGCCCACCTCGGCCGGATTCGTCGTACGCGGCGGGGAAGCGAGATCGGCAACAGGCAGGCTACTGAAGCGACTTGGCCACCCCGAGATCGATCCGACCCGCCGCGTCGGAGACCTCTCCGCCGCCCAGCAGCAGATCGTCTCCATGGCCCGCGCGCTCTCCCACGAGGTACGCCTCATCGTGATGGACGAACCCTCGGCCGCCCTGGACCCCGACGAGGTCGACAATCTCTTCCGTATCGTCGGCGATCTGACCGCCGACGGAGTCGCCGTCGTCTACATCTCCCACCGCCTCGAGGAGATCCGGCGGATCGGCGACCGGGTGACCGTCCTCAAGGACGGCCGGGCGGTCGCCGTCGGCCTGCCGGCCCGGGACACTCCGACCCGCGACATCGTTGCCATGATGACCGGCCGGAACGTCGAGTACGTCTTCCCCGAGCGGCGGGAAGCGGTACGGGCGGCGGCCCAGCAGCCGGTTCTGCGGGTCGAAGGGCTCGCCAGAGAAAGGGAGTTCGCCCCGGTCGACCTGGAACTGAGGCCGGGCGAAATCGTCGGCCTCGCGGGGCTCGTCGGATCGGGACGCTCCGAGATCCTGGAGACGATCTACGGCGCCCGCAGGCCCACCGCCGGACGTGTCCTCCTCGACGGCACCCCGCTCCGCCCCGGCAGTGTCCGCGCCGCCGTCCGTGCCGGAATCGGACTCGCCCCCGAGGAGCGCAAGGCGCAGGCGCTGCTGATGCTGGAGTCCGTCACCCGCAACGTCTCCCTCTCCACGCTCTCCCGTTTCTCCCGTGGCGGCTGGCTCAACCGCCGCGAAGAACGGGCCGCGGCACAGCGGGCGACCCGTGAACTCTCCTTGCGCCCCGACAACCCCGACACCCGCGTCCGCACCCTCTCCGGCGGCAATCAGCAAAAGGCCGTGCTCGCGCGCTGGCTGCTGCGGGGCTGCCGGGTGCTGCTGCTCGACGAGCCCACTCGCGGCGTCGATGTCGGCGCACGGGCCGAGCTCTATGCAGTGATCCGCCGACTGGCCGACGAAGGGCTCGCCGTACTTCTCGTATCCAGCGAAGTGCCCGAAGTCCTGGGCCTCGCCGACCGGGTGCTGGTGCTCCGCGAGGGCAGCGTCGTGCACACGGCCGACGCCCGGGAGCTGGACGAGCACCGCGTACTCAACCTCGTGATGGAAGGGAGCCCGACGGCATGACGCAGCCAGCCACTCCGGCGCAGCAGGACGCGTCGATACCCACCACCAAGTCCGCACCGGACACCGGGGGGTGGCGCCGCCCGCTGGGGCTGCGCGCGGATGTCCGCAATCTCTCGCTGCTGGGCGTCCTCGCCGTTCTGATCGCGGTCGGCGGCATCACCAAGCCCGACGAGTTCCTCGCCGCGAGCAACCTCCAGCTCGTCCTGACACAGGCCTCGGTCATCGGTGTCGTGACCGTCGGTATGACGTTCGTGATCACCAGCGGTGGCATCGATCTGTCGGTCGGCGCGATCGTGGCGCTGGCTTCGGTCTGGGCGACGACGCTGGCGACCCAGGAGTTCGGGTTCGCGGGCATCCTCTTCACCGCTGTGGTGGTGGGACTGGGCTGCGGGCTGGTGAACGGTCTGCTCATCGCGTACGGCGGGATGGTGCCGTTCATCGCGACCCTCGCCATGCTCGCCTCGGCTCGCGGACTCGCCCTCCAGATCACGGACGGCAAGACCCAGATCGTCACCGTGAACTCCGTACTCGACCTCGGCATCAAGGACGCGTACGTCCTCGGAATCCCGCCGCTGGTCCTGGTCTTCGCCGCCGTGACGGTCGTCGGCTGGCTCCTGCTGAACCGTACGACCTTCGGGCGGCGCACCGTCGCGGTCGGCGGCAACGCGGAAGCCGCCCGCCTCGCCGGCATCGACGTACGGCGCCAGCGGCTCTACCTCTATCTGCTCTCCGGGCTGTGCTGCGGAATCGCCGCCTTCATGCTGATCGTCCTGGCCGGCTCGGGACAGAACACCAACGGCAATCTCTACGAACTCGACGCCATCGCCGCGGCGATCATCGGCGGCACGCTGCTCAGCGGCGGCCGGGGCACCATCGTCGGCTCGGTCCTCGGCGTCCTGGTCTTCACCACGATCACCAACATCTTCGCCCTCAACAATCTGGAGAGCGCCGTCCAGCAGATCGCCAAGGGCGCGATCATCGTCGCCGCCGTCCTGGTCCAGCACCGCACCCTGCGCGGCGCCGAGCACTGACCCACCACCCCCTCCCGCTTCCCCACATCTGTCGCACCACCCGGCCGAAGGGTTGATCCGTCATGCCAGAAATCCCAGCCACCAGCCGCAGAGGACTGCTTTTCGGCACTGCCGCGGTCTCCGCCGGCGCGCTGCTGACCGCCTGCACCAGCAACGAGCCCAAGAAGCAGGAACCGGCGACGAACAATGTGCCGGAGGCCGACGACAAGCCCGGCAAGGCCGTCACCATCGGCTTCGCCGGACCGCAGGCCGACCACGGCTGGCTGAACGCCATCAACGAGAACGCCAAGGCACGGGCGAAGAAGTACTCCGAGGTGACCCTGGAGATCACTGAGGGGTCCAACGACACCGCCGCCCAGATCGGCCAGGTCCAGACCCTGATCAACAAGAAGGTCGACGTCCTGGTGATCCTGCCGGCGGACGGCAAGGCTCTGACCCAGGTCGGTCTGCAGGCCATGAAGGCCGGAATCCCCGTCATCAACCTGGACCGGGTCTTCGCCTCTCCGCAGGCGTACCGCTGCTGGATCGGCGGCGACAACTACGGCATGGGCCTCAACGCCGGCAACTACATCGGCGAGCAGCTCAAGGACAAGCCGAACGCCAAGGTCATCGAGCTCGCCGGCCTCGACAATCTGGAGCTCACCAAGCAGCGTACCCAGGGCTTCGACGACGCCCTGAAGAACTACCCCAACATCAGGAAGGTGGCCCGCCAGGCCGCCGACTTCACCGTCGAGTCGGGCCAGGCGAAGATGGCCCAGCTCCTCCAGGCGCAGAAGCAGTTCGACGCCCTGTGGAACCACGACGACGACCAGGGGGTGGGCGCGCTGCGCGCCATCGCGCAGGCCGGCCGCAAGGACTTCCTGATGGTCGGTGGTGCCGGAGCCAAGTCCGCGATGGACGCCATCAAGGCCGACAACAGTGTTCTCAAGGCGACGGTCCTCTACCCGCCGACGATGGCCGCCTCCGCCATCGACCTCGCTCGCTCCCTCGGGCAGTCCAAGGGTCTCAGCGGGATGTCCGAACTGGAGATCCCCGCCTCGATCACCCTCTACTCGGCCGTCGTGACCAAGGAGAACGTGGACGAGTACCTGCCCACGGGCTTCAGCTGACCGGCCTGCCGCCTTCACCGAGCAACCGATGAGGAGGAACCCGTATGGAACAGAGGGACAGTGAGGCCAGTGAGGCCGCACCGTCGGCTGCCAGTGCACCGGCACCCGGTGGGTCGGGACCCGTTGTGCCGGCGTCCGGTGTGCCGACGCTCGGCGTCGGCATGGTCGGATACGCCTTCATGGGCGCCGCCCACTCGCAGGGGTGGCGCACCGCGGGACGCGTCTTCGACCTCCCGATGCGGCCGGTCCTCGCCGCGATCGGCGGCCGTGACGCGGCCGCTGTGCGGGCCGCCGCCGACAAGCACGGCTGGGCGGCGGCGGAGACCGACTGGCGCGACCTCGTGACCCGCGACGATGTGCAGCTCGTCGACATCTGCACACCGGGGGACAGCCATGCGGAGATCGCCGTCGCGGCGCTGGAGGCGGGCAAGCACGTGCTGTGCGAGAAACCGCTCGCCAACTCGGTCGCCGAGGCGGAGGCAATGGTCGCGGCGGCAGAACGGGCACGGTCCAACGGTCAGTTGGCGATGGTCGGCTTCAACTACCGGCGGGTGCCGGCGATCGCGTACGCCCGCCGGCTGATCACCGAGGGCAGGCTCGGGACGCTGCGCCATGTGCGGGTCACCTACCTCCAGGACTGGCTGGTCGACCCGGACTTCCCGCTCACCTGGCGGCTCAGGCGCGAGCATGCGGGATCGGGCGCACTCGGCGACCTCGGTGCGCACATCGTGGACCTCGCGCAGTATCTGGCGGGAGAGCCGCTGGTCGGGGTCTCGGCGCTGTCGGAGACATTCGTACGGGAACGGCCGCTGCTGCAGGGAGCCTCGTCCGGCCTCTCCGACTCTTCCGGTCTCTCCGACGTGTCCAGCACCTCCGGCTCGCCCGGCCTCTCCGGCCCGTCCCGCCTCTCCGCTCCGGGCGGCGGCGCGCGGGGGGCGGTCACCGTCGACGACGCGGCGCTGTTCACCGGCCGGCTCGCGTCGGGGACGCTGGCCTCCTTCGAGGCCACCCGGATGGCCTCGGGCCGCAAGAACGCCCTGCGGCTCGAAATCAACGGCGAGCACGGGTCGTTGGCCTTCGACCTGGAGCGGCTCAACGAGCTGTCCTTCCACGACCACACCGAGCCCGCCGCCTCCTCCGGTTTCCGCCGGATCCTGGTCACCGAGCCCGGCCATCCGTACCTGGAGGCGTGGTGGCCGCCCGGTCATGCGCTGGGCTACGAGCACACCTTCGCCCACCAGGCCCGCGACCTGGTGGAGGCGATAGCCGCCGGGAAGGACCCCGCGCCGTCGTTCGCCGACGGACTCCAGGTGCAGCGGGTGCTCGCCGCGGTGGAGGAGAGCGCAGAGAAGAACGCCGTCTACACCCCCGTACAGGCCGTGCCGGCCGTCCAGACACAGGCTCAGTGAGGAGAGGTCCCCATGCCACGTCCGTTCACGCTGTTCACCGGCCAGTGGGCCGATCTGCCGTTGGAGGAAGTCTGCCGCCTCGCCCGCGACTTCGGTTACGACGGCCTCGAACTCGCCTGCTGGGGCGACCACTTCGAGGTGGACAAGGCGCTCGCCGACCCCTCGTACCTCGACGGGCGGCATGCGCTGCTCGAGAAGTACGGGCTGAAGTGCTGGGCGATCTCCAACCACCTGGTGGGACAGGCCGTCTGCGACAGCATCATCGACGAACGCCACCAGGCGATCCTGCCCGCCCGGATCTGGGGCGACGGTGAGGGCGAGGGCGTACGGCGGCGGGCGGCGGCCGAGCTCAAGGACACCGCGCGGGCCGCTGCCGCCTTCGGGGTCCGTACGGTCATCGGCTTCACCGGCTCCTCCATCTGGCATCTGCTGGCGATGTTCCCGCCGGTGCCGGAGCGGATGATCGAGCGCGGCTACGAGGACTTCGCGGAGCGCTGGAACCCGGTCCTCGACGTGTTCGATGCGGAAGGGGTGCGCTTCGCCCACGAAGTACACCCCAGCGAGATCGCGTACGACTACTGGACCACGCACCGGACACTGGAAGCCATCGGCCACCGGCCTGCCTTCGGGCTCAACTTCGACCCGAGCCACTTCGTCTGGCAGGACCTGGACCCGGTCGGTTTTCTCTACGACTTCCGGGAGCGGATCTACCACGTCGACTGCAAGGAGGCGCGTACGCGTCTCGACGGGCGCAACGGCCGGCTCGGTTCCCATCTGGCGTGGGGCGACCCGCGGCGCGGCTGGGACTTCGTCTCGGCCGGCCATGGCGACGTCCCCTGGGAGGACGTCTTCCGGATGCTGCGCTCGATCGGCTACGACGGGCCCGTCTCGGTGGAATGGGAGGACGCCGGAATGGACCGCCTGGCGGGCGCTCCGGAAGCGCTTGCAAACCTGAAACGGTTCGACTTCGACCCGCCCACGGCTTCCTTCGATGCGGCCTTCGGAGGCGGCGAGTAGCACATAAGGGCAGGTCCGAGCCCGGTGGTGAATGCGCTGCCGGGCCGGTCCGGCCTGCCCGGACGCGCCTTTGTCCTGCGTGGGGAAGAAGTTGAACTTCCCTACTGCACAAGGGCTTTCCGACCCGGACGAACCCCGCTACCGTCCCATGAGGTGTACAGGACATAGGTGGTCCCCGGTGTGACGGCGCACTCCGGTTCCACGACCAGCCCGCCCGGCGGTTGAGGGCAGAACACCGCCCCGCCCGTTCGACCGGCCATCCCGGAGGACATTCGTGCACAGGAAAAGGCTCAGAGCGCGCAAAGCACTCGCACTCCTCACCGGCAGCCTTCTCGCCGCAACCTCGCTCGCTTTCACCGCACCACAGATCGCGGCCGCCGCCGACCCCGACCCGGCGCCGGCCGCCGAGGAATTCCAGCAGGTCACCCTCGCCAAGGGCGGTGAGGAGACCGGCGAGCCCATGTCGCTGGCCGTGCTGCCCGACCGCAGCGTGCTGCACACCTCACGCAACGGCGAGCTGCGCATGACCGACAGTGCCGGCAACACCCGTGTGGTGGGCACCATTCCCGTCTACTCCCATGACGAGGAAGGCCTCCAGGGCGTCGGCCTCGACCCGAAGTTCAGCGAGAACCGCTTCGTCTACCTGTACTACGCGCCGCCGATGAACACTCCGGCGGGCGACGCCCCCAACGAGGGCACCGCCGAGGACTTCGCCAAGTTCGACGGCGTCAACCGCCTCTCGCGCTTCGTCCTGAAGGCCGACGGCACCCTGGACAACGCCAGCGAGAAGAAGGTCATCGACATCCCGGCGACCCGTGGCATCTGCTGCCACGTCGGCGGTGACATCGACTTCGACGCTCAGGGCAACCTCTATCTGTCGACCGGCGACGACTCCAACCCCTTCGCCTCCGACGGATACACCCCCATCGACGACCGCCCGGGCCGAAACCCGGCGTACGACGCCCGCCGCACCTCCGGCAACACCAACGACCTGCGCGGCAAGATCCTGCGGATCAAGGTCAACGACGATGCGTCGTACTCCATCCCCGACGGCAACCTCTTCGCGCCCGGGACCGACAGGACCCGGCCCGAGATCTACGCCATGGGCTTCCGCAACCCCTTCCGGTTCAGCGTCGACAAGAAGACCGGCATCGTCCACGTCGGTGACTACGGCCCCGACGCCGGCACCGCCGATCCCAAGCGCGGCCCGGGCGGGCAGGTCGAATTCGCCCGCGTCACCAAGGCCGGGAACTTCGGCTGGCCCTTCTGCACCGGCAAGAACAACGCCTACGTCGACTACGACTTCGCCACCAAGACGTCCGGCGCCACCTTCGACTGCGCGGCCCTGAAGAACGACTCGCCGTACAACACCGGACTGGTCGATCTGCCGCCCGCGCAGCCCGCCTGGATCCCCTACGACGGTGGCTCACTCCCCGAGTTCGGCACCGGCTCGGAGTCCCCGATGGGCGGACCGGTCTACCGTTACGACGCCGAGTCCACGTCCCCGGTGAAGTTCCCCGAGGCGTACGACGGCGACTTCTTCGCCGGTGAGTTCGGCCGCCGCTGGATCAAGCGGATCGAGCAGGGCGAGGACGGTGCGGTCCAGTCCATCAACCCCGTCCCGTGGACCGGGACCCAGGTGATGGACATGGCATTCGGCCCGGACGGCGCGCTGTACGTCCTCGACTACGGCACCGCCTGGTTCGGCGGCGACGAGAACTCCGGCCTCTACCGGATCGAGAACGCCACCGGCGGACGCTCCCCGGTCGCCGAGGCCGCCGCGAACAAGACCTCCGGCAAGGCGCCGCTGCGCGTCGCCTTCTCCTCCGACGGAACCACCGACGGCGACGGCGACACCCTGACCTACGCCTGGAACTTCGGTGACGGCGGCACGTCCACCGCGGCCAACCCGACGTACACCTACAAGAAGAACGGCACCTACACGGCGACCGTCACCGCCAAGGACCCCAGCGGCCGGACCGGCTCCGCCAGTGTCCATGTGGTCGTCGGCAACACCGCCCCCAAGGTGACGCTCGAACTCCCTGTGGAGGGAGCGCTGTTCAGCTTCGGCGACGAGATCCCGTTCAAGGTGAGGGTCACCGACCCGGAGGACGGGACGATCGACTGCGCCAAGGTGAAGGTGACCTACATCCTCGGCCATGACAGCCACGGCCACCCCATCACCTCGGCCAACGGCTGCTCCGGCACCATCAAGACCTCCTCGGAGGGCGGACACGACCCCAACGCCAATATCTTCGGCGTGTTCGACGCCGAGTACACCGACGGCGGTGGCGGCGGCCAGGCCGCGCTGACCACCCACGACCAGTCGCAGCTCCAGCCGCGCCACCGGCAGGCCGAGCACTACAACAACTCCGCGGGCGTCAAGATCCACAACAAGAGCAGTGCGAACGGCGGCAAGACGGTCGGCGACATCCACAACGACGACTGGATCTCCTTCAAGCCGTACAACCTGACCGGATCCACCAAGCTCACCGCCCGGATCTCCTCCGGCGGCGCGGGCGGCTTCCTCGAGGTGCGCACGGGATCAGCGACCGGGAACCTGCTGGGGTCCGCCCCGGTGCCCGTCACCGGCAGCTGGGACACCTTCCAGGACATCGACGTACCGCTACGGGCCGTACCCAGCAAGACCACTGAACTCTTCCTGGTCTTCAAGGGCGGCGCCGGAGCGCTCTACGACGTCGACGACTTCGAGCTCTCCCACAGCGCCCCCGACCGGACCGCCAAGCGCGTCCTGGTCTTCTCCAGGACCGCCGGCTTCCGCCACGACTCCATTCCGGCCGGCGTCGCCGCCCTCAAGGAACTCGGGAAGACCAGCAACGTCACGGTCGACTCCACCGAGGCGGCCGCGCAGTTCACCACCAGCAACCTCGCCCGCTACGACGCGGTCGTGTTCCTGTCCACCACCGGTGACGTACTCAACGCCGACCAGCAGCAGGCGTTCGAGAACTATGTCGCCACCGGCGGCGGCTACATGGGCGTGCACGCCGCGGCCGACACCGAGTACGACTGGAAGTTCTACGGCGGGCTGGTCGGCGCGTACTTCGCCTCCCATCCGCAGATCCAGCCCGCGACCGTACGGGTCGAGGACCACACCCACCCGTCGACCGGGCATCTGGACGACGCCTGGGAGCGCACCGACGAGTGGTACAACTACCGCACCAACCCGCGCACCCAGGCCCGAGTCCTCGCCACCCTCGACGAAACCACCTACGAGGGCGGCACCATGAAGGGCGACCACCCGATCGCCTGGTGCCAGACGTACGAAGGCGGCCGCGCCTTCTACACCGGCGGAGGCCACACCAAGGAGTCGTACGCCGAGCCGGACTTCCGCCGGCATCTGCTGGGAGGACTGCGCTACGCCGCAGGCCAGGTCAAGGCCGACTGCACGCCGGCGACGGGGTACCGGCCCCTCTTCAACGGCAAGACCCTGGACGGCTGGAAGCAGGCCGGGCCCGGCAAGTTCGCCGTCGTCGACGGTGAACTGCGTACCGAGGGCGGCATGGGCATGCTCTGGTACCAGGCCAAAGAGCTGAAGTCCTACTCCGTCAAGCTCGACTGGAAGATGGCGGGCGACGACAACTCCGGTGTGTTCGTGGGCTTCCCGGCCTCCGACGACCCCTGGTCGGCGGTGAACAACGGGTACGAGGTGCAGATCGACGCCACCGATGCGGCCGATCGCACCACCGGCGCCGTCTACGGCTTCAAGTCCGCCGACCTCAAGGCCCGCGATCGCGTGCTGCGGCCGCCCGGCCAGTGGAACAGCTACGAGATCCGGGTCCAGGGTGAACGCCTCCAGCTCTTCCTCAACGGAGCGAAGATCAACGACTTCACCAACACCGACCCGGCGCGCAGCCTGAAGGACGGCCATATCGGTCTCCAGAACCACGGGGCCGACGACCAGGTGTCCTTCCGCAACATCCAGCTCAGGGTGCTGCCCTCCTAGGGCGCCCGTCAGCCGGCGGCGGGCGGAGGGGCGCCGTACCCCCCGCCCGCCGTCTCCACCACACCGAATGGCAGGGAGGCAGCCTGTGTCCGCCGAGTCCGCCGAATGCGCTGAGCCCGTCGAGTCCGCCGAACTCGTCGAGTCCGCCGAGTGCGCTGGAAGAAGTGTCGGAGTCTGGTTCGTCGGAGCACGTGGTTCCGTCGCCACCACGGCGGTCGCCGGATGCGCGGCGGTCAGCGCCGGACTGCATCCGCCGAACGGCATGGTCACCGAGACCCCGCCGTTCTCGGGCTCCGGACTGCCCGCCCTGTCGTCGCTCGTCTTCGGCGGACACGACACCGCGCACTGTCCGCTGCCCAAACGCGCGGAGGAACTGACGACGGCGGGCGTGCTGCCGCACGGGCTCGCGGCGGCGGTACGCGGAGAACTCACCGCCGCCGACAACGAGATACGCCCAGGTGGTCCGCAGGCCGGCGACATTCGCACCGACGAAGAACTGATCGCCTCCTTCACCGCGGACCTGACAGGCTTCCGGGAACGCCACGGGCTCGCCCGGGTCGTCGTCGTCAATGTCGCCTCCACCGAACCGCAGCCCGCGCCCGACGCCGTACGGCTGCCGCCCAGCTCGCTGTACGCGGCCGCGGCGCTGAGAGCCGGCTGCCCCTACGTCAACTTCACCCCCTCCACCGGGCTGCGCACCGCCGCCCTCACTGCCGCCGCCGCGGCCAGTGGACTTCCCCACGCGGGCCGTGACGGCAAGACAGGCCAGACGCTGCTCCGTTCCGTGCTCGCCCCGATGTTCGTGCAACGTGCCCTGTCCGTACGGGCATGGTCGGGCACCAACCTCCTGGGCGGCGGGGACGGAGCGGCGCTGGCCGACCCGGCGGCCGCGGCCGCCAAGAACGCCGGCAAGGAACGCGTCCTGTCGGACACGCTCGGCCACACGCCCGAGGGTGAGGTCCACATCGACGACGTACCGGCTCTCGGCGACTGGAAGACCGCCTGGGACCACATCGCCTTCGAGGGTTTCCTCGGCTCGCGGATGATCCTCCAGACCATCTGGCAGGGCTGCGACTCGGCACTCGCGGCCCCGCTGGTCCTGGACCTGGCCAGGCTGGTGGCCCGCGCGCACGAGGCGGGAATCGCGGGTCCCCTCCCCGGACTGGGCTTCTACTTCAAGGACCCGGACGGTGGCCCCGCGGGCCTGTCCGAACAGTTCACGCAGCTGCTCACCTTCGCCGACCGGCTGCGGGAGGCCAAGTGACCCTGCGGGCCTGGGCGGAACTACTGCGCGTCTCCGCACTCTTCACCGTCCCGGGCGACGCGCTGGCGGGCGCGGCCTCCGTGGGCCGTGCTCCCGACCGCGGCACCGCGTACGCGGTGGGCGCCTCACTGTGCCTGTACGAGGCGGGCATGGCGCTCAACGACTGG
Organism: Streptomyces sp. NBC_01142; assembly: GCF_026341125.1. Lineage (NCBI taxonomy): Bacteria > Bacillati > Actinomycetota > Actinomycetes > Kitasatosporales > Streptomycetaceae > Streptomyces > Streptomyces sp. NBC_01142. The sequence continues at coordinate 2,441,149 of NZ_JAPEOR010000001.1, forward strand.
GCGGACCGCGAAGAGGACGCGGTGGACCGCCCCCACCGCCCGATTCCCTCGGGCCGCATCACCCCGGCCGCGGCGCTCACCGCGGCGGGCGCCCTGACGGCGGCCGGCCTGGCCCTGGCCTCCCGTGCGGGCCGCCCGGCCCTGGCGGTGGCGACGGCGCTTTCGGTGACGGTCTGGTCCTACGACCTCCACTTCAAGCACACCGGGGGCGGCCCGGCGGCCATGGCAACGGCGCGGGCACTGGACCTGGTGCTGGGGGCTGTGGCCACGGGCGCGGGCGCGGGCGCGGGCGCGCGCGGCGCGCAGCACGCACCGCCACCGGGCGCGGGAGGAGACGGTTCACCCAGGCTGAGCGCGAGTACGAAGAGCAGTGCGAGTACGCAGGGGAGCGCGAGTACGAAGGCGACCGCGAGCACGAAGGGCAGTGCGAGCACGTCAGGGAGCGAGAGCGGTGCGGCGGGTGCGACGGCGACGCGCGGGGTCCGTGCCGCCGGCCGCCCGCAGGCGCGGGGTGCGGGCTCGGAAGCCGCAGGTACGGCCCGGTCGGCCAGTCGTGCGGCATCGTGCCCCGGCGCACGGCCCACCGGCGGTGGAGGCAGGAGCCCCGCTCGGCCGACCACGTGGGACACAGGCATGGCTCGCCCGAGCGCGAGCACCCCGGGCGCGGCAGGGCGCCGCGGGCCGCGCCCGTCCGGCACCTCCGCCGCACGGATTGAGGACGCCACCGGTTTGCATCGACTGCCGGACGCGGGCCTGCGCGGCGCACTCGCCGCGCTGCCCGCTGCCGTCGTGCTCGGCGCGCACACCTATGCCGTGACCACCGTCTCGCGACACGAGGCTCAGGGCGGCTCGACCTCCGCGCCGCTCGCCGCACTCGCGGCGAACCTCGGGCTCGGCGCCCTCGTGGCCCGCGAACAGCGGGGGCCCGGGGGCCCGCTCTCCACGCGGCGGAGGCGACTGCCGATGCGGCCAGGAAAGGGAGGGGCAGAGGGCCAGCACCTCACCCCCACAGGCCTCCTCGCCGCCGTACTCGCCGTCACCTACGTCCGCACCGCTGCCAAGCCCCTCCTCCACGCCGCACTGAACCCCTCCCCGCCCCTCACCCAGCGCGCCGTCGGCGGCGGTATCCGGGCCATGATCCCGCTCCAGGCCGCCCTCGCCGCGCGCGCCGGAGCCACCGTCATCCCAGTCGCGGTCATGGGCCTCGTACCGCTCGCCCGCAAGCTCGCACGGAAGGTGAGCCCGACATGAGCGACATGAGCCCCGATCCCCGCCCCGGCCTCCGCCCCGATCCCCGCCCCGAGCCGGTGATCCGCCTCGGCTACGGCACCAACGGGCTCACCGATCTCAGGCTCGACGACGCTCTCGCCCTCCTTGCCGACCTCGGCTACGACGGTGTGGGACTCACCCTCGACCATATGCACCTCGACCCCCTTGCCCCCGATCTGGCCACCCGGACCCGCCATGTGGCGCAGCGGCTCGCCACGTTGGGCCTCGAGGTCACTGTGGAAACCGGCGCCCGTTACGTCCTCGACCCCCGCCGCAAACACGGTCCCTCCCTCCTCGACCCCGATCCCGGCGGCCGTGCCGCCCGTACCCGGCTGCTGATCACCGCCGTGCAGGTCGCCGCCGACCTCGGCGCCCACGCCGTGCACTGCTTCAGCGGAATCACCCCCGCGGCCACCCCCACCGACACTGCGTGGAAGCTCCTCGAGGAGTCCCTGACCCCCGTCCTGGACGCTGCCGCGACCGCCGGCATTCCGCTGGCCATCGAACCCGAGCCCGGTCACCTCCTTGCCACCCTCGCCGACTTCCACCACCTCCGCCGCACCCTCGGCGACCCCGACCCCCAGTTCCTCGGCCTCACCCTCGACATCGGCCACTGCCAGTGCCTGGAAGCCGCTGGGCCCGCCGACTGCGTACGCGACGCCGCCCCCTGGCTACGGCACGTCCAGATCGAGGACATGCGCCGCGGCGTCCATGAACACCTCCCCTTCGGCCACGGTGAGATCGACTTCCCGCCCGTGCTCGAAGCCCTCGCCGGCACCGGCTATCAGGGACTCACCGTCGTCGAACTGCCCCGCCACTCGCACGCGGGCCCTGAACTCGCCCGCGCCTCCATCGAGTTCCTGCGGACGAAGGGAGCACCGGCATGCTGAAGACCCGCAGGGAACTCGATGCGCAGCTCGGCGGAGCGGCGCGAGCCTGGCTCGACCAGGCGCTCACCGAAGCCGCGCGTGCGCTACCCGTGTGGGAGCTCCGGTTCGCGTCCGCCGGGCGCCACTGCGGCCAGGACCACGCCGACTCCGTACGCACTCTCCTCCTTCGGGAAGCGTGCGCCGACGGCGCCACTCTCACCCGCCTCTACCAGCAGGGGACCGCCGCCGAACGCCGTGCCGTGCTCCTCGCCCTGCACTCCCTCGTCGGCAGCCCCGCCGCGCTGCCACTCCTCGAGGACGCCCTGCGCACCAACGACACCCGGCTCGTCGCCGCGGCCGTCGGCCCGTACGCCGCCGCGCACCTCGATGCGCATGCCTGGCGGCACGCGGTCCTCAAGTGCCTGTTCACGGGCGTGCCCGTGGACGCGGTCGCCGACCTGGAGCGCCGGGCCGCAGGCGACGGCGAGCTGGCCAGGATGCTCGCCGACTACGGCGCCGAGCGCACCGCCGCCGGCCGAACCGTCCCCTCCGACCTCCCTCGCGTACTGACCCTGACCGGCGAGCGGCCCGATCGGCCCGAGGAGTCCTGATGCGCATCTTCGACCCCCACATCCATATGACCTCCCGCACCACCGACGACTATCAGGCGATGTACGCCGCCGGTGTCCGTGCCCTCGTCGAACCGTCCTTCTGGCTCGGCCAGCCCCGCACCTCGCCCACCAGCTTCTTCGACTACTTCGACGCACTGCTCGGCTGGGAGCCCTTCCGCGCCGCCCAGTACGGCATCGCCCACCACTGCACGCTCGCCCTCAACCCCAAAGAGGCGAACGACCCTCGCTGCACCCCCGTCCTGGACGCCCTGCCCCGCTATCTCGTCAAGGACTCCGTCGTCGCCGTCGGCGAGATCGGCTACGACTCCATGACCCCCGCCGAGGACACCGCCCTCGCCGCCCAGCTCCAGCTCGCCGCGGACCACGGCCTGCCCGTCCTCGTCCACACCCCCCACCGGGACAAGCTCGCCGGACTCCGCCGCACCGTCGACGTCATCCGTGAATCGAACCTCCCCACGGACCGCGTCCTGCTCGACCACCTCAATGAAACGACCGTAGAACACGCCACTGACAGCGGCAGCTGGCTCGGCTTCTCCATCTACCCGGACACCAAGATGGACGAGGACCGCATGGTCGCGATCCTGAAGACCTACGGAACCGAGAAGGTCCTGGTCAACTCGGCCGCGGACTGGGGCAGGAGCGACCCGCTCAAGACCCGCAAGGTCGGCGACGCCATGCTCGCCGCCGGCTTCACCGAGGACGACGTCGACCAGGTTCTGTGGCGCAACCCCGTCGCCTTCTACGGCCTCAGCGGCCGCCTCCAGCTCGACCTCCCCGAACCGGAGACCCTGCACGAGGGCAACTCCATTCTCCGCGGCGGGGAATGAGGAGGCACACGTATGCGCTTCCGCCACCCCGACGGGACCACCGTCCACCTCTCCTACTGCACCAACGTCCACCCCGCCGAAACCCTCGACGGTGTACTCGCCCAGCTTCGCGACCACTGCGAGCCCGTACGCAAACGCCTCGGCCGGGACCGCCTCGGCATCGGTCTCTGGCTCGCCAAGGACGCCGCCCACGCCCTGATCAACGACCCGGCGGCGCTGCGCGGCCTGCGCGCCGAACTCGACCGCCGCGGCCTGGAGGTCGTCACCCTCAACGGCTTCCCCTACGAGGGATTCGGTGCCGAGGAGGTCAAGTACCGCGTCTACAAGCCGGACTGGACCGCTCCCGAACGGCTCGCCCACACCACCGACCTGGCCCGCCTCCTCGCCGCCCTCCTTCCCGACGACGTCACCGAAGGCACCATCTCCACCCTCCCGCTCGCCTGGCGTACACCCTTCGCCGACACCGCGGCCGAGGCCGCGCACACCGCCCTGGCCACCCTCTCCGCGCGCCTCGACGCACTGGAGGAGCTGACCGGAAAGTCGATACGCATCGGTCTGGAGCCGGAGCCCGGCTGCACGGTCGAGACCACCGCCGACGCGATACGCCCCCTCACCGCCATCGGATCCCGGCGGATCGGCATCTGCATCGACACCTGCCACCTCGCCACCTCCTTCGAAGATCCCGGAACAGCCCTCGCCGCCCTCGACGCGGCAGGCGTCACCATCCCCAAGGCCCAGCTGTCCGCCGCCCTCCACGCCCAGGAACCCCACCTCCCCGAAGTACGCGCCGCCCTCGCCGCCTTCGCCGAGCCCCGCTTCCTCCACCAGACCCGCACCCGCACCGCCGCCGGGCTTCGCGGCACCGACGACCTCGACGAGGCACTCGCCGGCGAGACGCTGCCCGACGGCGCCCCGTGGCGCGCCCACTTCCACGTCCCCCTGCACGCCCCGCCCGCCCCGCCGCTCGCCTCCACCCTCCCCGTACTCCAGGACGCCCTGACGCAGCTTGTCGGCGGCACCGGTCCCCGCACCCGCCATCTCGAGGTCGAGACGTACACCTGGCAGGCGCTCCCCTCCGAGCTGCGTCCCCGCAACCGCACCCAGCTGGCCGACGGGATCGCCGCCGAACTCACCCTCGCCCGCGATCTCCTGACGGACCTCGGCCTGAAGGAGCTCCCATGACCGATGCCAGCGACAGCAGCGATGTCAGCGATGCCACCGACGCCGCCACCCCCAGCGACCGCAACGACCCCGCCGGGACCGCAAGCCCCACCCCTCTCCTGGTCCTGGACGTCGTCGGTCTCACCCCCCGGCTCCTCGACCACATGCCCCACCTGAAATCCCTCGCCCGGTCCGGCTCCCAGGCCCCCCTTTCCACTGTGCTGCCCGCCGTCACCTGTGCCGCCCAGTCCACCTTCCTCACCGGCGCACTCCCCGCCGAACACGGCATCGTCGCCAACGGCTGGTACTTCCGTGAACTCGGCGACGTCCTGCTGTGGCGCCAGCACAACGGCCTCGTCTCCGGCGACAAGATCTGGGACGCCGCCCGCCGTGTCCACCCCGGCTACACCGTTGCCAACATCTGCTGGTGGTACGCGATGGGCGCAGACACCGACATCACTGTCACTCCCCGCCCCGTCTACTACGCGGACGGCCGCAAGGAACCCGACTGCTACACCCGGCCCCCGGCCCTGCACGACGAACTCACCCGGAAATTCGGCACCTTCCCCCTCTTCCACTTCTGGGGCCCGGGCGCGGACATCGTCTCCAGCCAGTGGATCGCCGACGCGACCCGCCACATCATGCGCACCCGACACCCCGACCTGACCCTGTGCTACCTCCCGCATCTCGACTACGACCTGCAGCGCTACGGCCCCGACGACCCCCGCTCCTACCGTGCCGCCGCCGACCTCGACGCCGTCATCGCTCCGCTGCTGGACGATGCCCGTCAGGAAGGCCGCACCGTCGTCGCCCTGTCGGAGTACGGCATCACCCGCGTCAGCCGGCCCGTCGACATCAACCGCGCCCTGCGCCGCGCCGGCCTGCTCGAAGTGCACACCCAGGACGGCATGGAGTACCTCGACCCGATGGCCTCACGGGCCTTCGCCGTCGCCGACCACCAGCTCGCCCATGTCTACGTACGCCACCCCGAAGACCCCGGAGAACTCGCCGCCACCCGCGAAGCCCTCGAGGACCTCCCGGGCATCGAGCAACTCCTCGACGACGAGGGAAAGAAGGCCCACGGCCTCGACCACCCCCGGTCCGGCGAGCTCGTCGCCATCGCGGAACCCGACGCCTGGTTCACGTACTACTACTGGCTCGACGACGCCCGCGCCCCCGACTTCGCCCAGCTCGTCGAGATCCACCGCAAACCCGGCTACGACCCGGTCGAGCTGTTCATGGACCCGCTCGACCCGTACGTACGCCTCAAGGCGGCCAAGGCGATCGTCCGCAAGAAGCTCGGCATGCGCTACCGCCTGGCGGTCGTGCCCCTCGACCCCTCACCTATTCGCGGCAGCCATGGCCGCCTTCCCACGAGCGACGACAGTGACAACGGACCGCTCATTCTGTGCTCCACCCCCCGCGCTGTGGATGGCCGTGTCGCGGCCACCGATGTGAAGTCCCTGCTGCTTCAACTCGCTGGTCTCCACTGAACCAGACGCCACTGACAATCCGATCCCAGGAGATCCCATGAGCCGCACGAGCAAGGCCAACGACCCCGAACTCGCCCACAAGCTCAGCAGACGCAACATGCTCGGCGTCGCCGCGGGCGCGACCGCCGCCGCCCTCCTCGGCGCCTCGGCGAGCCCCGCCGCCGCCCACAGCAAGGGCCGCGGCCGCCCCGTCCTTCCCCCCGGCCGCCTCGGCATCCAGCTGTACTCGCTGCGCGACAAGGTCTCCACCCTCGGATTCGCCAAGGTCTTCGCCGAGCTGGAGCGCTATGGATACGACGAGGTCGAGTACGCCGGCTACACCCAGGGCGCCGCGGGCGCCATCACCCTTGCCCAGCTCAGGCAGTTGACCCGTGACCACGGACTGCGCGGAATCGGCAGCCATGTCAACTACTACGACGACAGCAACCCGGGCGCCTACAGCTTCGCTCAGAACCTCGACAGGGTCCTCGACGACGCCCAGGCCCTCGGCCTCGAGCACATCGGCACCGCATCCGGCCCCTGGCGCTACGGTGCGACGGTCGACGGCTGGAAACGCTGCGCGGAGGACTTCAACCACTACGGCGCCGAGGCACGCAAGCGCGGCATGAAGTTCTACCAGCACAACCACGCCGAGGAATTCTCCTTCGCGACCGACAAACCGCACATCCGCCTCTATGACGTTCTGCTGGCCGAGACCGACCCCGACCTGGTCTTCCTGGAGATGGACATCTACTGGGCGTACGCGGGCCAGTTCCGCTTCTCCCAGCGCGTCGACGGCACGCCCGCTCCTTTCGACCCGCTGCGCTATGTCCTCAAGCAGCCCGACCGCTACCCGCTCTTCCACGTCAAGGACGGCGAACACGACGCGTCCGCCCGCGACGGGTACCGCATGGTCGACGTCGGGGACGGGGACATCGACTACAAGCGTTTCATCTCCGCGGTGAGCAGGACTCACGGCGGACGCAAGGACCACCACTGGCAGGCCGAGCACGACAACCCCGTCGAGTCGTTCGCGTTCGCCCGCAAGTCCAGCGCTCACCTTCACTCACTGCGCGAGAAGGACTGCTAGGACGCCGCACGGCTCCCTGCCAGACCGCCAGACCGCCAGACCGCCAGGCCGCCCGTCGGCGACGATTCGCCGACGGGCGTCTCGCGTGCTCATGTGTGTCCGCCGTACATCCTGCGTACGAACAACATCTTGCTACCGACCAGTAGAGGGAATGTTGCCTTCCGTCCATCATGGGACGCGAGCATGCCAAGACTCGTCTGTCTGTTCGGGACAGACGGGCCTTCTCTGAGCTGTTCCGAGACCCAGGAGACCCCCCATGCATGTACGCAAATGGAGAACGCGGACGGCGGCGACCTTCGCTGCGCTGGCGTTCACCATGGCCACCCCGGTGGCGTCGGCAGCGGACGCGACCGCCTCGAACCGGTCGGCACACACGGCAGTTCATGCCGCACAGCAGTCGCCTGCGGGTACGGCGCAGCTCCTGGACGTCGACTACGGGACCTGGCAGCGTGACGTGGCCGCCGTTGTCGCCGTGGCCCGCCCGTACATCGAGCAGCGGACCTCGGGCGCCTCCGGCGAGAAGCAGGCGATCGTCCTGGACATCGACAACACCTCGCTCGAGACGGACTTCCGTAACTTCTGGGAGTACCCGACCCCGGCGGTCAAGCCGGTCCTCGACCTCGCCCGCTTCGCGGACTCCCGCGGCGTGGACGTCTTCTTCGTCACCGCCCGGCCGGGCATCATCTATTCGCTCACCCAGTACAACCTGCGAAAGGTCGGCTACCCGGTCTCCGGTCTGTACGTGCGGGACCTGCCCGACCTCTTCGACGAGGTGAGCGCCTACAAGACCGGCAAGCGGGCGGAGATCGAGGCGAAGGGCTACACCATCATCGCCAACATCGGGAACAAGCCCAGCGACCTGGTGGGCGGTCACGCCGAGCGGACATTCAAGCTGCCTGACTACGACGGCCAGTTGTCGTGAAACAGCGGGTGGCTGCGGCGCCCGGTTTCCCGGCCGCCGCAGTCCCCCGCAGGTCCGCTGCCCGCCGCACCCAGCCGCCCGGACCGGATCAGCCCATGTCTCGGCGGATCGGACATGGATCGGGCTCGATACGCCCCCCGCGGCCGCCCCGGCGGATGCAGGAGCACCGCGACACAGCCGGCGAACAGCGAGATCGCCCGTGTCATCAGCCCTGACAACCTCAACTGCCCCGGCCTGATCAGCCCGGGCCAGTCCGATGCCGGCATCATCCCGGCCGGCATCGCCGCCAAGCCCGGGCAGGCCGGACTCGTCTCCAAGCCCGGGCAGGCCGAACTCGTCTCCAAGCCCGGGCAGGCCGGACTCGTCTCCAAGTCGGGCACGCTCACGTATCAACTCATGTACGAGCTGCGGGAGACAGGCCCTCGTCCGCGGTCGGCATCGGAAGCGACCCGGTCGTCGGCGCGCCCCCACATCGACCGCCCTGCCGCCTTCCAGCAGGGCCCGGACACCGAACTCATCGTGCTCGTCGAGGAGATCGGAGGTGACGCCGAGGAACGCGCGGCGGCGTACATCGCCGATGACATCAGCAAGCCTGTCGTCGGCCACATCGCAGGCTTCACTGCTCCGGAGGGCAGGACGATGGGCGCCGTGCCGGCGCCATCGGCTCAGGCTCCTCCGACACCGTGCACGCCAAGAAACAGGCCCTCGAAGCGGCTGGGGTACACGTCGGAGCGATCCCCACCGAGATCTCGCGACTCGTCCTCGACCGCCTCGCGCAGCCCGGTGACGTCGCCGATCATTGACGCCGAGTGCGTGCCACACACTCACGGCCGTTCATCCGGCCCCTCCCGCCCCCTTTCGAGCGGAGACCACATCCTCATGGCGCCCACCCGCACCCCGACCCTCACCCTCAAGCCGGGCACCGCCTGGTCCGACGCCTGGCAGCGCTGCCTCGCCGTCGCCCCCGAGTCCTTCCGGGACGACCGCGTGCTGAATCTCTGGGACGCCCAGTGGCAGCCCGACGGCAGCCCCCTGCCCGCCACCAGCCCGATCGACCTCAGTCCGATCGCGGGACCGCCGCGCCTGGACGCGGCCACCGCCCAGAAGACCGTACGGGCCTCGCTCGACCAGCACCGCGCCTGGCGGCACGTTCCTCTGGCGGAGCGCCGGGCCCGCGTCGCCGCCACGCTCGACGTCCTCACCGAACACCGCGAGCTGCTCGCCCTGCTCCTGGTCTGGGAGATCGGCAAGCCATGGCGGCTCGCACAGGCCGACGTCGACCGTGCGATCGACGGAGTGCGCTGGTACGTCGACGGCGCCGAGCCCATGCTGGCGGACCGTACGCCGCTGCCCGGCCCGGTCTCCAACATCGCCAGCTGGAACTACCCGATGTCCGTCCTGGTGCACGCGATGCTCGTGCAGGCACTGGCCGGGAACGCGGTGATCGCCAAGACCCCGACCGACGGCGGCGTCGCCTGCCTCACCCTGGCCTGCGCTCTCGCCGCCCGCGAAGGCATCCCGATCACGCTGGTCAGCGGCAGCGGCGGCGAACTCTCCGAGGCCCTGGTGCGCTCCCCGGAGATCGGCTGCGTCTCCTTCGTCGGCGGCCGCGACACCGGGGCCCGTATCGCCACCGCAGTCGCCGACCTCGGCAAACGCCACATCCTCGAGCAGGAGGGCCTCAACACCTGGGGCGTCTGGAACTACACCGACTGGGACGCGCTCACCGCCGTGATTCCCAAGCTCTTCGACTACGGAAAACAGCGCTGTACGGCGTATCCGCGCTTCGTGGTCCAGCGAGCGCTGTTCGCGGAATTCCTGGCGGCCTACCTCCCCGCCGTACGTTCCGTCCGTACCGGCCACCCCCTGGCGGTCGAGAACCCGGCCGACTCCCTCCCCACCCTGGACTTCGGCCCGCTGATCAACGCGGCGAAGGCCGAGGAGCTGACGGACCAGGTGGCCGAGGCGATCGACCGCGGCGCGGTCCCGCTGTACCGGGGCTCACTCACCGACGGCCGTTTCCTCCCAGGCCAGGACACCTCGGCGTACGTCCACCCGGTGACACTCCTGAACCCCCCGCCCTCCTCTCCGCTCCACCACGCGGAACCGTTCGGCCCGGTCGACACGATCGTCCTGGTCGACACGGAGGCGGAACTGCTCGCCGCGATGAACGCCTCGAACGGGGCGCTGGTCGCCACCCTGTCGACCGACGACCCGGCGACGTACGAGCGACTGGCCCCGCAGATCCGTGCCTTCAAGGTCGGACACGGGAAGCCGCGCTCCCGCGGTGACCGCGACGAGCTGTTCGGCGGCTTCGGGGGCTCGTGGCGGGGCGCCTTCGTCGGCGGCGAGCTGCTGGTGCACGCGGTGACCGAGGGGCCCGAGGGCGAGCGCTTGCCGGGCAACTTCCCCGACTACCACCTGATGCCCTAACCGATGCCCTGGTGGTCGGGGGTGAGGGCGAACTCGCGCTCGGCCGCCTCCGGCACCGTACGCTCCACGGCCTGCACGAGGAGCGTACGGTGCCGGACCAGTGGCTCCCTCCGCTCCTCCGGCGCGAGAAGCAGCAGATCGTCGATGCCGGCCAGAATCCGCCGGGACACCTGTGGATTCCCCTGCGCATGGAGCCGCATCTCGGCCAGCCCCAGATCCACCAGGTCGGTCCACCCGGGCACGTCCTGCACCAGCCGCACGTCGCCGCGCCGGTCCCGGTGGTGCACCTCCCCGAGCGGCCGGCGGGCCACGGCCGCCAGGAACTGCACGACCCGGTCCAGGCACTGCACGGCGGTGGTCGGGTCGTTCACGGCCGGTGACAGCGACCGCAGCCCGATGTCCGACAGCTGACGCAGACCGAACGCGAGATCCTGGTGAAACGTCCGCTCGACTCCGACGGAGACCGTGTATCGCAGCGCGCGGCGAGGCGGCGCGCTCCCGCCGTGCACGGCGAGCACCGGCGTCCCCGGCACCACGAAATCCCCGATCCGCGGAATGAGTCGCAGCACCACACCCTGCCGCCGCGCGGTCCGCACCAGCCGGGCCACATTCACATCCAACAGCACCCCCGCCCGCCCCTGGTACGCGATCCGTGCGGTCTCGGGCGGCAGCCGGGCCCCACCCGGCACCACGACGGGCTGCCGGTGCAGCACCTGGAAGGAGTCCCGGGTGATCCGCTCGACGACCGGCCCGATCTGCATCAGCCGCAGCGTCGAGGACACATAGCCGATGAACAGGAACAGGCTCAGCAGCACCAGCAGGATGGTCAGCACGCTCTGCAGCAACGGCACGGAGGTGACGCGCCGCGGATCGGTCTCGCTCTCGTACGAGCTCAGTACCAGCAGTGAGAACAGGAACGTCGACAGGAACACGGTCAGCGTGAGCTTGCTGATCCGGCTCCGTACGAAGATCCGCACGACCCGGGGCGTGAGCTGCCCGCTGGCCATCTGCACGGCCACCAGCGAGATGCTGAAGACGACGCCGATGAAGGTCATCATCGCGGAGCTGATGGTGGTGACGATGGTCTTGGTGTCCTCGGCGAACGAGATCAGATCGCCGAGCTCCTCGTACGCCTCCTGGTCCTTCAGGTATGCGACGAGCCGGGCGTCCACCTCGTCTGCCACCCACCACAGGAGCATCGCGCACACCAGCCCGGCGGTCGGCGCGAACCAGAAGGTGTCCCGCAGATGCTCGCGCAGCGGCGAGAGCAAGCGGGGCCGTCGATAGCTGCGATCACTCACGTACGCGAAGGTAGCGCCACGACCGCGTTCAGGGTCGGACGTCGCGGGGCGATCCCCTGGACTGTGCGTACGCGGAACGCAACACTCTGTACGCAGGTGGGGCGACGTGGGCCGGACGGCCTCGAACGAGTCCGCCGCACCCCACTGACCACGGGATATGCAGGTGAAGGGCACCTCAAACCCCTGGTATTGTTGTCCATGTCGCCACGGGAAACCGGGGCGGTCACCTGGTCCGGGTGGCGGAATGGCAGACGCGCTAGCTTGAGGTGCTAGTGCCCTTTATCGGGCGTGGGGGTTCAAGTCCCCCCTCGGACACCAGAGAGACCCCAGTTCATCTGGGGTCTTTTGCGTTTCCAGGCCAGAGGCGGGGTGGTTGCAGCCCCCGAACGGGCCGTTCCGCTCCCGGTTCTCCGCCCCGATCATCGCTCGGACTCTTGTCGCAGGCCCCTGTGGCCTGGTCTTGTGTACCGCGGCAGCCAAGGACGGGTCTGCCGACGGGTTGCGCGCGTTCCGTGTGGCCGTAGGCGATGGGGAGCAGCGTGGAATCAGTGACGGGGCAGGACGTACGAGGCACCCTGCCCGACGGACTCGCCGACGCGATACGTGACACCGCCGAGAACATCGCCGCACTGTTGCGCGGGGTTGCCGACACGGGTGCCCCGGTGCCCGGGTCGGAATGGACCATGGGCGAGGCGGCGGCGCATCTGGCGCAGGCCAACGAGCTGATGGCGGACATCGCGGCCGGGCACGAACGGAGCTACGGCGACGGCACGCCGCAGAGCCTGGCCGCGGCCAATCAGCGGGCCCTGGCCGAATTCGCGGAGCGCGGGGCCGATCCGCTGGCCGACATGATCGTGGCGCAGGCCAATGCCTATCTCGAGGCGATGGACCAAGGCTTGGCGGAGGAGGCCGTGCTCACCCCGTTGGGCCCGATGTCCCGGGCAGTGCTGGGCTCGTACCTGCTGACGCACATGCTGGGCCACGGCTACGACCTCGCGCGTGCGGTGGGCCGCCCGCACATGATCGACGCCGCCCGGGTGGAGCTCACCCTGCCCTTCATGATCACGGCCATGCCCCGGGTGACCAATGCCGCTGCCACCGCCGGTCTGACCGCCCGCTACCGGGTCCGGATGCGGGGCGGCACGGGCTTTGGTGTCACGTTCACGAACGGTGCGGCAGCCGTGAGCCCGGGGCCGCCGAGCCGGCCCGACTGCACGATCCTGATCGAGCCGGTCACGTTCCTCCTGATGGCGCTCGGTCGCTGCGAACCGTGGGGCGCGATCGCCCGGGGCCGAGTCCTTGCCTGGGGCCGCAAGCCCTGGCTCGGTCCCCGCTTCCCGACGCTCTTCACGGCGCCGTGAGCGCGCGTACGCCTTCGCTGTGGCCGTCGGTCACCTGAAGGAGCCCTCTACCGAGCCGGCTTCCGGCGGACGGCGGCCTGAATCCGGGTGCGCGCTTCGTGTCCGCCGGCAAGACGATGTACCAGGCCCTGGACTCCCGTCTGTCAGGCGCCACTTGGTGGTCACGCCCCGAGAACTCGGGAACGGTTTCGGATCCGCCGCAGGGCGAGCAGTCCACCGACTCCCGGGATGGCGGCGCGCCACCGGGCGCCCTGCGAGGCGGCCGAAGAGGCAAGGGCAGTGACCGCGATGACGACGAGGTAGGCCGTGCCGTGCAGCGGGCCGACCAGCGTTGTGATCGCCTGCGTGTGTGTGGTCAGCAGGTTGCCGAGCAGGACCGCGAAGGAGGCAGCCTCGGCGCCGGCCGCGATCCGCAGCGTACGCACCGTGATCACGCTCCCGTGGTGGAGCCGGGGCGAACGATCATCAGGATGACGACGACCGCCCAGAGGACGTTGAAGATGCCGGTGAGCATGGTCAGCCGGGTGGCCGCGGAACGCGGCCCGTCCTCGGTGGCCGTGTCCTGGGTCAGTGCGAGCAGGCGCTGCTGGCCGGGCAGGATGGCCATGGCGAGGATGACGGCGGCGATCACGGTCAGCGCGAGCGACGCGATCAGCCAGGCGTCGGTGAGGACGCCGAGCGCGGCGCCGGTGGCGAGCCCGAAGACCGGCACGGCGAGACCGGCGACAGCGTAGCCGCGGCAGATCTTGTGCAGGAGTGCGGCGATCGTGGCGGCTCGAGCGTCCGGATCCTGGCCGCCGGATGCCTGCAGCGCGTAGCGGGGGAACATCGAGGCGGCCACGGTGATCGACCCGACCGCCAGGATCGCCGCGAGGACATGTACGGACAGCAGCACCTTGGTCACTGCGGGCGCCTCCAAGTCAGATCATGAATGTGTTGGCTGCCAATACATACACTGCCTACCTCATTTTGGGTAGGCTGCCTACTCATGAAGGCAGACGCGGTGCGAGGGCACCTGGACGGACTGTTGCTGGCCGTGCTCGAGCCGGGCCCGCTGCACGGCTACGCGATCATCGCCGCGGTCCAACACCGCAGCGGGGGCGCACTCGAGCTGCGCACGGGCACGATCTACCCGGCCTTGAACCGGCTGGAGCGGATCGGGCTGCTGAGCAGCAGCTGGCAGTCCTCCGGCGAACGGCGACGGCGTTGCTACGAACTCACCGAGGCGGGACGGCACACCCTGGCCGGCGAGCGGACCGCGTGGAGCGAGTTCACCACAGCGATCGGCTCGGTCCTGAACCCCGTCACACCGCCCGGACTTGCCACATGAACGCCATCGGCCGGCAGGCCGACCCCATCGAGGACTACGTCGCGGCCCTGACCGCCGCCCTGCACGGCCCGGCCCGGGCCAAGGCCCGGATGATCGAGGAGATACACGACGGCCTCGCGGACACGGTAGCCGCGCACACCAGCGAGGGAACGCCCTACCCACGCGCCGCCCACCAAGCCGTCGGAGAGTTCGGGACCCCCGACGAGCTCGCGCCGATCTGCCAACGGGAACTGACCATCGCCCAGGCCCGGCACACTGCTCGGGCCGTCGCCCTCACCGCCCCCTTCCTGATCGCCTGCTGGTACGTGGCCCGGACCGCCGACCACGGTCAGTCCTGGCAGCTGCCACGCATGGCTCAGCTGCTGGCTGTTCATCTGGCCGGTGTGGCGACCGGCGCCGCACTGCTCGCCGCGGCGACGCTGGCCACCACCGGCACCCTCGCGCGTCGGCTGCCCACGCCGCACGGGCTGCCCGTCGCGGTCGCATGGACAGGCACCACTGCCAGCGTGGCCATGGCGGTCGCGACGCTCGCGCTCGCCACGGCCTCCGTCCTGGCGACGAACTGGCCACTGCTCGCGTTCGCCGCCGCGCTCGCAGCCGCGTCGCATGGGGTGGTGGCGGCCTCGGCCCGCGCCTGCCGCCGATGCGCGCGCCTACCGACCAATGATCGCCGGTAGCTACCCGTGTGTGGCTGACTGCCGGTCGCCGGCGTCTCCTGGAGCGCGACCGGCACGTTGACCGCCCGCGATGTACGAGCGAAACCGCACCACTTCGTGCGGCCCCCGGCGCTGCCCCGCCTTCCTGCGTCGGTCGGTCAGGAACTCTGCGCGGCGTTACGGGCGCGCACCATGAGCATGCCGATTGCCGGTCTCCAGCGCGTCGAGGATGCAGGCGTCGATGTCCGTGAACCCGTGACGCTTGAGCAGATCGGCCCGAGCGCAAGGCTTGTACTGCCGGCGAAGGCGAAGGCGAAGGCGAAGAGGCCCCCGCCGCAGCCGGAGCGAGAGAACACGTAGGGGCGTGGCGGGCTGACCCGACGACCCGCCGGTACATGCAGTCACGGGCTGCGGTACGTGCCCCGCAGGCACCGCTGGAACCGCTGGTCAGCGAACCGCCACATGGCCACGCTGAGTGGTGTGGAGACCGAATCCGTATGCATTGACATGCTGCAATCGGCAACACCTGCAGGACAGTTCACGCAGTTGCTGAGCGCCACCCGGCGTGGTGCGCGTCTGGCGCGGCTGCTCGCTGTCGAGCAGATCACACAGTGGGGGTGGCCCCGCGGCAGTGAGCGGGCAGAAGCCGCCGAGGCCGTCGTCGCCGAACTGGCCGCGAACGCCGTCATGCACGGACGGCTCCCCGGCCGGGGATTCCGGCTCAGCCTCGTACTCCTGCCGAGCGCCGGCCTGCTCATCGAGGTCACCGACCCGCGGGGCGAACGCCTTCCTGTTGTCCCCAGGACGGCCGACGAGGAAGGACATGGACTGGTCATCGTGGAAGCGCTGGCCGCCGACTGGGGCGTACGGTCCTGCCCGCCGTCCGGGAAGACTGTCTGGGCGGAGATCTCCCCGGCTCGCCTGCGCCCGGTGGCTGCTTCCGTCGATCCCTCGGACGCTGTGCGCCCTGCCGCCGCCGAGGAGACATGAGAGCGCGGCCGCTTTTTCGGGGAACTCTTTGGTGCGCCCGACGGAGCGGTCGCTCCCGGCCGCGGTGATGGCGTTGTTCACTGGCGTCGGCCGGTCGGCAGGTGGGCCGTCTCCGCCGTGACGCGCGTATGCCGCGGAGCGTCGGGCGGGGCCACCCGACTCCTCGGCCGGGCTCAGGGCGACAACCGACCAGCCGGTGCCACGCTGTGTGGCACCGGCTGGCGGATCCAGTCCCTCTTTTGGGGTGCCCATCGCAGAATCACGGATGGACACTGGCTGCCCTACGCGCAAGGAGGCCAGCGGACAGACCGGATACCGCGCTCCCCCGAGGAGGGATGGGCTGCCCACCGGTTGGATACGAACAGTGAGCCACGTTACGGAATATGCCGCAAGGGATATTACCCTCAGTCACTCAATCGGCGGGCGTACAGGGGAGCATGGCTGAGACAGGGTTCGACCGATTGAGCGCCCTGGCGCTCGTTCTGCGCTCTGGTGCGCAGGGAAACGGGCATCACCGGACCCCAAGCTGCTTCTGGCTGTTCACATTGCGGTCAGCATCAGACCTCCGGTCGGTCCGGTCTGACCCTGGTTGCAATGAGCGCTCGAGGCACACGTGCCCACCAAGAGTGATGGCAGCTCGGCATCTCCTCGGTCGGCACAGCCAGGCGGTGACTCGGCGCGACCAAGTCGGTCGGGAAGTCTGCCCGGGCTCACGCGAGTTGACCTCGCACGGCTGCCGGCAAAAGAGCGCGGACCGGCCGGAGACACCCGGCCGGTCCGCTGGAGGGCGCCTCGCGGTTACACGTAGGTGAAGCCCCCGGTGACGGTGGTGCTGCCGGCCGGGGTGGTGACGACAACAGCGGCGTTGCCGACTGCTCCAGCAGGCGTGATGCCGGCCAGCACGGTGCCGGTCGGGTCCACCACGATGCCGGTTGCCGGGACACCGCCGATGGTGACCGTCGCGCCGGTGAGGTTCGCGCCGACGATGACGAAGACCGTACCGCCGACGGCGGGGCCGGTGGCCGGGGTGATCGAGATTGCCGTGGGCAGCGGTGGTGCGATGTAGGTGAAGCCGCCGGTGACGGTGGCGCTGCCGGCCGGGGTGGTGACGACGACCGGTACGTTGCCTGCGGCGTGTGCCGGAATGACTCCGGTCAGCACCACGCCTGCCAGGACGTTGACTCCGGTGGCGGGGATGCCGTCGAAGGTGACTGTCGCGCCGGTGAGGTTGGTGCCCAGGATGGTGAAGAGGGTGCCGCCGGTGGTGGGGCCGGCGGGCGGGACCAGAGCGATCACGGTCGGACCGGCCGGAATCGGTGGTGCGATGTAGGTGAAGCCGCCGGTGACGGTGGCGCTGCCGGCCGGGGTGGTGACGACGACCGGTACGTTGCCTGCGGCGTGTGCCGGAGTGACTCCGGTCAGCACCGAGCCTGCGATGACGTTGACTCCGGTGGCGGGGATGCCGTCGAAGGTGACTGTCGCGCCGGTGAGGTTGGTGCCCAGGATGGTGAAGGGCGTGCCGCCGGTGGTGGGGCCGGCGGGCGGGACCAGGACGATCACGGTCGGACCGGCCGGAATCGGTGGTGCGATGTAGGTGAAGCCGCCGGTGACGGTGGCGCTGCCGGCCGGGGTGGTGACGACGACCGGTACGTTGCCTGCGGCGTGTGCCGGAGTGACTCCGGTCAGCACCGAGCCTGCGATGACGTTGACTCCGGTGGCGGGGATGCCGTCGAAGGTGACTGTCGCGCCGGTGAGGTTGGTGCCCAGGATGGTGAAGAACGTCCCACCGGTGGTGGGGCCGGTGGGCGGGACCAGAGCGATCACGGTCGGACCGGCCGGAATCGGTGGTGCGATGTAGGTGAAGCCGCCGGTGACGGTGGCGCTGCCGGCCGGGGTGGTGACGACGACCGGTACGTTGCCTGCGGCGTGTGCCGGAGTGACTCCGGTCAGCACCGAGCCTGCGATGACGTTGACTCCGGTGGCGGGGATGCCGTCGAAGGTGACCGTTGCACCGGTGAGGTTGGTGCCCAGGATGGTGAAGAACGTCCCACCGGTGGTGGGGCCGGCGGGCGGGACCAGAGCGATCACGGTCGGACCGGCCGGAATGGGCGGTCCGATGTAGGTGAAGCCGCCGGTGACGGTGGCAGTGCCGCCCGGGGTGGTGACGACGACCGGTACGTTGCCTGCGGCGTGTGCCGGAGTGACTCCGGTCAGCGCCACGCCGGCCACGACATTGACTCCGGTGGCGGGGATGCCGCCGAAGGTGACCGTCGCACCGGTCAGGTTGGTGCCCAATATGGTGAAGAACGTCCCACCGGTGGTGGGGCCGGTGGGCGGGACCAGAGCAATCACGGTCGGAGCTGCGAGTACGGACAGATCGGGGGCCTGCAGAGTTGCGGACATGCTGGTCCTCCTGGGAGAGCTGGCTGGGTCGGTTGCGGGTTGGAGCGGCGCCTGCGCCGTACGCCCTGGTCTCCTGCGCGACCCCGACGAGGGTTCAGGCGCAGCAGAAGGTCAGGAGCGATCGGCCGAGGCGGGCCCCTGTCGAAAGCAGGGTCGGCCACCGGCGGTCGGAGAGAGCGGGTTGGCGGCTGGTGACGGGCAGTTCTCTGCGCCGTCAGGTCGCTTCACCGGTTTGCTTCCTAAGGGGGCGGTGGGGCAACTTCGTCCATCTGCCAAGGGCTCGAGGGCCCTTTGGCCGGGCCGCCCGCGGGGATTGCCGGTCTGCAGCAGTTGTCCACCATGGGGGGTGTGGGCGGCTGCTTGTAACCGGGCCTCTCGGGGGGCGCCCATCGCAGACAGAGTCGTGTCGACTGCTGCTGGCAAGGCGCATCAGGACAGGTCAGCGGACATTCAGATGTCGCGCTACCCGGATGGGATGGGCTGCCCGCCGGTACCTACAGTGACCCAGACGGGTGTACGCCTTGACAATAGACGGGACATCACATCACTCGGATGGCGGAGCGCGCGATCCGAGGGCGGAGCGAATGGCAGTAGTGGATCCACCCCACACACTCCCTGTGCGCCCTCCGCGCCCTGCGCTCGTGGTTGACGTCGAACGCGACCGATCGCGACCGCCCCTCGCCCGGAAGTGCGGCGCCGCAGGCGCCGTTCACCCGGGCGGGCGTCGTCCGGGGGCCGACGCAGCTCTCGGCATCTAGCGTGGGACGGGGGACACGCGAAGAGAGATCGGGACCGCGTCATGTTTGTCACTCAGCTCGCTCTGGTGTCCGAGTCCACTCGCATCAATCCCTCCCAGCTGAACCGCGTGGCGGCCGCCCTCCAGAAACAGGCGACCCGTGACTTGAGCCCCCTGTGGGGGATCGACGCCACCGTGGACGCCTTCGCCGAACTCGAGGACGTCCCGGTGGGCTATTGGCCGCTGATCGTGGTGGACGACGTGCCCGACGCGGCCGGGTTCCACCACGACGAGAACGGGCAGCCCTTCTCCCTGATCGAGTTCGGCGACAGTTGGTCGCTGACCGCCAGTCACGAAATGCTGGAAATGCTCGTCGATCCGTGGGGCAACCGTCTGGTGCCCGGCAAGTCGCCCAAGCCCGACCAGGGACTGGTGGAATTCCTGGTGGAGGTCGCCGACCCGTCGGAAGACGCGGAATTCGGATACACGGTCAACGGAATGCTCGTCTCGGACTTCTACACCCAGAACTTCTACGACCCCGTCGTCACCACCGGCACGCGCTACAGCTTCGGCGGCCACATCAGCGAGCCCCGTCAGGTACTTCCCGGCGGCTATCTCAGCTGGCGCGAACCCATCACGGACCACTGGTGGCAGCAGACCTGGTTCGAGGGCAACGAGCCGAAGTTCCGGCACCTCGGCCGGTTGACGGACCGTACGTCCGGTCTGCGCGCGGCCATCGACGCCATGACCAAAACGGCACCGCGCCTCGCACGGCGGGGGCCTGTCTCCGAGCGGTACGCCGCCGCCACCGTCACCCGTATGCAGGCCAAGGAGAGTACGGGCGCACGCGCCGAGGGCTGGCGCGGCCTGATCGCACAGATGCGCAGCACCGGCTCCCCCGAAGGCGGATTCACGGACGGCGGGCCGGACCGGGGCTGAAGGCCGCCTCGAGGAGGAGGCCGTGATGGCCGAAGGCGCCGGAAAGCGCAAGAGCTACGCAGAGCTCATGCGGCAGCTCAGGAAACGTGGCCGGACCAATGCGCCCGCCGACGAACCGGGGGAGCAGGAGAGTCTGCGAGAAGCCGTCCATCGGCGTATGCGGGAGCTGGACGAGAGCGAAGGCGGAGAAGGCGGCGGTACGGGTGAGGGGGCGCGGAAGCCCCGTACCGGTGAGGACAGGAACGGACGCCGGAACGCAGCCGACGACGACGCAGCCGACGACGACGCGGCGGACGACGACGCGGCGGACGACGACGCGGCGGAGTGACGTGGGTGAGTGACGTGAGTGGGTGACGTGGCGCCGATCCGCTCTCCTGACGCAGACGCAGACGCAGACGCAGACGCAGACACAGACGCAGACGCAGACGCAGACGCCGTCACCGTCCCGAACACTGATGCCGGAAGCTCGTTTTGGATCGGTGGACGATCTTCAATACGATCCGGCGATGATCATAAGAAAACGGCTGGCCGCTGCGGCGTGCGGCCTGCTGGCCGCCGTGACCGTCGGGCTCTCCCCGGCGGGCGCCGCCGCCGATGAGCCGGCGGCGAAGGCGTCCCCCAAGGTCGATCTGGTGCTCGACGTCAGCGGTTCGATGCGGGCGCGCGACATCGACGGCCAGTCCCGGATGGCAGCCGCGAAGAAGGCGTTCAACGAGGTACTGGACGCGGTGCCGGACGAGGTACAGCTCGGCATCCGCACCCTCGGCGCCAACTACGCCGGTGACGACAAGAAGCTCGGCTGCAAGGACACCCGTCAGCTGTACCCGGTCGGTCCGCTCGACCGGACAGAGGCCAAGACCGCCGTGGCGACGCTCGCTCCCACCGGCTGGACACCGATCGGGCCGGCTCTGCTCGGTGCGGCCGAAGACCTCGAGGGCGGTGAGGCCACCCGCCGGATCGTGCTCATCACGGACGGCGAGGACACCTGCGCCCCGCTCGACCCGTGCGAGGTCGCACGTGACATCGCCGCCAAGGGGATTCACCTCGTCATCGACACGCTGGGGCTGGTCCCGGACGCCAAGACCCGTGAGCAGCTGACGTGCATCGCCGAGGCCACCGGCGGTACGTACACAACCGTGCGGCACACCGACGAACTCTCCGACCGTGTCAGCCAGTTGGTGGACCGCGCCGCAGACCCCGTCGTCACGCCGGTCGCGACCGAGGGTGCGCGGGAATGTGCGAAGGCCCCGCAGCTCGAAGCGGGCCTGTACAGCGACCGTGAGAAGTTCGCCGAGCACCGCTGGTACCGGGTGGATGTCCTGCCCGGCCAGGAGCTGCGCGCCTCGGTGAGCGTGGCCGCCGACCGTGCCGTGAACAATGACTACGGGGTCATGTTGCGCGCCGTGACCGTCCACGGCCGGGAAATCGTCCGCGGCTCGGAAGCGGGCAACGGACGCACCGATGTGATCTCGGCCGGTCTGCGCTATCCGAAGGCTCCCCTCGACGACACGGACGGCGACGCCAAGCCTGCGGCGGAGACCGTCTGTCTGCAGGTCAGCAACTCTTTCTCGGCACCCGCCTCGGTCAAGACCGAGCCCGGCCTGCCTGTCGAGCTGACCATCGACGTGGTCGACGCGCCGGAAAACGCCTCCGACGTGGCCTCCTTCGGTCTCGGCCGGGGCTGGTGGCTCCTCGCCGTCCTGGTGCTCACCGGCCTGGTGGCCGGTCTGCTGTGGGGCTGGGTCTCACGCTGGCGCGTCGCTGTCTGGAGGACCAACTGATGCGTACCGCACACCTGATGACCACAGCTCTGCTGGCTGGTGCCGCACTGTTCGGCACGGCGGGCGCAGCCGTCGCGGACGACCCTTCGGCGAGCCCGAGCGGGAGTACGTCGGCGCCGACGGAGGCCGGCACCACCTTCCGTACCGCGACCGCGATCGCTCAGGGCCAGCAGGCCACGGCAAGCGCGTCCGCGGGTGACTACCTCTACTGGGTGTTCCCCGCCGACGCGGGGCAGCGAGCCACGGTGAAAGCCACGGTCACGCTGCCCGAGTCCGCCGGACGGCACGGCGTCTCGACGTGGCAGCTCGATGTGTACGACGGACTGCGCCGTCGGCAGGCCTGTATGTACGGCATGCAGACCCGGCCGGCGGCGAAGGACGCCGCCTCGGTCGAGCTGTCCTGCACGCTGCGTACGGTCCGTTCCTGGGCGGAGCCGTGGGCCAATGATCCGCTGCCGGGCAGCTACTACGTACGTCTGACGGTCGTCGACCTTCCCGAGGAAGACCTCGGCCAGCCGGTACAGGCAAAGGTCGAGGCCCAGTCGGCCGACGCCGGCGGGGCGCACGCGGGGGACGGCTCACTCTCCGCTCCGCTGGTCCCCGGCACTGCCGCGCGGACGGAGAAGGAGAACGAGGGCGGGGACGCGCCGGAGCGGGCGACCGCCCTCGGTGAGCCGGACGGCGGCTGGTCCTCCGGCCGATGGTCCGACCGCTGGATCTGGACCGTGGCCGGAGGCCTGCTCGGGGCCCTTGCGGGCATCGGCGGCTACTCCCTCACCCGAGGGTCCGGCCGTCCCGCGCGGGTACCACCGGCCGCCTGACCAGGTGAGCGGCCACGGCTCGGCGCCGTGGCCGCTCCGCACTCGGCAATACCCGGACCAGCCGTCCCGCTGCCCGCTCTTCGTGACGTCCTTGCCCTGCACACGGCATACGATCTTCGGTTTCCGGACGGTCGGGGGGCGACCGGGGGCGGTGACGGCTCGTCAACCGTGGCGGTCCGGCCTGTATGTGGCGTAATCGGTACTGGCACGCGGTAAGGCCTGTCTCTTAGCGTGGCGCCTGACCCGGTCACTCGACTGACAGTGCAAGGGGGAACAAAAGTGAAGAAATCAACGAAGGTGTGGTTACGCTCCGCAACCGTTGTCATGGGAGCCGGTCTGCTGGCGATCGCCACCACGACGTCGGCCTCGGCAGCCACCGCGTCGCACGGCTCGGACCGCGCGCAGGCCACGTCGTACTCCATGCGGGCTTTTGACGGCGAGTCGGACGGTAATGGCGTCTACGCCGATGCCTACCTGGCCAACGGCGCCCACGTGTCGCAGTGGGACGGCAACGGTGCCCACGGGGACTGGGGCCCCTGGTCGACCTACTCGTCACAGATCAAGCAGTTCCGGGTCTGCGAGGACCACACGGGCTGCTCGTCCTGGATCTACTGGCCCAGCTGAGCTGTACCCCGTACCTGATCGTCGGTGGTGCCCGGGGGCTTCGGCTCCCGGGCACCACCCGGCCCACCCTGCGTCGCGGAGATATCGGCGTCAGTGCGTCGGCGGCTGTGGGCGATCCGCCTCCAGCAGGGTGCGCGCCGCCTCCCGGGCGTGGGCTGCCGGCGCGCTGTCCCCGGAGATTGCCGCTGTCGTGATGGCGCCCTCCGCGAGCAGGACGAGGGCCTCCGGCAGCCAGGTGGAGTGGCCCGCTGAGGTCGCGAGGTCCGCCAGATAACCCTTCAGCGCATCGACGTGTTCGCGTGACACCGCCGCGACCGCTTCCGATGTCGCACCCAGCTCCCCGAAGGAGTTGACGAAGGCGCAGCCGCGGAAGTCGGGCTCCTCGAACCATGACTTCAGCCAGTCGAAGACCGCCAGAATCCGGTTCTCGTCCGAGGGCCGGTCGTCGACATAGCTCGCGAGCGATGCGCGCCATCGCGCGTCCCGTCGGCGCAGGTACGCCTCCACCAGGTGCTCCTTGGAGGGGAAGAGCTGGTAGAGCCGCTTGAGGGACACTCCCGACCCGTTGCGGATCTCGTCCATGCCCACCGTCTGCAGTCCGCGCCCGTAGAAGAGCGTCTCGGCTGCGTCGAGGACGCGGGCCTCCTGTGCTGCGGCTTCCATGCCACCAACCCTCGCCTTGCCAGAGAATCACTGTTCTCCTAGGCTACTGCACGCAAGGGAGAACGCACGTTCTCCCATCCGTGAAGGGGAAAGTCATGACTGCTCAGAGGCCGCCGTTCCCGCCGTTCACCGCCGAGACCGCCCTGCAGAAGGTCAGGGCGGCCGAGGATGCCTGGAACAGCCGGGACCCCGAGCGGGTCGCACTGGGCTACACCGAGGACTCCGAGTGGCGAAACCGCGATGTCTTCCTCTGCGGGCGCACGGAGATTGTGGAGTTCCTGCGCACCAAGTGGCAGTACGAGCTGGACTATCGCCTTCGCAAGGAACTGTGGGCCTTCACGGACAACCGCATCGCCGTCCGTTTCGAATACGAATGGCGCAACGAAGAGGACCGGTGGTTCCGCAGCTACGGCAACGAGAACTGGGAGTTCGACGAGAACGGTCTGATGCGGCGCCGGTACGCGAGCATCAATGACTTCCCTGTTTCCGCGGACGAGCGACGCATATCCCTCTGACGGACGGGTGGTCCCGCTCTCCGGTCCCCCAGGGGCGGCGAGCGGGATGCGCCTCGTCACGTCCGTCCGCCCTGCGGGCGGACGGCGCTACTTCCCCGGCACGTCCTAGCCGTCGCCCAGGCCCAGATGTTCCACAAGCTCGCGGTAGGCCCCCGCAACATCCTCCAGGAGGACCGTGGTCATCTCCTCGCGGGTCGGCGTACCACTCGCGTAGGCGGAGTAGAGCCGTAGATCGCGCAGAGCCGTGGCCTTCATGCACAGCTCGCGGGCGAAGCGGCCGTTCCCCAGCTCGTCGGCCAGACCGCCGTCCACGGCCTGCCCGCAGCGCGCTTCGAGCGCGGCGTCGGCGTCGGGAGACAGCGTGTCCCCGTGCTCGGCCAGCACGGACCGTGCGATGAGGGCCAGTTCCGACGCCGAGTACGAAGGGAAGTCGATCCGGGTGGTGAACCGCGAGGCGAGGCCGGGGTTCGACGCGATGAGCTCGGCCATCTGGCTCCGGTAGCCGGCGAGTACCACCACGAGCCGGCCCCGGTCGTCCTCGGCCCGTTTGAGAAGGACCTGGAGGGCTTCGTCGCCGAAGGCGTCGCCTCCCGAGTAGCCACTGTTGGACAGGGCGTATGCCTCGTCGATGAACAGCACTCCGTCGAGTGCCGAGTCGATGATCTTCGTTGTCTTGATGGCGGTCGACCCGAGGTGCTGGCCGACCAGGTCGACGCGCTGGGCTTCGACGACATGACCCCGCTTCAGCAGTCCGAGGCCGGCGAAGACCTTGCCGACGATGCGAGCGACGGTGGTCTTGCCGGTTCCCGGCGGTCCCGCGAAGACGAAGTGCTGGGGCCTCGCGGCCGACGGCAGGCCCTGTTCCTCGCGCAGCGTCGCCATGCGCAGTTGGGCGATGAGCGTGCGGACCTGGCGTTTCACCGGCTCCAGCCCGACCATACGGTCCAGGGTCTGCTGGGCGTCCGCCAGGAGTTGGGCCCGTTCTGCGGCGGGCAGCTCCCTTGCGTCGGTGGTCGGCGGGCCCGGAGCCGTGGCGGCCCCCGCGATGGTAGCGGCGGTAGCGGCGGTCGCCGGGGGGATCTTCGGCGGGGACGGAGGTGCGGGCTGCGGCGTGGGTTGCGGGGTCGCCGCCGGCTCGGCCGGCCTGGCCTGTGCGCGCTCGGCCACGTCGAACAGGTCGGGCCAGTAGCGGAACGAGTACTGGTACTGCTTCAACGCCTCCTCCGACCGGCCGACTTCCTCGTGTGCCCGTCCCCGGAAGTAGGCCACCTCGGCGTCGAAGCGGCTGCCGGCCGTGAGGGCCAGCGGGAGCGGGGCGAGCGCGCTCAGGGCCTCGTGGTGCACATTCTGCTGGATGAGCGCGATACCGACGTAGAGCTGTGCCTCGTCGCGCAGGAAGCCGTCTCCCGTGATGCCGCGGGCGAAATTCAGGACGAGCGGCCAGTCGTTCTTCAAAAAGGCATAGCGTGTGCAGACGAATCGCGTTTCGTCGCAGTCCAGCAGAGCCTCGGACAGCGCTGTCCACGCCGTATCCAGCTCCCGCGCCTTGAGCAGTTCGGTAATGGTGGCCAGCCACAGGTCGCGGGCGTTCTCGAGCCGGAAGGTGACGTACTCGCCGATGGAGAACCGGGAGTTCAGTGTCATGCCGGACTTCTGGCGCAGGGCGCCGAAGGAACCCGCATGGGCGATCATCTCGTCGAGCGCCTCCTGCTGACGCCGGCCCGTGGCATGCAGTCCCAGCCAGGCGTCCGCCGCGCTCGGATCGTTCTGTACGGCCTCCGCGAACAGGCCGGCGGCGTGATCGATGTTTCCCTGCCGCAGCAGACCGACAGCCTGTGTCCAGGCTCGCTCGGCCTTCTTGGTGGCGCGCCACGGAGTGGCAGGTCCCGGCACAGTTCCCCCTCCGGCACGTGTACCCCCGTGTGGTGGGAGTCGGTACGGCATGATCACCCCTGAGTGGCAGATGATAACCAACCTGCTGCTCAAGCGCCTTGAGGCATGAGCGGTCAGGCGCTGCCCGCCGGGCCGCTCGAGTGAAGAGGCCGGCCCGCGGTGTCCACCGCGGGCCGGGACGGGTGATCTGCGGCCGTTACCGCCTGGAGCAGTGCAGCAGCCCAGGGTCGACGGTGGCTCCCATGCGCCGCATCCCGGCGTCGTTGGGGTGCAGATGGTCCCCGCTGTCGTAGGCGGGGAGCAGGCGGGCCGCGGCGGCTGGATCCTTGACCGCCGCGTCGAAGTCGACCACCGCGTCGAACGCGCCGCTGTCCCGGATGAAGGAGTTGACCCGCTGCCGGACCGCCTCACCGCTCTCGGTCCAGCCGCGCCACCCCCGGTACGGCATCACGGTCGCCCCGACGACGCAGAGGCCTGCGGCATGGGACCTGGCGATGATCTGCCGGTATCCGGCGATCAGATCGGCGGCGGTGGGGGCGGGGGTCGCCTTGATGTCGTTGACGCCCTCCAACAGGAACACCGTCCGCAGGCCCCGCTGCGACAGGACGTCCCGGTCGAGCCGCTTCAGCGCGCTCTGCCCCGAACCGTCCGAGAGGACCTTGTTGCCGGAGATGCCTTCGTTGGCGACGCCCTTGATACGGGAGCGCGGATCGTCCTGCAGCCGACGGGCGAGGAAGTCCGGCCAGCGGCGGTTGGTGTCGAGAGTGGACGCCGAGCCGTCGGTGATCGAGTCGCCGAGCGCGGCCACGGCGCCGGTTCCCCGCAGGGCGTTCACGACTGCCGCGTCGAGATAGAACCAGGAGGTCGCCCGCTGGGTGAACGCAGTGGCGGAGTCGTCCGCGGAGTGGTCGCCGACGGGTGCGACGTACGAGGTCTGCAGCGCCATCCGGTGGCCGGTCGCGGGTCCGGCCGCGCTCTGGACGTAGAGACTGACGGCCAGGTCGGACTGCGGCGGTACGGTGCCGGGCAGCGGATCGCTGGAGACCGATCCGCCGGGCGCGACGGTGACGGAGGGTGAACCACCGAAGGAGAGCGGGTGGTTGGTGCCGGGCACCAGCGTGGCGCCGGTCTTCCGCAGTCCGGCGTGGGCGCGGCCGAAGGTCACCGGACGGTCGCCGAAGGCGTTGGAGAGGCGGATCCGCAGTCCGCTCCCGCCGACACTGGTGCGGACGACGAGACGGTAGGTCCGCTCCTGGGCAGCCGTGCCCAGCAGTTGGGGACTGGCGGCCCAGGTGACGACGGGCGAGGTTTCGGCGGGCGACGCTTCGGTGGGCGAGGTGCCGACGTGCGAGGAGACGAGGGTCGTGGCGCGGTGCGGGGCGCCGGCGGGAAGGGTGGAGTTGGTGGGAGCGGGTGTGGCGTACGCAGCTCCGGCCGTGAGGACCATGCCGATTGAGGCGGCGACCGCGGCCACGGTGCGCAGTGGGTGGGTGCGTAACTTCGGTCTGGACATGGACAGCATTGACTCGCGCGCTGCCTGTTGTGTCCATGGCGCCTACCGGGGTTCACCCTCCTGGTGGAGCTCCGCGGCGGCCAGCAGATGGATCTGTGCGTTCACCCACGCCTCGGCCGCGGCCGCCTCTTCGTGCGGAAGTGCCTCGAGGAAGGTGCGTATCAACGCGGCGGCCCGGTCCAGGCCGACCAGCGACAGACGCGCGGCGGCCTCCTGCAGATGCGTCCTGGCCGGAGCAGGGAGACGGCGCACTCCCCGGTGCGCGGCGGCGGCGAGTGCCGAGAGCGCCTCGTCCAGGGCGGCGGCGAGCGGATCCGCCGGTGCGGTGGACGTACTGGGTACGGGTGCTGCCGAAGTGAAGGGCGCGAGATCGAGGACGGTGACACCGGTGGACGACAGAACGGCGATCGGATCGATCCGGATACGACCGCCGGAGCGGCTCAGTGAGCCGCTGAGGAAACGGGGCCCGCTGTCCAGGACCGTGGCCAGGGCGTCCAACGCACCGGGGCACAGCGGGTTGTAGGCGGCACGGACGAGCGCAGGAGTGCCGACGGCATCGTGGACGACCGCTTCGAGATGCTGCTCGGCCGGGTCGTACCCCACACTCTCGACACGGGAGATCTCGACGACGCGGACCGTCTCCGCCTCGACCCGCGGGCGGATCAGCCGGGGCGGCCGGGCATCCCACGGCGCGGTGTGCTTGGCGAGGTCGCGTACGAGGAGGGGTTCGGGCAGCTCCGTCCAGGCCGAGCCGACCGGTACGACGCTGGTGGCGGCGAGACGGCCGCGGGCCAGGGTGAGCGTACGGCTCGGGCTGCGCCGGGCGTTCTCACTGATCAGGCTGCCTGTCGCCAGGGCGGCCAGCGTCGAGCCGAGGACACGGCGCACGGCAAGGCCGTGCCCGGTGAGCGGGCGGTCGCCGGTCGCGCTCCACCGCTTGCGCAGCACCAGCACGACGCCCGCGTCGGCGTGCGCCAAGTAGACCTCGGCGACCGGAGCTTGGGGATCGCCGCCGATACGGCAGCCCAGGGAGGTCAGACGCACCCGCCGCAACGGGGTCTCCCCGGCCTCCTGCGCGCCCAGAACCTCGGGCACCGCGGAGGCGCGGTGGCGGGCGTGCAGCTCGGTGAGGAGCGCGGCAAAGCGCTCGGGCCGGTAGTGGGCGCTGCGGGTGGCGTACGCGTCCAACTGGTCGGTCAGCTCCGCGACCGCGGCCGCAGGCCAGTGCAGCGACGCGGCGGCAAGGTCACTGCCGGTGCGGTGCAGCGTGCTCGCAAGGACCGGGCCCGCGTGCACGGCACCTTCCATCAGCAGGTCGTCGACATGGACGAGGGCGGTGTCCAGGGCGGGTGCGGCGGCGGTACGGCCCGGTGCGGTGCGGCCGCCGACCGTCACTGATCCGTCGGCGTCGCTGTCGCTGCCGCTGTTGTCCGCCGCCCGGAACGCCCAGACGGCCAGGGCCGTGACCTCGCCGCGCAGCGCGGCCGCGGCGTCGGTGAGGGCGTAACCGACCTCACCGGGGACCGGGAAACGCACCGTGCAGGTGGGCAGTTCCACCCAGGGCCCCGGATGCTCCGCCGTGGGGCGGTGCACCCGGGCGACGAAGCCGCGCTCGAAGGCACGCCTGGCGCCGGCCATCGCCCGGGCGCCCACGGCGGCGGTCAGCGTCTCGTCGTCGATGGCGCCGGGCGACCAGCCGGACCGGACGGCGGGCACGGTGCCGGCGGAGGCGGCGTGGCTGGAGGATGCCTCGGCGGAGGTGGCCTGTGGGGAGTCGGTCTGATGGGAGGCGGCCTCGGGGGAGGCGGTCCGACCGGGGCCGGCCTGCTCGGGGTCGGCCTGATCGGCGTCGGACTCGGCGGAGCCGGTGTGGTCGGAGGCGGCTTCCTCTGAGGCGGCTTCGTCGGCCGAGCGCTGATATGCCAGCACCAGGCCGATCAGATGCCGGCAGACCCCGGGCGCGCCACATCCGCACGCGCCGGTGTCCAGGTTTCCGCCCGGCGGCAGCTCCGCCTTCGTACCGTCGGCGAAGCTGCCGCGTACGGTGCCGTCCGCCTCGGCCGTGACGGTGGGCCCGGAACCCGCGCCGAGGTCCTTCGACGCGCGTTTGACCAGGCCCCGGTTGGTCAGCGCGGCCAGCGTGTCCGGGGTCAGCGCCAGCAGATCCGTACGTCTCATCGGCCCAGCCTCTCCGCGACGAACTCGGCGAGCCGGCCCGGCGTCATCGCCCCCATGTGCGCGCCCGCCTCCGCCAGCCGGCCGGCCAGCGCACGGTCGTAGTCCGCGTTCGCCTCCTCGTCGAGGGAGGCGAGGCCCAGCACGGTCGTGCCCTGCCCCACCAGCGAGCGGACCGTGCGCACCAGCCGGTACGGATCGCCCCCTTCGTAGAAGTCGGAGACGATCGCGAAGACACACCGGCGCGGGTTCTCGACCAGGCCCGCGCCGTAGTCGACGGCCCGTGCGATGTCGGTGCCGCCGCCGAGCTGGACACGCATCAGCAGCTCCACCGGGTCGGTCACCTCGGACGTCAGATCCACCACGGAGGTGTCGAAGGCGATCAGATGCGTCTTGAGGCCCGGCAGTCCCCACAGGCAGGCCGCGGTCACCGCGGAGTGGATGACCGAGCCGGCCATCGACCCCGACTGGTCGACCAGCAGCACCAGTTGCCACTGCTCCAGGTGGCGGCGGGTACGGGAGTGGAAGTACGGCCGCTCGATGAGGACGCGCCGCCGGTCCGGCTGATAGTGCGCGAGGTTGGCGCGTACGGTCTGTCGGAAGTCGAAGTCCCGCGCCAGGGGCAGCCGGCTGGGGCGGCGCGACCTGGTCCCGGTGAAGGCCCGGTGGACCTCCGGCTTCAGCCGCTCCATCAACTGGCGCACCACGCCCTCCACGATGCGCCGGGCCAGCCGGAGCACCTCCGGGTTCATCAGGTGCTTCGTCCGCAGCACCGCGCGCAGCAGGGTCGCGCTGGGCTCGATCCGTTCCAGTACCGCCGGGTCCGTGACGATCTCCTGGATTCCGTACCGCTCGACGGCGTCGCGCTCCAGCCGCTCGATGGTCTCCTTCGGGAAGAGCCGGTGGACGTCGTCGAGCCAGTCGACGGCGGTGACCGCGGACGGCCCGTCGCCGCCCTCGCGGCCGTGGGGACCGGCGCGGCGCACCCCGCGCTCCGCGAGCTCCGGGTCCCGGCCGTACAGCCACTCCAGCGCGGCGTCGCGGGTGGCGGCTTCGGTGCCGAGCGGTCCGGTGCACCGCTCGGCGGGGGCGCCAAGGATGAGCCGCCAGCGCTCGAGAGAGGGGTCGGCCGCGGGTGCCCGGCCGGGCTCCGTCCCGGTCATGGGGCGACTCGCAGGCTGTAGCGGTCGAGCAGCTGGGTCACGTTCTCCTCCAGGGACTTCGCCCGGGCGATCAGCAGTGGATCGGCGCTCGTACGCAGCAGCGTGCGCGCCGAGCCGTGCACCTTGCGCCGCTCGAGCAGACGCC
The DNA here is from genome assembly GCF_026341125.1 of Streptomyces sp. NBC_01142. Classification (NCBI taxonomy): domain Bacteria; kingdom Bacillati; phylum Actinomycetota; class Actinomycetes; order Kitasatosporales; family Streptomycetaceae; genus Streptomyces; species Streptomyces sp. NBC_01142. The sequence continues at coordinate 2,472,833 of NZ_JAPEOR010000001.1, forward strand.
GGGCGATGCGTTCGCGCTCGCGCGGCGGGAAATAGGCGAAGGCCTGGCGCAGTGCGGGCAGGCCGGTGAGGAAATCGGCGTCGGTCATCGCGGCGACGATCCCGTCCAGTACGTCGATCAGCGACTCCGCGCCGTCGCCGTCGTTGCTGTCGGTGTCGGTGTCGGTGTCGGTGTCGGTGTCGGTGTCGGCGCCGTCGGCCCCGTGTGCCGTCACCTCGTCGCGGGCGAGTGCAAAGAGCCCCGCGAGCCAGTCGCCGAGCGTGTCGGGAGCGGCCGCGCGGACGACGGAGGTCTCGTCGCCGGGTGCGCCGAGCGACCGGTGCAGTCCGAACGCGGCGCCGCGCAGATCGGCGGGGGCATCCGGGTCCCGGCCGATACGCCGGGCGACGGCAACGGCGGCTTCGCGCGACACGGAGAGCAGCGCCGGGGCGTGCAGCAGAGCGTCCCGTACGGCGACGACGGCACCCAGCCGGGCGAAGTCCACCCCGGACGCTCCACCGCGCACGCCTTCCAGGAGCCACAGCAGCCGGCCGGCCGCACCGTCCACGACGGTGGCGAGCAGCGGACTGCGCGCGATGCCGTACACGCGGTCGTGCCGCCACAGACCCAGGGCCGTGGCGAGTACGTCGCCGAGCGGACCCGGCTCAAGGAACTCACCTGTCTCTGCGGAGAGTTGGGACAACAGCTGTACGGACAGCTCACCCACCCCGCACAGCACGGCGTCGAACAGTGTCTGCGCCAGAGGTCCGGCCGCCGTGTCGCCGAGGGCGACCGCCGCGGCCTCCTCCAGGCGTGCCCCGTACGCCCCCGCCTCGACCAGCGCGGCCTCGCGGCCCGGCCGGGACTGCGGCTCCCAGCGTTCGGTGAACACCGGGTCGGCGCCATGCCGCGGGCCCGATGTGCGCGCGTATCCGGGGATGCCCAGCACCCGCAGGCGGTGCAGCACTTGGCTGCGTTCCAGATCGGGGGCCCGGGTGAGGTCGAGGGTGAACGCGCGCTCGTGGCCGTCCAGTTTCAGGCGCCCCAGCTGCGCGGCCACATCGTGGACCAGCGGTGGCGCCGGGGTGGCGGGATGCAGTCGGCCCGTCCGGTCACCACTGCACGCCGCCACCATCTCGACGACCACCGGATGCGTACCGGCAGCGAGCGGCCCGCGCGTCGTCCACGGCAGTGGCTGGTCCAGGTCGTCGCTGATCAGCGCACCGGCGAGACCGTCCAGTACATCGATCCTGGCCGGGCGCGGATGGCCGCGCAGGGCGGTGAGGCCCTGGGTCAGACTGCGGGCGGCGATCAGATCGGCGGTGGACACCGGGTGCTTTCGGCCGCGCAGCCGCCCGGCGACCGCGCGCAGCAGTGTGTCCGCGGCCGCCTCGGTGCCGTGCTCCCACACCTGCTGGTAGTAGCCGGGCGAGGGCATGCCGGACTGGTATCCGGCGAAGGCGTCCAACTGCCGGAAGGAGTAGGGCACGAGGAAGCTGCCGGCGAGCGCGTCCTGAGGCGGTGCGGGCACCTCGGGCCAGGAGCTCTCGCCGTGCGCGGCGAGCGTGCGCAGCGCGGGCCGGTGGAAGCCGCCCGTCACCACGAGCACCGGACGTTCCCCGGCCTCCGCGACGGCGGCACGCACCCATGACGCCATGTACGCCTCGCGGGTCCGGTCACCCGGGTCCGCCTCCGCCTCCCCGCGCACCAGCGCGAAGTAGGTATCGAGCCGCTCGGCCAGCCCGTCGTCCGGCTCGACCTCGAACAGCCGGTCCCACAGGGCGTCCACAGAGTCGACCGCGAAGTGCCGGCACAGCCGCTCGGTCGCCTCCGCGTAGCGCGCTTCCGCGTCGGCGTACCGATTGCTGCGCTCCGCGAACGCCGGATGCCACGCGGGCAGATCGATGAACCGCACCTCCGCCCCGGCTGCCCGGCCTGATGTGAGCGCGACCCACTCGGGTGAGTAGTCGCACAGCGGAGCCCAGGAGGTGGCGGCGCGCTCCTCGTCCCGGTAGTGGCTGAACACCGCGATCGGCAGATCGTGGCCGAGCAGCAGTTCGTCCAGCCGCCCGTTCATGTCGGCGGGCCCCTCCACCAGGACGTACGCGGGACGCACCTCCTCGATCGTTCTGGCGACCAGGCGCGCACAGGCGGGGGAGTGATGGCGCACCCCCAGGAACAGTGCGGGCATCAGTCGGCCAGCAGATGGCGGGCGTCGTACAGGGCCTTCCACTGCGGGCCGCGGCGGCGGGAGACCTGCTGCTCCAGATAGCGGCGCAGCCGGGCCAGATCCTCCGGGCTGTCCTTCGCGGCGGTCCCCGCGAGACAGGCCACCACATCGGCGGCGCTGCCCGCTTCGGCGCGCAGGAACCAGCCGCGGATGCCGACCGCGTGGGCGACGGACACCGCCTCCGCGGTGCTCATCACCGCGGACGGACGATCCGTCGGCGCCCCTTCACGGGTGGTGCCCGAACGCAGCTCGCGGAAGGTGGAGACCAGCACCTCCAGCACGTCGCGGTCGGGCGGGGTCTCGACGCCGGACCGGCGCAGCAGCGCGCTCGCCTCGGCCTCGACGAGGGCGAGTTCGGTGTCGAGGTCGGGGATCGGGAACACCGTCTCGAAGTTGAACCGGCGCTTGAGCGCGGCACTCATCTCGTTGACGCCCCGGTCCCGGGTGTTGGCCGTGGCGATCACATTGAAGCCGGGCCGGGCGAAGACCATGCCCTCGGCACCCCCCAGCTCCGGTATCGCCAGGACCCGCTCGGAGAGCAGGGACAGCAGCGAGTCCTGCACCTCCAGCGGGCAGCGGGTGATCTCCTCGAACCGCACGAGCCGGCCTTCCGCCATGCCGCGCAGCATCGGAGCCGGTACGAGGGAGCGCTTCGAGGGCCCCTCGGAGACGAGCAGCGCATAGTTCCAGGAGTACTTGATCTGATCCTCGGTGGTGGCCGCACCGCCCTGGACGGTCAGGGTGGAGGTGCCGGCGACCGCGGCCGCGATGAGCTCGGACAACAGGGATTTGGCGGTGCCCGGCTCGCCCACCAGCATCAGCCCCCGGCTGGTCGCCAGGGTCACCAGGGCCCGGTCGACCAGCGAGGGGTTGCCGACGAACTTGCGGCTGATGCCCGCGCTCTCGTCGCCGACGATGAAGCGGCGGGCCGCGCGCAGGCTCAACTCCCAGCCCGGCGGGCGAGGATCGGAGTCGGCGGCACGCAGCGCGGCGAGCTCCGCCGCGTACCGCACCTCGGCCGGGGGCCGCTGCAGCAGTTCCTGGTCCGCGGCCGTGTCCGTGTCCCTCTTTGGGTCCGCGGTGCTCACTTGGCGGCCTCCGCAAGCTCCAGCAGATCGGCGAGCACCTCGGAGACGGCCACCGGGTCGAGGTCGCCGAAGCGCAGCGGGTGGTGCGCGCGCGGAGAGAAGTCTCCGGGGGCGGTGCCGAGCCAGATGGTCTCCAGCTTCTGGTCGGGGAACACATCGAGCGCGCCGACGGCGATGCCCTCGTACAGATCGATGACCAGATACCGCTCCGGTGCAAGCTTCTTGGAGAACCAGCGCTCGACTCCGGCGTCCTGCGGCGTGCCGCGCTCCCAGCCGCGCCGCTGCAGGCCGAGCAGCTTGCCCGTCGGCACGGTGATCCCCTCGAATCGGGTCAGCCGCGAGCCCTGCGCCTCCTGGTCGGTCGGCGCGTACAGCGGGCGGCCCAGCTGCGGGAAGGGCTGAAGGATCTCGTAGTCCGCGAAGACCTCCGACCACGAGGAGAGGCTGTCGCCCAGGTGGAGCGGGTGGGGGAGCCGTACGGAGGCGTCCTCGGGAAGGGTGAACTCGTCGTCCTCGACATCGGCGAACGTACGGTCCTCGGCCACCCGGAAGGCGGTGACCGTGCCCGCTGACTCACTCAGCCACACCAGGCGGCGCACCAGATGCCACAGCAGCGGGTGCTGGACGAACAGTTCGCAGAACTCGGCCGCCGGCCAGGAACGGCCCGCGACCATCGCCGTCTCGAGCCGACGCATCTGATCCGAGGCGATGGTACGGACATCCTTCTTCAGTGCCATGAAGCGCTTGCGTTCGGCGGGGGCGAGCTCCGCGTCGTCGCGGGCGCCGGGCTGCGGCAGATCCTTGCGCCGCTTCCCGTCCTGGTCCAGGACGTACGGCCGCAGCTGTTCGTCGAAGCCCACCGTGAAGCGACGGGTCCCGTAGTCGATGACCGTGGAGCCGTCGGCGCTCAGGCCGAAATCGGGGACCAGCCGGTCGGCCAGTTGCTCACCGGTCAGCCCGAGACTCTCCGCCACCACGGCGATCTTCTCCTGGGCGCGGACCTTCAGCGCCTTGAACTTCACCCGCTGGGCGACGCCGTGCAGATGGAGCAGTGCCACATCCGTACCGATGGAGGCCAGTACGTCCAGACCCTCCACCGCACGGTGATGCGCGCCCTCTCCCGGCCAGACGCGCACCAGCGGGGTGAGCCGGCGCACCGTCTCGTCGTCGCCGAGCAGGCCGAGCGCGTGCAGCGCCCAGCTCTGCTTGGACGGCATCCCCGACAGCCGCCACTGCTCGAACAGAGCCCAGACGAACTCGGCCAGCGAGCCCGCGTCGCACACCTCCTTGAGCACCGCGATTCCCGGATAGGTCTCGCCCGGCTTGGAGAGGGCCAGCATGGTGACGGCGTGCCTGGTGGCGTCCGCGGGAAGGGCTTCCCCGGTTCGCACCAGAATCTGGGGCAGCAGGGTCGGCTCGGCCCACTCGACGGGTTCGGGCATCCGGGTGGGCAGCGCGTTCTCCAGGGGGTCGGCGGAGAGAGTCTCGTCGACGACCGCGACGGCCTCGGGCCCGTATGCGGAGGCGGCCGTGCGCACGGTCTCCGTACTGTGGGCGGCGGCGATCAGACGCAGGGCGTGCTCCGCGCGGCGCCGTGCCGGACCGGCCTTGCCCACCGCGTCGGGGACCAGCAGTGCGGCCGCGGCCGCTCCATGGCGTACGAACCAGGAGCGGGCCGTGCCGGCCGTCGAGGTGAGCCGGATCGCCCAGTCGGCCATCTGCCGGGCGACCCGGACGTCCACATACGGCAGCAGCAGCGGACCGAGGCTGCTCGGTTGCCGGGCGGCGACACGGAGCAGCAGGCCCAGCGCGGACTCCTCGAACCTGGCCACGATCGGCTTGAGCACGTCGGCGCCGTCCCAGAGATCGTCAGGGTCCCAGTCGTCGAGCAGCGGACGGATCAGCTCGGCAGGCGCGTGGATGAACGCCCCGGCCGACCTGACCGACCCGGACCGGAGCTCGCGGCGCAGGGCCTCCGCGTCGTGCATCCACGTCTGCGATGCGGACCAGGAGCGGTGCCAGGAGGGGGTGTCGGCCCATTCCTGCTGTTCGCCCGGCAGCCAGCTGACGGCGGGCTCGGACACCGCCGTCAGCCCGGCGACGACTCCGGCCTTCGCGGCCGGGCGCCTGTTCACCCACGGGGGGCTGGTCAGCAGCGCGGGCAGAGCGTCGGCCGGGGCATCCGCGATCCGGACCTGGCGGTCGAGGAGCGGCGCGAGGGCCGCTGCGATCTCCTCACCGAGCGTGGGAAGTACGGCCTCGACCAGGTCACGGTGGGCACCGACGTGCGCGGACAGCAACTGCCGGGCTGTCGGTCCGTCCGCGACGGCCAGCATGCGCAGCGCCCGTACGGGGTAGCGGTGGGCGGCCTTGAGCAGGGCAGGACGGACATGCTTGTCGTCCGAGTGGGAGAGCAGGATGCCGAACGCCTCGTCGGTCGGCAGTTCGCACAGCACACCGGCGATGAGCTTGACGGTGTCCGAGCTGCGGTAGGTGTGGCTCAGCGGCTCGGCCAGGAGCGGGGCCACCGCCGGGCCGACGCCCTCCGCGACGGTGCCGATCGACGTGACCGTCCAGCCGTACCAGCCGAATCCGCCCCGACTGCCCAACTGGGCGACCTGGTCCGGTGAGTTGAGCGAGCAGAACAGCATGGCGCGTACGGTTTCGTCCTCCTCGCCGCTGACGCCGGGGTGTGCACAGCATGCGGCCACCCAGTCCGTCTCGGTGGGAACGAGGTACGACGCCACGATCCGTCGGCGGTCCGTGCCCCGGCGCTCCGCCAGCGCCGCGACGGCCTCCCGGTAGGTCGCCTCGTCCGTTGCGGCGAGCAGCGCCCGCACCCGGTCGGCGGCCGGGCGGCGCTGCGAGGCCGCGTACGGGGGTGCCGAGGGCCCGAGTTCGCCGATCCAGGGGTCGGTGCGGTCCTGACCCCGCTGGAGGTAATGCACGTCGAGTTCAAAGAGCTCCACCACGGCCGCGGCCGCGAACGGGAGCCCGTAGGAGCTGACCCAGGTGTCCGCCCAGGCGTCCGCGGGCAGGGGGTAGATCCCCGTCAGCGCGGCGAGGACCGCGGCGCCGACCGGGTTCGCGTCGCCCCCGAGCTGGGCACGCGCGGCCTCGGCGAGCTGGGGAGCGGTCTTCGGACTGAGCAGGAACTCCTCGATCCACTCGGCCTCCTCCTTGACCCGGAGCCCGGTCTTCTCCGCCGCGTCCTCGATGGCCGTGCCGGGCGACCGGCGTATTCCACCACGCCGGGGGTGCACCCGGCGCCGCCAGGCCGTCGGCAGCGTGAAGGTGTCCTCGTCGGGCAGCTCGACGGCCGAAGCGCCGGAGACCTGCGCCGCTTGCGCCGTCGGTGCCGCCTCGCCGGCCTCGCGGTAGCCCTTGCGCTCCTTCTCTCCGACGGCCTTGAGCAGATAGTCGCTCGCCGCGTCCGCCGAGGCGCACTCCTTCACCTGCGTACGGCCCGTCGTGCCGCAGCGCCCGAAGCGGATCGTCACCACGGAGCCCTCCGCCTCGGCCTCCCAGAACTTTGCCGAGCCCCCGTCGACGTACTCCCAGCGCGTCACAGCCACTCCCCATCGTTGTGCCCGGAGCTACCCAGTCCGGATGATCAGTGGCGTCACAGTAGCGAGGCCCACTGACAACGGAGCGGAGTGCTGCGCCGCCCCCGTCGCCCTCCTGGGAACTCCCCACAGCAGAAGTTCAGTTGCTTGCCGACGGTGAGGACGCCTGCGAGGATCACGTGATCGGACTGATCGACTGATCGACGGCCGGAGAATCTTGAGCAGTCAGGGGAGCCTCGTATGACCGGGACCGAGCCGGCCGGCAAGCGGATCGACACCAGCAAGCCGCATCCGGCCCGGGTGTACGACTGGTTCCTGGGCGGCAAGGACAACTATCCGGTCGACGAAGAGCTCGGCCGCCACATCATGAGCATCGACGCGCGCGCCAAGCATGTCGCGCAGACCAACCGGTGGTTCATGCAGCGCTTCACACGCTGGATGGCGGGCGAGGCGGGCATACGCCAGTATCTCGACATCGGCACCGGCATCCCCACCGAGCCCAATCTGCACCAGATAGCCCAGGCCGCCGCCCCCGAGTCCCGCATCGTCTACGCCGACAACGACCCCATCGTGCTGACGCACGCGGAGGCGCTGCTGCGCAGCACGCCCGAGGGCATGACCGACTACATCCAGGCGGATGTACGCGACCCCGAGCGCATCCTCGAGCAGGCCGGGAAAGTCCTCGACTTCGGGCAGCCGATCGCCCTCTCGCTGGTGGCGCTGCTGCACTTCGTCGGCGACGAGGACAGCCCCTACGACCTGGTCCACCGGCTCGTGGACGCGCTGCCGGCCGGCAGCTATCTCGTCCTGTCGCAGCTCACCGCCGACTTCGACCCGGTGGCCGTCCGGCGCGGAGTCGACATGTACGCGGCCGGCGGTGTCACGCTCGCCCCGCGTTCGCGCGCCGAGGTCGAGCGCTTCTTCCACGGGCTGGAGCCGACCGAGCCCGGTATCGTCCCGCTGACGCAGTGGCACCCGGAGCTCGGTGTCGACGAGGTCTCCGACGGGGACGAGGCGGTCTCGCTGTATGCGGGAGTGGCCCGCAAGCCGTAACCGGGGGAGCGGAGGCGGGGGGTGGGGCGATCTGCCGTACTCCCCAAATTCTGCTTATGATTCACGGGTGTTCGATGCCCGGCACATCAGGACGTTCCACGAAGTGGTCAGAGCCGGTTCGTACTCGGCCGCCGCTCGCGCGCTCGGCTATACGCAGCCCGCGATCACGCAGCAGATGAAAGCCCTGGAACGGGACGTCGGCACACCGCTGTTCATCCGGGTCGGCCGCGGCCTGCGCCTCACCGAGGCCGGAGAGGCGCTCTCGCGGCACGCCACGGTCATCCTCGACAGCATGTCCGCCGCACAGCAGCAGATGGGTGCCCTCACCCGGCTGCGGGCGGGACGGGTGCGTGTCTGTGCCTTCCCCAGTGCCAATGCCTCGCTCATCCCCGAGACGCTGGCCCGGCTCGCCGCCGACCACCCCGGGGTGCGCGTCGACCTGCTGGAGAACGAGCCGCCCGAGTCGCTGCAGCGGCTGGTGCGCGGCGAATGCGACATCACGCTGGCCTTCACCTATCCCGGTCTGCACGAGCATGTGCCGGACGAGCTGGTGGAGATACCGCTTCTCGAGGACCAGTTGACGGTGCTGCTGCCGACCGGGCATTCACTGGCGCGGCGGCGGGCGGTGCAACTGGCCGATCTCGCCGAGGAGCGCTGGATCGCGGGGTGTCTGCGGTGCCGCGCCAACCTCCTCCACGAGTGCGCCGAGCGGGGCTTCGCGCCGGACATCGCCTTCACCACGGACGACAATCTCGTGGTGCAGAGCCTGGTGGCGGAGGGCCTGGGTGTCGCCATGATGCCGGCCCTCGTGCTGAACTTCCTCTGCCACCGGAAGGTGACCGGCCGGCCGCTGCAGCCCGCCTCCCGGCGGCAGATCTCGGCGTACGTCCTGCGGGAGCATCTGAGGATCCCGGCGACGGCTCTGGTGCTCGACGAGCTCAAGACGGTCGCGGCGAACAAGATCGGCTGCTGAGCCTCGCGCACCCAACTCATAAGCAGTGCTTGGGAACTGGCGAAGAAACCCTCGTTGGACGTGATGGGTCGGGCGCCACGACGCTGCCGTTATGGCTACTTCGACCGTATCGACCGCATCGACCGCCTTCCGGGCCGCGCGCAGGACCGACCGCCTCGACGTGCTGATAGCCGAGGTGCGCGAGGCCGTCGGACGGGGACTGCCGCCGGACCTGACGGCGTACCTGGTCGGTGAGCGTCTCGCGCCCCATCTGGGCGCGGACGATCTCCTCACCCCGGAGCAGTGCGAGAGCGACCCCGCGTGTTACCGCCAGCATCTGCTCCACGCCGAGCACGACGGGAGCTTCTCGCTCGTCGCGCTGGTCTGGCTGCCCGGCCAGGGCACCTCCGTGCACGACCATGTGTCGTGGTGCACGACAGGCGTCCACGAGGGCGAGGAGCACGAGCGGCGCTACCGGCTCGTCCCGTCCACCGTGGACGGTACGTCCGCGCGTCTCGTCGCCACCGGTGATGTGGTCAATGCCCAGGGAGCAGTGTGCGGCTTCGCTCCGCCCGGTGACATCCACCGGGTCTGGAACGCGGGCACGGGCCGGGCGATTTCCCTCCATGTCTACGGCGCGGACATCTCCCGCCTGAAGTCCAGCGTCCGCCGGGTCTACGAGCTGCCGGCCGACCACTGATGGCGCTGCTCCGCGAACGGGCCTCCACGGCGCCCCCGTCCGCCGCCGCGCCCCGCGCGCTGCCCGGGCTCGCGCTCGCGGCCGCCGGCGTCGCTGTGGCCTGGTCCGTCCACCACCTGCTGCCGGGCCTGCCGATGCTGACCGCCGCCGTGGTGCTGGGCGTCGTGGCGGCGCACCTGCCCAGGGTGCGCTCCGTGGTCCGGGGAGCAGCACGCCCGGGACTCTCGTACGCGGGAAAACGGCTGATGCGGATCGGCATCGTCCTGCTCGGGCTGAAGCTGAGCCTGGACGACGTGCTCGGCCTCGGCTGGGCAACGGTCACCATGGTGCTCGGCGTCGTCGCCGCCACCTTCTTCGGCACCTGGTGGCTGGGCCGCCGGATGGGGCTGCCCGGCGACCAGCCGCTGCTCATCGCCACCGGCTACTCCATCTGCGGGGCGTCCGCGATCGGCGCGGTGAGCGAGGCGACGGACAGCGACGAGCGGGACGTGGCGACGTCGGTGGCCCTGGTGACGCTGTGCGGGACGCTCGCCATCGCCGTACTGCCGCTGCTCCAGGGGCCGCTGGGGCTGAGCGACGCGGAGTTCGGCCGGTGGGTCGGTGCGAGCGTGCACGACGTGGGACAGGTGGTGGCCACCGCGCAGACCGCCGGGCCCGGCGCACTCGGAGAGTCGGTCCTGGTCAAGCTGATGCGGGTGGCGCTCCTCGCACCGCTCGTCGCGGCGGTGGCGCTGTCCGTACGGCGTCGGCGACGGGCCGGGGAGGCAGCGGCTCTGCCGGGCAGGAAGCGGCTGCCGCTCGTACCGCTCTTCGTCGTCGGCTTTCTGGCGATGGTGGCCCTGCGCAGCACCGGCCTGCTCCCGGCCACCGCGATCGACGCGGCGCAGATCGCCCAGGAACTGCTGCTCGCCGCTGCCCTGTTCGGGCTCGGCAGTGCGGTGGACCTGCCGTCACTGACCCGCACGGGCGGCCGGGTGGCGGCGCTCGGACTGTGCTCCTGGGTGGTGGTGGCGGGGGTGTCGTACGCGGGAGTACTGCTGGTCATGGGGTGAGCGCAGGGTTCGCCCGGTTGCCGCTCGTACGCGTCCCGGCGCCGCGCCGGGTAATGCGGGCCGACGTCAGGAGGATGAAACTGGGGGCAGGGCCCGGAGGGTGGAGGTGAACATGTGTGCGACGACCCGCTCGGCCCCGGGTGCCAGGCCGAGATCCCGCCGGCGGGCCTGTCGACGGGCGTCGCCGTCCTCGGCACGGACACGAGGTACCTCTTCGCGGATGCCGCCTACTGCCGGATCTCGGGCGAAGATCCCACGGCGCTCGTGGGCCGGACCGTCAGCCCACAGGCCGAGCGGAAAGTAGGCTCCGCGGCGCTTGTGGCCGGGGTTCTCGCGGACGGGACCTCTCGTACCCAGGTGGGCGCCGCGAGTCGTTGCACGTGGCATCGTCTGACCGGCCACGGCAGAGTCCTCGGTGCCGTGGGCATCGTTGCCGAGACAGCCTCCGCCCCGGGAGGCGAACAGGAATCCGCCACGTACCGCCTCGATGCTGCGGATGACGCCGGCCGGATCGGGACGACCCTCGATGAGGGGACCAGCTGCGTCGAAGCGGTGAATTTTCTCGTCCCCCGGCTGTGCGACGCGGCCGCGGTCGATCTGCTGCCGGAGCCGCCGTCGACAGTCGGCGACCCACGCAGCGTGCCGATGCCCATGGTGTACCGGGCCGCCGTGGCCGGCCGGGCGGACCTGCTCGCCGCCGGTCAGGCGCCCAGGGAGGCCAGCTCTTCGATTCAGCCGGCAGATTCACTCTCGGCCCGCGCAATGCAAGGCGGCCACCCCGTTCTCGACGACAGATGGATGGCAGTACCGCTCATCGCTCACGATCGTGTGAGGGGTGTCGTGCTGGTCGCCCGGATGCACGGCAGCTTCGGCCGGTACGAGGCGCTGACCATCCGGTCGGCGGCCCGGCGTGCTGCCCTCGCCATCGACCATGCCCGTCTGTTCGCCCAGGCCCAGCGGACCGCTGTCGAACTGCAGCGAGCCCTGCAGACCGCCCCCGGGCGCCCGCACCCCAACCTTCAGTTGGCCACGCGCTACCTTCCCACCGGCACCGGGACCCTGGTCGGCGGGGACTGGTTCGAGACCGTTCGTCTTCACTTCGGGCGGACGCTGCTCGTGATGGGCGATGTGATGGGGCACGGCGTGGAAGCCGCGGTCGACATGAGCAGCTACCGCTCGATGCTCCGCGACGTTGCGGCGGCCGATCTTCCACCGCACCGGGTGCTGCGGCAGCTCGACCTCGCCATCGCCGAAGCCACCGCGAGGCGGCCCGCCACGTGTCTGCTCGTACGGGTGGACCCCGCGCGCGCAATGGGCTCCTTCTCCAGCGCGGGGCACCTGCCCCCCGCCGTGTTCAGCCGGGACGGCGCCGCGGATCTGATCCAGGTGCCCGTCGGGCCGCCGCTCGGCACCGGTGTGGGTGGATACGACATCGTCTCCCGGGCTCTGAACCCCGGCGACACTCTGCTCCTGTTCACCGACGGCCTGGTCGAACGGCGCGGGGAGGACATCGACTCCTCGCTCGCACGCCTGGCGCGCGTACACCCGGCCCCCGGTCACACCGTCGACGAACTCGTCGACGAAGTGCTCGGCGCACTCGACGCCGCGCATGCGGAGGACGACGTGGCTCTCATGGCCGCGCGCATCCGGCACCGGCCGGTACCGGAGCACCAGTGACCGCTGAGTGATCACCGCCTGACCGGGCCGGGAACTGGGCGGGAGGTCCGTCCGACTCTCTGGCGAGCGGGGTGTACCCGCGCGCAAGGGAGGTGCGATGGGCGGGCTTGATGTGCGGATGCGAGGGATCGTCTGCCGCCATGGCCGGGTCGACGCCGTCCGGGACACGGACCTCGAGATCGCCGCCGGCGAGCGGGTCGCCCTGACCGGCACCAACGGCTCGGGCAAGACCACACTGCTGCGGGCCGTCCTCGGTCTGCACCGGCAGGCCGACGGCGAGATCCTGGTCGGAGGGCGGGGTACGCGTACCGCGGCCGACTGGGCCTGGCGGCGGCGGGTCTGCGCATGGATACCGCAGAAGCCCGCAGCGGGACGCTTTCCGCTGCCGGCCCGGGAGTTGCTCCTGAGCAGCGGCGCGGCGGCGGAGGCGGGCGAGGCAGCGCGGAAGCTGGGCGTCGGCGAACTGGTCGGCCGGCCGCTGCACACGTTGTCCGGAGGGCAGTTGCAGCGTATGCATCTGGCCCGCGCGGTCGGCTGTGTCGCCGCCGGGGCAGGGGTGCTGCTGGCCGACGAGCCCACCGCGGCACTCGACTTCTCCGGTCAGGAGGAGGCGGCCGACGTACTGCTCGCGCTGCCGGTCACCGTGCTCGTGGTGACGCACGACCGGGCGCTGGCGGACCGCTGCGACCGCGTGCTGGAGATGGCCGCGGGCCAGTTGCGGGTGGTCCGGTGAGCATGACCCTGGCCGTGGCGGACGTCGCCGAGCTGCTGCAGCTCCTGCCCGTACAACGGGCCGGACTGGCCCTGCTGTTGGCGGCCGTCGGACTGCCCGTCATCGGTGTGGTGATCGTGGGGCTGGACATCATGCCGGTGCGCTTCGCGATGATGCATGTGGCCCTGCTGGGCATCGCGATCGGCATGCTGACCGGGCTCGATCCCATGCTGTGCGCGCTCGTTGCCTGTGCGCTCGCGGGCGCCGGGGTCGCGCCGCTGGCCCGTACGCCCGACGGGCTCTCCGGGGCCATGGGGCTCCTGATGAGCCTGGCCGTCGCGGCCGCGCTGCTGGTGCTGGCGGTCTCGGGGGTCAACGCCTCCGGTGCGTTCGCGCTGCTGTGGGGGTCGATCCTCTCGGTGGGCACCGCGGACCTGGTGGTACTCGGAGTGCTGGCCGTCCTGGTGCCGGGCCTGTTCTGGTGGCGGCGGCGCGACGTGGCACTGCTCTTGTACGACCGTGAACTCGCCCAGTGTTCCGGCGTTGCGGTCTCCAAGCTGACGCTGCTGCTGCTGGTTCTTGTCGCGGTGTCGGTGGCCGGGGCGCTCAAGCTGACCGGAGCGCTGCTGGTCGATGCCCTCACCCTGCTGCCCGCGCTCGCCGCACGGCGCCTGGGCACGTCCCTCGTATCGATCACCGCCTGGGCGGTCGGCATCGGCATCGCCGTCAATCTGACCGGGTTTCTGCTCGCCCTCTGGCTGGACCTGCCGCCCGGTCCTGTTCTTGTCCTGACGGCGGGGGCGGTTGTCCTCGGCGTTCACTTCATCCCCGAACGGAGAATCAGCTCATGGCGCGCAACCGCGTCCGCATCCGCATCGCTTCCCTCTTCCCCTTCCTCGCACTGAGCGCGGGTGTGGCCCTGACGGCAGGCTGCGGCACCGCCGACGACCCCTCCGGCGGCAAGCACCCGCACGACGGGGCGCCGGTGGTGGTCGCCACGACCACATGGGAGGGCGCCTTCGCCAAGGCGGCGGGTGCCAAGGATGTGAAGGTCATCGTTCCCCAGTCGGTGCAGCACGCCCCCGATTACGACCCCAAGCCGTCCGATCTGGCGGCGGTCGCCGCAGCCGACTTCGTGCTGTACGCGCCCTTCGAGCCGTACGCCGAGAAGATCAAGGAGGCGGCCGGATCCGACGCCGAGCTCGTCGAGGTCGGCCTCGACAACGACGCCGACAAGGTGACGGCCGAAGTGACCCGGCTGGGAAAGCTGTTCGGCACCGATGACGCCGCCGCCCGGTGGAAGAAGTCGTTCGGGGCGGAGTACGGCAAGCTGCAGAAGGAGCTGAAGTCGGCCTGGCCGGAGGGGAAGCCGCCGACCGCCGCCGCACAGGTCTTCACCGCCTGGTCGGCCAGGATGACGGGCGCGGAGGTGGTGGGCACGTACGGCCCCGAGGCGGTAACGGCCAAGCAGTTGTCCGAGCTGTCGGGGAAGAAGCCGGCTCTGGTGCTCGACAACGCGCATATGTCGACCGGCACGGTGCTGCCCGACTCCGGCGCCGAGCAGGTGAAGATCGTCAACTACCCGGGCCCGGACCTCGAGCTGCTGCCCGTGTACCGGGCGGCCGCGGACGCGGTGAAGAAGGCCATGGCCGGCTCCTGAGCCGTGCGGGGGGCCGGGTTCCGGCCCCCCGGGGCCGGCCGCCGCGTCTCTTCGGCGCCGGCCCCCGCCGCCTACCGTTGGCACCGCGTACCGTCAGCCGGTCCTTTCCGACTCCTGCGGACCGTTGAACAGGGCCCGTATCGCCGCGCGGTCGGGCTTCCCGGCGGGGGTGAGCGGCAGCGCCTCCAGCACGAACAGCCGCTCCGGATGCTTGCGGCGTTCGAGGCCGCGCTCGTCCAGACGCGCGCACAGCTCATCGAGGGTCAGGGCCTCTCCGCCGCGCGTCATCACACACGCCGCGAGCCGTTCACCCATCAACGCGTCGGGGATCCCCACGCACACCACGTCCCGGATGCGCGGGTCCATGGCCAGCTGGATCTCGACCTCGGCCGGACTGATGTTGGCCCCGCCGCGGATCACCACGTCCTTGAGCCGCCCGACGACTCTGAGGGTGCCGTCCTCCTCCAGCAGGCCGAGGTCCCCGGTGCGTACCCAGCCGTCGGTGGTCCGGTAGCGGGCGTCGAGGTCCGGGGCACCGACGTAACACAGCGGGGTCATCGGCCCTCTGGCGACGATCTCGCCCACGTCGCCCGCCGGGACCTCCTCCATCTCCGCCGTGCCGGGCACGGCGATGCGTATGTCGGCCACGCCCGGATCGGGACGCCCGGCCACCACGCCGGGGCCGTCGGCGGGCGGGCGCTCCTCGCCCAGTCCCGTATGGCAGTTGACTCCGTCCGCCGAGCCGTAGAGGTTGACGACCGGGCAGCCGAAGGCGCGGCGGGCCTCGTCGGCAGTGGCGGGGTCCAGAGCCGAGCCGCCGAGCACCAGTGCCGTCAGGGACGGGGCATCGAGCTGCTCGTCGCCCAGCCGGTCCAGCATCATCCGCACCATCGTCGGCACGCCCAGCACATGGGTGGGTTCGTGCGTGACGATCGCTTCCAGAGCGGCCTCGGGCGTGAAGTGGTCGAGCAGGACGAGGGTTCCGCCGTGCCGGGCGAGCGCGACCGCGGTGCCGTTGCTGCCGTAGGCCGAGCCGAGCGGGACGAGGAACAGGCACCTGGGCGGTTCCCCCTCGCGCATCAGGGAGGCCAGGAAGTTCCCACGGCCCCCGGCGAGGGCGTTGTGGGAGTACGCGATCATCTTCGGCTCGGCCTCGGAACCGGAGGAGACCAGAATCCGGGCGGCGGAGTCGGGATCGGGACGGGCGGCGACGAAGGCGGCCGCATCGGCGCGCAGCAGCTGCGCCATGGGCACGGCACCCTCGGCCGCGGTGCCGGGGCCGGCGGCGATCACCGTTCGCAGCGCGGGGAGTTCACCGGACAGGGCGAGCAGATCGGCGGCATGCCGGTAGCCGCGGTGCTCGGTACTGGCGATCACCGCGACGGCCTCCGAGCGGCCGAGCAGTGACGCCGCCTCCTGTCCGCCGCGTCCGACGGGGAAGGGGAGAGCCACGGCGCCGAGAGCGGCGATGGCCAGGTCGGCGATGACGGCGTTGCGGCTGTTCGGCAGCTGGACGCCGACCACCTCGCCCTCCTGGATGCCGAGCCCGGTCAGCCCGACCGTCATGGCGCGCACCTTGCGGTCGAGCGCCGTGTAACAGAGCTTCCCCTTGGCGTCGATGAGCGCAGTGCGGTGCAGGTCGGCGATCTGCCGGGCTCTGTAGAGGCTGTAGATGTCCAGATCGGGACAGGTGCCGTCGATCGCCCAGGAACGGCGCAGCTCTGCGGGCAGGAGGTCGTGCAGCTTGAGGGTCATACGAAGCTCCAGGGGTCGGGAACGGCGGGTGCGCCGTGCGCGTCGCGGGTGATCGGGCCGGTGAAGCGCGGATCGTGGTGCAGGGCCGCCAGGTCGGTGGTGACGGCGGTCGCGGACAGGCCGTGCGCGTGCAGCCGTGCCAGCGCGTCTTCCGTGGGCAGCGCGTGCAGGTCATGGGCGCCGGCGGCGCCCGCGCAGGCATCGGTGGGCGCGACCCAGCCGTCGGCGGTGCGCAGGGGGCGACGGAACCCGGCGGGGCGGCGCGCGGGGAGGCCCGCGGCGGCACGGCGCAGCGCGGGCGCGGTGAGGACGTCGGCGGCGCCGAGGAGCGAGGAGTCCACGCGTACTCCCCGGCCGGTGCGTTCGCGCAGCAGCAGCCCGGCGAGCACGGCCTCGGCGCCGAGCAGTCCCCCCATCACATCGAGCAGAGTCATCAGGGACGGTGCGGGCGGCTCGTCGGCCGGCCGGGCGGCCTCCCCGACCCCGGTGCGCGCCTGGACCATGAAGTCGGTTCCCAGGGGCGCGCCGGTCAGCCGTCCCGCCCAGCCACTGGTGTACGCGTAGACGAGCGCGGGGTTGGCGCGGGCCAGATCCGCGGAGTCGAGTCCGAGCTGCGCGGCCTTGCCCGGCGCCCAGTTGTGCAGGAAGACGTCGGCCTCGGCGGCCATCTCGCGCAGCATGCCGCGGTCGGTGCCGGACTTGATGTCGACCTCGACGGCGCTCTTGCCACGATTCAGGGCGAGCCAGCGCGCCGAGATCCCGGAGCAGGCCGGCGGCATGCCGCGCAGCGGGTCGCCGCCCGGCGGCTCGATGCGGATGACCTCCGCGCCGAGCAGTCCCAGCAGATGTGCGGTGAGCGGGGCCTGGATACGGCGGCCGGCCTCCAGCACGGTCAGTCCGGCGAGTGGCAGCGCCTGGGTGAGCCGCGGCGAGTAGGCGGCCTGGTACGGGGCCTCGTGCGGAGCGCCGGGCGAGGTCAGGGTCCAGGGGGCCGCCCCGTCCTGCTCGGCGGCCCGGTCGGCGAGGGAACGCAACGGGCACACGTCGGCGCCGGAAACGTCGGCCGCCTCCCGGATCCGCTGCCAGGAACTCGACCGGGCTGTGCTGTGCAGGGAATCGGGGAAGGGCGCGCAGGCGGTGGCGTACCGGAACTGGAAGGGGCGCCAGCCCGCCCGTATCGCCACCTCCGGAGCTTCGAGCGCGCGCCAGAAGGCGGCCCATACCCCGGGGTCCAGGGTCTCGAGTTCGAAGAGCGTCCCGTCGGCGGACGTGAACGGCGGTCCGCCCGGGGCGAGTTCGGCCGCCTCCCCCTCCTCGGCACCGGCGGCGGCCAGATACTGGGAGACCGCCAGCAGCCCGGACCGTTCCGCCGAGGTCTTCACCTGCGCGGTACCGGCCCCGCGGCCGCGGGCGAGCAGACCGGCCAGCAGTCCCTGCACGGTCAGGACGGCCGTGGCGGTGGCGGCGTAGTCGAAGGCCAGACCGCGCGGTACACCGTCGCGGCGGCCATGGACCGCCATGATGCCGGTGGCTGCCTGCACGGTGGACTCGTCGGTGATGCCGGTGCCGGACCCGCCCCAGGTCGTGTGCGCGGTGAGTTCACCGAACTCGGATCCGGCGAGCGCGAAGTGGCTTCCGTGGTCACCGTGAGCGCTCTGTTCACCCTCGGCGCCCACGGCCCGCGCTCCGAGCAGCCGCAGATGCTCGGCGACGAGTACGTCCCCGGGCCCGGACGGCCCCGACGTGCTCAGGCGCAGTCCGTCGAGCGGCCGCCGGGCCGTTCCGGTGGTGGCTGGTGTGGCCATGGCTCTCCTCTCCGGGCGCGGTGGGAACTGGAAAGCCGCCGCGCCCGACCTGTTCGACGGAGAGACAGTCGGACTGCTGTTCCCATGGGTTCCCTGGAGGCCGGAGCAAAGTGGTGGAGAATCAGGTGCGGGCCGGTCGCGGCATGCCCGAATGCCCGGCCGGGCTGAGGGACTTGAGGGACCGCGTCACCGCGTTCGTACGACACCGGGTCATGCCCTGTGAGCCCGTACTGGACGCGGGGGGCCCGCAAGCTACCGCCGCGCTGCGCCGACTTCGGCAGGAGGCGAGGGAACAGGGGCTCTGGGCGTTGCCGCTGCCGGCCGAGCTGGGCGGTCAGGGCCTTCCCCTCCGCTCCTACGTGCATGTCGCCGAGGCCGAAGGGGCCAGCGACCACGGGCCCGCCGCGCTCGGATCGGCGCCCCTCCTGGACGTACTCATGCTCCAGCGGTACGGCAGCCCCCGCGTCCGCGAGCTCTATCTCCACCGGCTGGTCGCCGGAGAGATCCGCAGCTGTTACGCCATGACCGAGCCGGAGACGCCGGGCACGGACCCGTTCCTCACATCGACCAGGGCCGAGCCGAGCGCCGGCGGAGGCTGGACGGTCAGTGGCCGCAAGTGGTTCACCAGCGGCGCCGCCGACGCCGACCTCGTCACCGTGCTCGCCCGTACCGACGGCGCACCGGCGGACCGCGAAGGGCTGTCCCTGCTGCTCGTCCCCACCGCCACGCCCGGCTTCCGGGTGGTGCGCGAACTGCCGGTGCTCGGCGCGGGCGGGCAGTGGGAGATCGAGCTGGACCGGGCCGCGGTGGACGGGGACCATCTGCTCGGCGAACGGGGCAAGGCCCTGTCCGTCGCGGGGGAGCGGCTGCAACTCGGCCGCACCCTGCGCTGTCTGCGCTGGCTCGGCCAGGCACAGCGCGCCTTCGGCCTGATGTGTGAGCGAGCGGCCACCCGCGTGCGGTCACGCGGTGCGCTCGGCGACCTCCAGCTCGTCCAGCGCCATGTCTTCGAGGCGCTGCTCGCACTGCGCACCACACGCCCTCTGGTGTACGAAGCGGCCGCCCGTCTCGACGCGGGGCTGGACGCGCATGTCGAGGTGGGTCTGGCCAAGGTCGCCGCCTCCCGCATGCTCCAGGAGGTCGCGGATGCCGCGATCCAGGTACACGGCGCGGCGGGGCTCGGCCCGGACACGCCGCTGCCCGCGCTGTTCAGGACCGGACGCGCGGCGCGGATCCTCGACGGCCCCGACGAGCTCCACATCACGTCCGTCGCGCGCCGGGTGCTGCGTACGGACTGACCGCGGCCTCGCCCCGGGCCGGTCTCCCGGCGCCGCTCCTACGGCGAACCGTCTCGCGTGGTCATGCCGCAGTCACGCCTCCGCCACGCTGCGGTGACGCCGTGAGGCGTAGCGTCTTTGTCCGAAGCCGTCAGAGCAACGCAGGGGGCGACGACCTGAGCCGGCTGCCTGCGGGTATCGGCTCCCGAAAGGATGGCCATGTCCCGCAATCGCTGTCTCGCCCTGCTCGGAGCAGCACCGCTCCTCGCAGCACTCGCGATCTCGCCCGCTTTCGCGGCAGGAGGCGCGGGGACCCAGGAGTCGCTTCCCACCGCAGAGACGACGACTGCGATCGCCCCGAACGTCTGTCACGGCCTGAGCCTGCCCAAGGACGCCTACCACACCGGCTGTCGCCAGGGGTTTCTCCTGGGGTCGGCCGCCGGCAGGAAAGACGGCAGTCCTCCTGTCTGCCAGAAGCTGCCGCCTCCGCTGGCGCCGGTCAGTCCCAATGACCACGAGCGCGGCAAGATCCAGGGCTACAAGTACGGCTACAACCAGGCGTACGCGAAGGCGTTCAAGGAGAACTGCACGCAGAAGCCGGGGGAGCCCCCGCCGCCGCAGAAGCCGCCGGAGCAGACGTACGACAGCATGTTCAACGCCGGGAAGTCCTCCGGCACCACCTGGGCCCTCGAGGACGCCAAGACGTGCGTGCGGACCCACGCGCGTCTGACACCTCCGGCCAAGCCGGATGTGCTCATCGCCGCGTTCCAGAGCGGGTACGCCGTCGGCTACGACACCGCGTACGACGAGGCCTTCCGCAAGAACTGCCAGGGCACGCCCTAGGTTGTCGTCGCTGACCTCTCAGGCGGCGTGGACGTCGACGAGCCCGGTGAGCACGGCAAGTCCGTACGCGAGGAAGAAGGTCCCCCACACCAGTTCGTGCCGTACCGCTGCTTCTCTGCCGAGGTCGTAGCAGCCGTCGAGCAGCCGGCCGGAGCCGGTGAGATGGACGCGGACCAGTTCCTCCAGCACGGCGACCGCACGTTCGCGGTGTCCGAGCTTGAGCAGGGCGACGGCCGTGATCGCGGCCGCCGAGGTGTCGCACGGGCCGTCGGGGCGGCTCTCGTCGGCCAGGGGCACCAGGCGGGAGGCAGCCGACTGCCCAGGCATGCAGCCGAGTTCCTCGGCTCCCAGATGATGCACGGCATCGGCCGCGGCGAGCTGCAGCCAGGCCCGCCCACGGCTCCAGCCGGCCGGCGGATCGTCGAAGGGCAGCCATCCCGAACCCGGATCGAACCTCGACGTACCGCCGGTCAGACAGAGTTCCAGGTGCGTACGAAGATGGGATCCGGCCGCCCGCATCGCCTCCGGACCGGCCGTCGCGAGCAGCGGCACGAGGCCGGGCGACGCGTCGGCGCGGGCGAGCAGCCGTGGTCCGCCGAAGGCCGACCCCCAGGGGACGAGGCCCAGTTCGTGGTCGTAGGAATCCAGGCAGGCGCGCGCCGCGCGCGCACGCAGCTCCGCCGCCCGGTCGTCGTCGGCGGCGAGCGCTGTTCCATACCAGAAGATGAGTCCCCTGGTGGCTGTGTCGGCCTCGGCCCAGGGCGCCAGCCGCGCCGTGCATTGCGCGGCGGCGGCCCGGTCGAGGGCCTCGCCCGTCCCGAGCGCGCGCAGCCACAGCAGTCCGGCCCAGAACCCGCCGGTCCACGAGCCGCGTCCGGTCGTCGTCCAGTGCCCGCTGCCGGGTTCCGCGAACAGCGGGAAGCGGTCGCCGACGTCGCTCCGTACGGCCGCGACCCGCTCGAGGACCGCTGTCAGGGCGGGCAGGGCCCAGGCCGGCGTGCTCATCGCTGGGCCTCGCGCCGGTCCCGTACGGCCCAGAGCAGCGCCACCGCACATGCCCCGGCGAACTCGGCCGCCACCAGGAGCCAGCCGGGCCCGTAGTGGCCCGCCCCGGCCAGCAGGCCGAACAGCGGTGGCCCCACCGCGAACCCGGTGAAGAACCCCGCCGAGACCAGCGCCGAGTCCTGCCCCGCCCGGCCGGGAGCCGCCCGCTGCATGACCAGCACCATCGAGACGGCGTTGCCCGAGACCGCGAACACCCCCACAGCCACGGCCGCCGGCCATGCCAGCGGGTGCACGAGCAACGCGCCGGCCAGCAGCAGCGCCGCACCCACCGCGCCCGCGGCCAGCCATCCGGGCAGCCACTCGGCACGTCCGGGACGGCCGGCCACCTTCGACCAGCCCACCCGGCCGGCGATCCCGGCGACCCCCAGCACGGCCACCAGCGCGCCGGCGGCCGTGGGACCGAGCCCGAGCCGCTGCGTACCGAACAGCGCCAGATAGGTGTTGACCGAGGCGATCCCGCAGCCCAGCAGTAGGGAGAAGGCCGCCAGCCAGGCGATGGCGCCCCGGGGAACCAGGGAGGAGCGCGGGCCGGGGGCTGCCGCCGGTGGGTCGGCGGGGAGCATGCGCGCCGCCCACACGGCGGCCACGACGGCCGTGCCGGCCGCCGTCCACACCGCCCCGCGCCAGCCGATGCCGCCGGCGAGCGCGGCGAGGGGCAGTCCCGCGGCGAAGGCGCCGAGCTGGACCCCGGCCTGCTTCATTCCGGTCACCGCGCCGCGGTCTGCGGGCGGGACCGTGGCCAGAATCGCCTTGTTGGTGGCGGGGTTGGCCAGCGCCTGCGGCAGTCCGCCCAGCGCCACCGCCGCGAGCAGCAGCCCCGCGCCGGGCGCCGCGCCGATCAGTGCGAGCGCCGCGGCGGACACCAGCAGCAGCGCCACCAGGCAGCGGCGCGGGCCCACCCGGTCCACCAGCCGTCCGCCCACCGGCGACAGCACGGCCGCCGTACCGAAGCCCACCGTCGTCGTCAGGCCGAGGACGGTGGGCGAGATGCCGAGTTCGCCGACGAGCCGCGGCCCCAGCGCACCGAGCAGGAACAGCTGCATCATCGAGTAGGCCATGGCGCAGGTCAGCAGAGCCGTCAGCGCACGGGACGCCGGTTCCCCCGGCACCGCGCCCGCCGGCGCTGCTGCCGCTTTCTGCTCCGCCCCCACTGCTGTGCTCCGTTCCCGTCGGCTGCAAGAGGTCGTCGGACCTCGTCAGAAGTCGGGTCGTGTAACCATCAAGTTCCGGGAGTGGGATGTGATCTGAGTCACCGTCATGGCCGGGAGAAAGCCGTTCCGGGAACATTTCGGACGTGGTCTTGACGGCGGCGCGACGGATGCAAGGATGGGCCCGCCATGACTCCAGGGCGATGTTGCCGCGCAGTACGGGCCGCAGTGTTCGCGGCCGTCTGTGTGCTGCTCGGAACGCTCGGCCATGTGCTGATGTCCGGAGTGGCTGTCCCGTGGTGGGCGACTGTCCCCGCCTCGGCCGTGACAGGCGCCGTGGCGTGGGCGCTGGCGGCCCGGGAACGCGGCCTGTTCCTGGTCACCTCCGTGGCCGTGGCCACTCAGGCCGTACTGCACTCCGGGTTCTCGCTGGCGCAGGACATGGCGCACCCTGTGGACGGGTCACCGTCGGCCACGGCCGATCTGCCCATGCTGTCGATGGGCGGGCACGCCCACCACGCCCTGCGGGGGATGACGGACGGCACGGCCCTGCCCATGGGCCCCGACGACGGCATGCCGGCCATGGGCATGTCGTCCCTGGCCATGTCGTCAACGGGCATGCTGGCAGCCCACCTGCTGGCCGCGCTGGTGTGCGGCCTCTGGCTCGCCCACGGTGAGCAGGCCGTCTTCCAGGTCCTGCGTGCCTTCGCGGGCTGGCTCGTCGCACCGCTGAGGCTGCCGCTCCGTCTCCCCGCGCCCCCGCACCGGCCACGCCTCCGCGGCCGGTGCTCCTGCCGCGCCCGCCGCCTGCGGCAGCTGCTGCTCGTTCACGCCATCACTTCACGGGGTCCGCCCACCGGGATCGCTGTCGTCTGACAGCCAGTTCCCCGACGCGGCGACGGTGACCTCGCCTCGCGACTCGGGCATCGGCCTGCCATCGGGCAGAGCCGTACGACTTACCGGCCCGCCCGATCGGCGACCGCCGGATCCCGGAATTGTGAAAGGGACACCAGGCGATGAACTCTGCCCTGCCCCCGTGTTCGCCCCCGCCCCGCCCCGCCGATGTGCGGCGACCACCACACACGGCCGCGAGCGACGAGGTGGTGACCGGCTGGGCGCTCGCCGCTCGCAGCGGCGATCCCGTTGCCGTGGAGCGGTTCGTACGCGCGCTGCACCGCGACGTCTGGCGCTATGTCACCTATCTGAGCGCGGACCCGCAGGCCGCCGACGACCTGACCCAGGACACATTCCTGCGCGCGCTGGGGAGCCTGCACCGCTTCGAAGGCCGCTCGTCCGCGCGTACCTGGCTGCTCTCCATAGCCCGACGCGCGGTGGTGGACAGCCTCCGCCGCACCGCGGCCCGCCCCCGGCTGTCGGGCACGGACGACTGGCAGTCGGCCGCCGAGCGGACCCAGCCCCGCAACCTGCCCGGCTTCGAGGACGGAGTCGCGCTCGCCGAACTGCTGGCCACGATCCCGGGCGAGCGCCGCGAGGCATTCGTCCTCACCCAGCTGCTGGGACTCCCGTACGCCGAAGCGGCGCTGGCCATCGGATGCCCGATCGGCACGGTGCGCTCCCGGGTGGCCCGCGCCCGCAGCGCCCTGACGGCGCTGTTGCGGGAGGCCGAGCAACCCGCCGCACGGCAGGAGGAATGGGCACCGGACGCCGGCCGGGAACCGGGTGAACAGGAGCGGGTGCTCGTGACCACCGCGCCCTGACGGAGACGCGGACGGCCGTCCGGCAGCCTGCAGAGCCCGCGCGGCCGTCCGCGGACATCGGCAGATCGGCCCGGGGACGAAGCCCCGGGGCCGCAGTGGTGGTGACAGGAGATACCGACAACTGGTATGCCGCACAGAGGTGTTCTCACGGCGTTGGCTGGTCGTGAACGCCTGCCCGGCACCATCCGGACTCCCAGGACACCGGAGGGAACATGCACAGGCACCTACGCGGCTTACTGACAGCCGTCGTCCTCCTGGCCGTTGCGGCGATCGGCACCACCGCCCCCACGGCCCACGCCACCGACAGACCCGTGCGGGAACTGCCCACGGCCATCGACGGCGGGGCGTGGAAATCCGGCCATCTCCAGGGCATGGCTCTGGACCGCCGCAAGGGCCGTATGTACTTCTCCTTCACCAACCTCCTCGTCAAGACCGATCTGCGCGGGAAGCCGCTCGGCTCGGTCACCGGCTTCACCGGTCATCTCGGCGACCTGGACTTCAACCGACAGGACGGACGGGTCTACGGCTCCCTGGAGTACAAGGCCGCCCGAGCCTTCTACATCGCCCTCTTCGACGGTGACCGCATCACGCGGATGAACATGGATGCCCTCACCTCCGGGGTCGTGTCGACCGTTCATCTCAAGGAGGTCGTGCGGGACTACACGGCCGACATGAACGGCGACGGTGTCTTCGACGGGGACACGGCGAAGACCCCCGACCACCGTTACGGGTGCAGCGGCATCGACGGCGTCGCGTTCGGGCCGGAGTTCGGCAGTTCGCCGGGCAGGCAGAAACTGACCGTCGCGTACGGCGTCTACTCCCACACCACCCGGACCGACAACGACCACCAGGTCCTGCTCCAGTACGACGTACGGAACTGGAAGAAGTACGAGCGGCCCCTGACCGAATCCGCCCCGCACACCAGCGGTCCCGCCGCGCCCGACGGCAAGTACTTCGTGTACACCGGCAACACCACGTACGGGGTGCAGAACCTGGAGTACGACGGGCACAGCGGCAACTGGCTGATGGCCGCGTACAAGGGCACCAAGCCAGGCTTCCCCCACTACACCCTCTTCGTCGTCGACGGCCAAAAACGCCCGGTGTGGGGCGACATCCGCGGCCAGCAGCGCCCCGAGCGCGGACGGCTGCTGTCGCTGCTGCCCGAAGGGCTGCACCACACGCCGTCGGGGACGTACGGCTGGCAGTCGGCCGGCCAGTACGGACTGGTCTCCCTCGACGACGGCCGCTTCTACCTCGGCGAGGCAGGAAAGATCCAGGACGGTACCGGCACCAAGGAGACCGGCGAGGCGGTGCTGCACCGCTGGACGGGCAACGCGCCCACACCGTTCACCAAGGTCGATCCCGCAGTGCGCCGCATGCCCGTCGTCAGGTGAGCAGTGTCGGCGTCGCTCGCCCGAGCACGTCGTTGACCCGCTCCCATGTCTCCATGTCACGTGCCACAGGCGGCAGTTCGGTCGCGTTCCCGCCCTGCCAGCCGGCCGCCAGTGCCACCGGGTCCTCGCCCGTCGCGGCGCCCGCCGCCAGCGCCGCCGCGCCGAGGGCGACCAGTTCGGCGGACGCGGGGATCAGCAACGGGCGGCCGGAGAGGCGGCGTACGGTCTCCACCCAGTGGCGGCCCCGTGCGCCGCCGCCGATCAGGCGCAGCGGCCGAGTGGCCGCCTCCGGCCCGGACGGGTCGAGGCCGCAGGCGTGCAGTACTTCGTCGAGCGCGCGCAGGACCGTCACGACCGCGCCTTCATAGGCGGCGCCGAGGAGCTGCTGCCGGGTTGTGGTGTGCCGCAGGCCGGTGAGCAGGCCGGAGGCGGCGGGCAGGTCGGGGGTGCGCTCCCCGTCGAGGTAGGGCAGCAGCACGACCTCCCCGCCCGCCTCGGCGGCATCGCGGTGCAGGCCCAGCAGGGTGGCGACCTTGTCGACGGCGAGCGTGCAGTTCAGGGTGCAGGCCAGCGGGAGGTACGTACCGTCGGCGGCGGCGAATCCGGCGAGGGCCGCGGACGCGGGCCGGGTGCGGCTGGCGGCGAAGACCGTGCCGGAGGTGCCGAGGCTGAGCGCCGGGTGGTCCAGCAACCCCGCGCCGCCGAGCCCGAGGCCGACCGCGGCGGCCATGTTGTCGCCGGTGCCGGCGGCGACCGCGATGCCTGCCGGCAGACCGAGCTCCTCGGCGGCCGCGGCGGTGAGCGAGCCGACGCGGGCGGCGCCGGTGGCGGCCACCGGGGGCAGCAGGTCGACGTCCAGGCCGATGAGTCGCAGGAGTTCGGGGTCGTACGCACCGGTGGCGGTGGAGTACCAGCAGGTGCCCGAGGCGTCCCCGGGGTCGGTGGCCGCGGTGCCCGTCAGCCGTTCGGTGAGGAAGTCGTGGGGGAGACGGACCGCGGCCGCAGCCTCGGCCGCCCGGGGCTCGTGCTCGCGCAGCCACTGCCACTTGGCGGCGGTCATCGAGGCGACCGGCACCGATCCGGTGCGGGCCGTCCAGGCGTCCGGGCCGCCGAGCGCCTCGGTGAGGGCGGCTGCCTGCGGGGCCGAACGGGTGTCGTTCCACAGCAGCGCCGGCCTCACCGGCCGCCCGGAGCGGTCGAGGACGACCAGGCCGTGCTGCTGTCCGGCGACCGCGATACCCCGTACGGCGGACGCGGGCAGGCCCGACTCCTTGAGCCCGGTGGCGACGGCCTCACGCAGCGCGTACCACCACACCTCGGGGTCGCTCTCGCGGGCGCCGCCCTCACCGCCGACCTGGTGCGGGGCCCGGCCGACGGCAAGCAGCCGACCGGTCTCGGCGTCGGTGAACGCCGCCTTGGCGGACTGGGTCGAACTGTCCACACCGATGACGACCGTGTGCGTCTGCATTGCCTCACCGCTCCCTCCGGGCCATTTTGGCGTACGAAAAACAAATTACGTCACCCGGTCCGACGGGAACAGGGTGTGGAGTGGGGTATAGGAGTCGGGTAACAGAAGTTGAGGGGCTTCTGTGAGCACGGAGAGGTATGCATTATTAATAAGGTAAGAAAACAAACTGTGGATCGAAGGCGGTCATGGCGATGACGGAACGCTTCACCCCCACCCCCGAGGACAGGTTCACCTTCGGTCTCTGGACGGTCGGCTGGCAGGGCAGGGATCCGTTCGGAGACGCGACCCGGCCGCCCCTGGACCCCGTCGAGACCGTGCAGCGGCTCGCCGCGCTCGGGGCGTACGGCGTCAGCTTCCACGACGACGACCTGATCCCCTTCGGCGCCTCCCGGACCGCGCGCGAGTCGCACATCAAGCGCTTCCGGCAGGCGCTGGACGCCACCGGGCTGGTCGTGCCGATGGCCACCACCAATCTCTTCACCCACCCTGTTTTCAAGGACGGCGGCTTCACCGCCAACGACCGGGGGGTACGCCGGTACGCGCTGCGCAAGACGCTGCGCAACATCGACCTCGCCGCCGAGCTCGGGGCCCGGATCTATGTCGCCTGGGGTGGCCGCGAAGGCGCGGAGTCGGGCGCGGCCAAGGACGTACGCACGGCCCTGGACCGGCTGAAGGAAGCCTTCGACCTGCTGGGGGAGTACGTCACCACGCAGGGCTACGACCTCCGGTTCGCCATCGAACCCAAGCCCAACGAGCCGCGCGGCGACATCCTGCTGCCCACCGTCGGCCACGCGCTGGCCTTCATCGAGCGCCTGGAGCGGCCCGAGCTGTACGGCGTCAATCCCGAGGTCGGCCATGAGCAGATGGCCGGGCTGAACTTCACCCACTCCATCGCCCAGGCGCTGTGGGCGGGCAAGCTCTTCCACATCGACCTCAACGGGCAGAACGGGATCAAGTACGACCAGGACCTGCGCTTCGGCGCGGGCGATCTGCGCTCCGCCTTCTGGCTGGTCGATCTGCTGGAGACGGCCGGCTACGAGGGTCCGCGGCACTTCGACTTCAAGCCCCCCAGGACCGAGGACTCCGACGGGGTGTGGGCCTCCGCCGCGGGCTGTATGCGCAACTATCTGATTCTCAGCGAGCGTGCTGCCGCTTTCCGCGCGGATCCGCGGGTACGGGAGGCGCTGCGGGCCGCGCGGCTCGACGAGCTGTGCCTGCCCACTGCCGCGGACGGGCTGTCCGGACTGCTCGACGACCGTGCCTCGTTCGAGGAGTTCGACGTGGACGCCGCCGGGGAGCGCGGGATGGCCTTCGAGCAGTTGGACCAGCTCGCGATGGATCACCTGCTCGGTGTGCGCTGACTCCCGCGGCGGGCGCGGGCAGCCGCGGGCCCTTGCCGGGGCTCCGCCCGGACCCCGGTCCTCCAACGCCGGACAGGCTGAGTTCCGGCCGACTTGGGCCGCGGTCCAAGCCCCGGCCGCGGTCCAAGCCCCGGCCGCGGTCCAAAGGCAGGGCGCGGTCCCAACGCAGGGCGGGTTGCGGTGTCGGCCGACCCGGACCCGGACCCGGGTTCTCACACGCCGCACGGACACGTTCCGGTGGCCGGACTCAGTGGTCCGCGTAGGCCACCGGGTCCGCCAGCACGTCCTGTACCACCAGGGCCGCCGCGCCGCGCGCCGCGTCCGCCGCCGGGGACGAGGCGCGCAGCCGCCCGCTTCCCTCGGGCCACAGCCCCGACACCACCCGTCCTGCCAGCTCGCCGCCGGCCGGCGGCGAAAGCCAGGGCAGCAGCGGCCGGTAGATCCCACCGAGCACCACCGCGTCCGGGTCGAAGAGGTTCACCGCCCCGGAAAGCACCCGCCCCAGCATCAGCCCGGCCTGCCCGAGCGCCGCGAGCGCGCGCTCCTCGCCCGCCCGGGCCCGCCGCTCCAGCTCCGCCACGCCCGAGGCGCCGGCCCCCTCATCGATCCCCGCGGCCCGCAGGAGCGCCGACTGGCCCGCGTACTGCTCCAGGCAGCCCCGCGAACCGCAGCGGCACTCGGGCCCCTCCGCGGACACCACCACATGCCCGATCTCACCGGCGAAACCGTGCGCCCCGCGGAGCAGTTCGCCGTTCAGGACCAGCGCACCGCCGACCCCGATCTCGCCGGTCAGAAACAGGAAGCTGCGCATCTCGCCCAGACCGCCGAACCACAGTTCGGCCAGCGCCGCCAGATTGGCTTCGTTCTCCGCACGCACCGGCAGGGCGGGCACGCCGGGACGCAGCGCGGCGAGTGCCCCGGCGAACGGGCCCTCGGCCGCGACCCGTGTCCAGCCCAGATTGGGTGCCTGGCGGACCGTGCCCGCCGAGATCAGCCCCGGCAGCGCCAACTCGGCGCCCACGGGACGCAGTTCCTGTTCGGCGGCCGACGTCAGCGCGCGGGCGGTGATGCCGGCGGCGCGGTCGAGTACCTGCGCGGGCGGCGCGCCGCGGTTGTCGAGATGCTCGACGAGCCGCACCCGGTCCGTGCCCGCCAGATCCACCACGCATACCGACACATAGTCGACGTTGATCTCGATACCGACGCCCGCGGCGCCGGTACGGGCCACTTTCAGCACGGTGCCGGGCCGGCCCGCCTGACCGCTGAACGTCTTCCCGGACTCGGACAGGAACCCGCTCTCCAGCAACTGCTCCACCAGCGAGGAGACCGCCGCGCGGGTCAGTCCCACCCGCGCGGCGACCCCGGCCCGGGTCGCCTCGCCCTCGTCGCGGACCGCCCGCAGCACCAGGCTGAGGTTGTGCCGTCGCACGGTCTCCCGGTCCGCCTTGGGCTCCAGCGGTGTGTGGCCGCCGGTGTGGCCGGCGGTACGACTGCCCGTGTGATTGCCCCGGCGACGGTCTCTGTGACTGTCTCTGTGGTTGCCGTTCATCTCGCCGCCGAGCCTAGGTGACGGGACGCGACCTCACGCCTTCGCCGGATCGTTCAGCGGGAACCGCTCCGAGACCCGGCCGACCCGGCCGTACCGCGGCGGGTTGCCGGGCGGCAGGGACGGAGTGGTCCCGGCCGTTGTCCCGGCCGTCCACGACTCAGCCCTGTGGCCCGCGGTATCCCAACGACGCCTCGATCCGGCCCGCGAGTCCGTCACGCCGTACGCGGCCGCGGCCGGCCGAACCGGCCAGCCAGGAGCGGCACTTGCTGCTGAGCAGCAGGCCGAAGCTCTCCGCCTGGTTCTCCTCGGCCTGGTCGAAACGGGTCCGGGCCGCGACCTTGAGCACCGTCGCCTGGAGATCGGCCTCGTCCGTCAGCAGCCGGGCGGCGACGGCCGCGCCCTCGACGTGATGGGTGCAGTGTCCGGCCTCCATGTGCCACAGTTCATGGCCGAGAATGACCAGCTGGTGGTCGGGAGCGGTGCGCTCCTCGATGACGATCAGGTCCTGGTCGGCCATGTCGAGCCAGAGTCCGCTGGCCGTCCCCGGGGGGAACGAGGCCATGCGGTACCGGACGGGCCGGCCGCGGCGCCTGCTCATTCCCTGGCACAGCGCGGCATAGAGATCGGCGGGCTCCACCGGGGCGGACAGATCGATTCCGGCGACCAGCTCGCCGCACAGCCGACGCATCTCTTTGCCTATGCTCACCGTTCTCCTCTCCCCGTCAGCACCTGTGCAGACACCTGCGCATCCCACGCTGTCCTGAAGACGTCAGGGATCTGTCGGCTTGACGCTCTCCAGGAGCATGTCGAGCCATTCGGCGACCTTGTCCCGGTGTTTGTCGGTGGGCAGTTGAGCGGCGCGCCAGGCGATGCCCCGTACCCCGTGATCCTGCAGCAGCCGCTCCAGCGGGTCGCTGTCACCGCCGGCGTAGTCGTGCAGCAGTGCCTGCTCGGTGCGCTGCAGTGCGCCGCCGAGCGCATCGGCGTCCCCGGCGGTGAGGAATCCGGCATGGACCTTGAAGAACCTCTGTATGGCGTCGCAGTGCTCCATGGTCGGCCGGCGGTCGCCGTTGATGAGCGCTCCCGCCTGCTGCCGTGACATGCCCGCACCATCGGCGATCTCCTGCTGTGTGTAGCGGCGGCCGTTGGGCTTCAGCCGTGTCCTGCGCAGCAGGTCGAAGCGCTGCAGAAAGCGCGCCTGGAGGTCGGGTTCCCCGGCCGGCCTGCCGTCGAGCAGGGCGCGGACCACGTCGGCGGGAACACCCGAGGCCTCGGAGAGCTGATGAATGTCGAAGACCTCGCCATGAGGTACCCCGAGCTTGCCCGCGAGTTCGGCCAGGCGGGCGATGGACGCCGCCAGAGGGCCTGCGGCTGTCGGGCCCGGAACCGAGAAGCCGTCTGTCACCAGTAGGTCTCCTAGATCAGGCGAGGTTGCTCCGCAGACAGTGGGCTGCCGGGAGATTATCCGCTGGGAGGGAATACAGCCAGCTCATGCCACAGCTGTGGCGCGAATTGAGCGTTCAGCGACACGGAATGCCACGATAGTTGACATGGCCGCGTTTTCGGTAGCAGGATCGCCACGCGGTTGAAGATCGAACAGGCGCTGCCGCAGCGGGAGTTCGAGAAGGGTGGCGTTCTCGATGACACATGAGGCAAGCCTGGAACGGCCTGGTGTCCACGGGCGTCGAGGGTGTGCCGGCACGACGCGCGGCGCGCTGCGTGCGAGGCGGCTCACCGACGTGCTCAGACGTCGCCGTGAGGAACTGGGCCTGAGCCCGGAGGACGTGGCCGCGCGGCTCGGAATCAGCGCGCACGTGTACGGAACCTGGGAGCGCACACCGGCCCAGGAATGGTCCGACGACAGGCTCATCGCCCTTGTCGAGGCGCTCGAGATGAGCTCCCAGCAGAGCGGATGGCTGTTCCGTCTCGCCGTCGACCGGGACCCGCCGAGGGCAGCATGGAGCACACCGTTGCGTCCGTCGGGGCCGGTGCCTCCCTCCGGGCCGCCGGTACGTCCGCCGGGGCCCGCGCGCCCGGCGGGGCCCAGCCGCCCGTCCGGGCCCGCGTTTCCGGCCGCCCCCCCGCGCCCGCGGGTGCCTGCCCCTTCGTCGGCCTTCACTGCTGCCTGTGCTCCCGCTCCCGTGCGCCCGTCGACGCCCTCGCTGCCGGCGGTCCCCGCCGATCCCGGAGGTCCTGCCGTCCCCGCTGATTCCCCGGATCCGGAGACGCAGGCCTATCTGCGTGACTACGCCACGATGATGGACGCCGTGCCCCTGCCCTCCCTGCTCTTCGACCGGCGGTGGGACGTCGCGCACACCAACCCCGCCTTCGACGCGCTGTTCCGCGGCATCGGACCGCACCCTACGGCCATGCCGGGCCAGAACTTCCTCAGGTTCGTCCTGTTCCACCCGGACGCGGGCACGGTACTCGGTGAGCACGAGACAAGCTGGTGTCTGCCCCTGATGGCACAGTTGGAGTCCGCCCTGGAGGGCGACGACGGGGACGAGGTACTTCAGGCCATTCGCCAGGACATCGCCCTGGACCCGATCATGGACGCCGCCTACCGGTGCGGACTGCCGCACTGGATGCGCGCCATGGGGGCAGCGGCCCTCCATCACGACGGTGCCGTACGGCCGTTGCGGCACCCCGACCCCCGGTGGGGGCGTACCGACTGCCGGATCGTCGACGAGACGCCGCAGACGCTTCAGGACAAGGGGTTCACACGGATGACGCTCGTGCTCCGCGAAACCCGCTCCGCCGCCGTACCGGGAGTGCAGGGTGTCACCGCGGTACCGGGGCGGCGGCGCGGCAAGCATCTGCGGGCGGTCTCCGGAGTCTGAACGGGGCCTGCCTGCCCGCCGGTTTGCCGTCACCCCTGGCAGATGTCGCGCGTCCATGACGCTCCTCGGCGTCCGCGCCGTGAACCGGGCCGGTCTGCACAGCCCCGTGGCCTCCCCGCTCCCCGGCGCTGACTCCAGCACCGGCCGAGTCTCGAGGTCCCACGCGTAACGTGCCCGGATCCTCTGCGTTCCGCCGGGGAGACGGGGGTCCGCCTCCGGAAGGCGGCTGTGACGGTGTTCCGGGAGTTCGTGTGGCTGCGCTCATCGAGGACTATGCACTGATCGGGGACATGCAGACCGCGGCCCTGATAGCCAGGGACGGTTCGGTCGACTGGTTCTGTCTGCCGCGCTTCGACTCGCCCGCCGTCTTCGCCGGGCTGCTCGGCACGGAGGACCACGGATTCTGGCGGCTGGCTCCCGCGGGGCTCGCCGACAGCGCGGGTGCCGCCACCCGCCGTCGCTACCGCGGCGATTCCCTCGTGCTGGAATCGGAGTGGGACACTCCGGAGGGAACGGTCCGGCTGATCGACTTCATGCCGCCCAGGGGCGCAGGACGCGGTAGGCCGGATGCCGCACCGACTCTCGTACGAATGGTGGAGGGCGTCTCAGGGCGCGTCCGGATGAGCTCGGCCCTGCGGATGCGCTTCAGCTACGGCCGGATCGTCCCCTGGGTGCAGCGCGAGCACGGCCCCGGCGGCCGCGACCGGCTGGTCGCCGTGGCCGGCCCCGACGCGCTCTGGCTGGACGCCGACGTCGACACCTACGGGAGTGATCTGACCACCCACGCGGCGTTCAGCGTCGGCGCCGGCGAGCGGGTCACCCTGACGCTGAGCTGGCAGCCCTCCCACGGCGACGCCCCGCCCCGGCCCCACGCTGCCCAACTCCTCACGGACACCGAACAGTTCTGGTCCCGGTGGACCGGCCGGTGCAGCTACTCGGGTCCCTGGCGGGAGGCCGTGGTCCGCTCCCTGATCACCCTCAAGGCCCTCACCTACGCCCCGACCGGCGGCATCGTCGCCGCGCCCACCACCTCGCTGCCCGAGGAGATCGGCGGCGTACGCAACTGGGACTACCGCTACGCATGGCTGCGTGGCGCCGCCATGACGCTGACCGCGCTGCTGCGCACCGGCTACCACGAGGAGGCCCGCCGCTGGCGCGAGTGGCTGCTGCGCGCCGTGGCCGGGGACGCCCAGAACCTGCAGATCATGTACGGGGTCGCGGGCGAGCGCGAGCTGCCGGAGGCCGAACTGCCGTGGCTGCCCGGCTATGAGAAGTCAAGGCCGGTTCGCATCGGCAACGGCGCCGCCAACCAGCTTCAGCTCGATGTCTACGGAGAGGTCGTGGACGCCCTCTGGCTGGGCCAGACCTCAGGGCTTTCGCGCGACGACAGCACGCACATCCTGCAGATGAAACTCATGAACCACCTCGAGTCCAACTGGCGCGAGCCGGACGAGGGAATCTGGGAAGTACGCGGCCCACGCCGCCATTTCGTCCACTCCAAGGTGATGACCTGGGTCGCCGCGGACCGCACCGTACGCAGACTGAGCAGGCTGCCGCTGGAGAGCCCGGTACAGCGCTGGCGGGCCCTGCGCGACGAGATACACCGCGACGTCTGCGCCCACGGTTACGACGCCGGGCGCAACACCTTCACGCAGTACTACGGCTCGCGCGAGCTGGATGCTTCGCTTCTGCTCATCCCGCAGACGGGTTTCCTGCCGCCGGACGACCCCCGGGTGGTGGGCACCGTCGAAGCCGTCCAGCGGGAGCTGTGCGACGACGGCTTGGTACGCCGCTATCCGGTACCCGAGGGCGGCTCGGACAGGGTCGGTGCGGACGGACTGCCCGGCGGCGAAGGCGTCTTCCTGGCCTGCTCGTTCTGGCTCGCGCACGATCTGGCCCTGATCGGCCGGCGGGACGAGGCACGGCAGCTGTTCGAGCGGCTGCTGGCGCTGCGTACCGATCTCGGCCTGCTCGCCGAGGAGTGGGACACCCGGCGCGGCCGGCTGGTGGGGAACTTTCCGCAGGCCTTCAGTCATGTGCCGCTGATCGACACGGCCCTGCGGCTGTCCGGGCGCGGCCCCGGGGCCGGCTCCTAGAGCCATCGTCGACCGGCCCGGCGCATGGTCGTGCGGCACTGCCCCTTCCGCACAGAGGAGATCGGCCATGTCGTCGTCCGTACGAAGGTTCCTCGTCGTCAAAGTGCTGCGCCCGGTGGGCCGCGCACTGATCGCCTACGGGATGTACTGGGTGTGGATCCCGGGGGCCCACTACGAGGAGATCGCGCAGAGCGATCTCTTCACGCGAGCCGACAGCAGGTGAGGTTCACGCCTTTTTCGTCGAGGTCCAGCCGCCTTCAAGGCGGTCTTGAGACGGGTTTCCCAAGCTCTGGCCATCAGTACGCGGCGCTGGGGGCGACGATGGCTGCACACCGGAACTTCACCGAACTCGTGTTGGACAGAGCATCGGAACGTGCGGAGCGGGAGGCTTACTTCTGCGTAGGCACGAATCCGCAGGGTGAGCTGGAATCCGATGTGCTCGGCTACGGCGAGCTCGGCGAACGGGCCAAACGACTGGCCTCCTGGCTGCAGGACCACGGATCGCACGGCCACCGGGTGCTCATCCTGCAGAGCGGGGTACGGGAGTTCATGACGAGCTTCCTGGGCTGTCTGTACGCCGGGGCGGTGGCCGTGCCCGCGCCGGCCCCCGTCGGCTCGCGGCAGAACGTCGAACGGGTCGCCAACATCGTCCGCGACGCCTCCGTCAGCTACATCCTGACCGACGCCGCGATGGCCTCGACCGTCTCCCAGCTGCTGGCCAACATCGGTCACCCCGAGGTCGCGTGCCTGGCCACCGACCGCGCGGAGGCCGGCGACGCGGGCGCCTGGCAGGAGCCGGGTCTGTTCCCCGACGACGTGGCCTTTCTCCAGTACACCTCGGGTTCGGTGAGCGAACCCAAGGGAGTCATGGTCACCCACCGCAATCTGCTCGCCAACCAGCGCGCCATCCAGCAGGCGATGCGTACGACCGGCGACTCGCGGGTGGGCGGCTGGCTGCCGTTCCACCACGACATGGGCCTGGTGGGCCATCTGCTGCACCCGCTCTGGCTCGGCGGCGCCGGAGTGCTGATGTCGCCGATGACCTTTGCGAAGCGGCCGCTGCGCTGGCTCGAGATGATCGACCAGTACGGCATCACCACCGGCGGCGGCCCCAACCTCGCCTACGACCTGTGTCTGCGGCGGATCAAGGACGACGAGATCGAACAGCTCGACCTCTCCCGCTGGGAGACGGCCGTCAACGGCGCGGAGCCCGTACGGGCCGAGACCATGGACGCCTTCGCCGAGCGCTTCGCCCCCGCCGGCTTCCGCAAGGAGGCCTTCTACCCCTGCTACGGGCTCGCCGAGTCCACCCTGCTCGTCAGCGGCAAGGAGCCGGGCGAGATGGCTGCCTCGCGGGTGGTGGACGCTGCCGACCTCGAACACCACCGGCTGCGGCCCGCCCCGCAGGGCAGGCCCGCCCGGACGCTGGTGAGCTCCGGCCGCCCGCAGAACTGCGAGGTGGTCATCGTCGACCCGGCCAGCTGCAGAAAGCTTCCGTCCGGTGTGGTGGGCGAGGTGTGGATACGGGGCGAGAGCGTGGCCCGCGGCTACTGGAACCGCCCGCTGGAGAACGCCCACGCCTTCAACGGCGCCACCGAGGACGGCGACGAAGGCTATCTGCGCACCGGAGACCTGGGCGTCATGGACGGCGACGAGCTCTACATCACCGGGCGGATGAAGGACATCATGATCGTGGCGGGCCGTAACCTCTACCCGCAGGACATCGAGCGCAGCGTCCAGCGCGTGAGCGCGCTCTTCGGCTCCAGCGCCGCCTTCGCCGTGGAGTCGGACCGCGACCATGTCGTCGTCGTCCAGGAGGTGCGCACCGGCTCGGGCTTCGAGGCCGAGCTGGCCTCGCTCTCCGCCGCGGTACGGATGTGCGTGTCCAAGGAGTTCGAGGTCGCGGCCGAGAACGTCCTGCTGGTCCGCCCCGGCACCGTACGCCGCACCACCAGCGGCAAGCTCCAGCGCACCGCCATGCGCCGGCTCTTCCTCGACGGGCGGATCCAGCCGTTGCACGAGGTGCTGCACCCGGAGGTGCGCCGACTGGTCACCGTGGGCGCCGGCCACGAAGTCCACGACGGAGCCGGCGGATGACCGCGATCACCCAGCGGACCGGGACGGCACAGACCGCGTACGCCCCGGAGACGGACGCCGGCACCGGACTGCGCTGGCATCTCGCGGAACAGCTGGACCAGCGGCTCGGCGACCCCAACGGCTCAGGACCGCTCTCCTACGCCCGCGCCGCGAACGAGGACGCCGCGGAGCAGTTCCCGGCGGCGGCCTGTGAGCTGCTCGGCGCCCTCGGCGTCCACCACTACTACATCCCGCAGGAGTACGGCGGTTCACTCACCGGCTTCCCCCAGCTGCTCGAAATCGTGCGCACCATCGCCCGCCGCGACCTGACCTGTGCCATCGCACACGGCAAGACGTTCCTCGGCGCGGTCTGCGTCTGGGTCGCCGAGGACCACGCCGGTGCCGAACGCCTCGCCTCCCTCGTCCGCGCGGGCGAACCGGTCTCCCTCGGACTGACCGAACGCACCCACGGCAGCGATCTGATGGCCGGAGAGGTCGTCGCGGAGCGCACCGACGGCGGCTACCTCATCAGCGGCGAGAAGTGGCTGATCAACAACGCCACCCGGAGCCGCCTCGTCTGCCTCCTCGCCCGCACCGCGGCCAACGGCGGCCCGCGCGGCTTCTCCCTGCTCCTCGTCGACAAGAACGCCCTGCCCGGCCACACCTTCCGCACCCTGCCGAAGGTGCACACGCTCGGCATCCGCGGCGCGGACATCAGCGGCATCGCCTTCGACCGCGCGCCCGTCGACGCCCGCGGCCTGGTCGGCCGCGAGGGCGAGGGCCCCGAGACCGTCCTCAAAGCCCTGCAGATCACCCGCTCCCTGTGCACCGCGCTCTCGCTCGGCGCGGCCGACCACGGACTGCGCGTCGTCTACGGATTCGCCGCCGAGCGCGAGCTGTACGGACGCAGGCTGCTCGACCTCCCCGCCGCTCGCCGCACCCTCGCCGAGACCTACGCCGACCTGCTGGCGATGGAAGCACTGAGCACCGTCGCCGCACGCTCCATCCACACTCTGCCCGACGAGCTCAGCGTCACCTCGGCGGTCGCCAAGTACCTGGTGCCGACCGTCGCGGACGACATCCTCGGCCGACTGCGCGGGGTGCTCGGCGCACGCGCCATCCTCACCGGCTACTACGCGCACGGACGGTTCCAGAAACTGGAGCGCGACCACCGCATCGTCGGGATCTTCGACGGCAACACCATGGTCAACCTGTACGCCCTGACCGCCCAGTTCCGCACGCTGGCCCGCTGCCACCCCGTCCACGACCGCGAACCGGACACCGTCGCCGCCACCTACTCCTACGCCCGCCCGCTGCCCCGGCTCACTCCGGGACAGCTCAGCCTGCTCGCGCGGCGCGGCAGCACCGTACTGGGGTCGCTGCCCACCGCCGCCGAGGTGCTCGGTGCACAGGCGTCCCGGCAGCCGCAGCTCGCCCACGCCGCCGCCCTCGCCCGTACGCTCGCCACCGCGGCCGACCGGCTGCACACCGCAATGCGGGCCGCCCGCCCCGTCCCCGGTGGCGCGCCGGTGGAGAGCTTCGACCTCGCCCGCGGCTACAGCGTGTGCTTCGCGGCCGCCTGCAGCCTCGGCGTATGGCAGCACAACCGCCGCCTCGCCCACGGGCCGCGTACCACCGGCCTGTGGGCCTCGGGCCTCTGGCTCGAGGCCGTACTGGCCCGGCTCGTGGACCGCCTCGAACAGGCGGTGCCGGGCATCACCGGCCCGCAGCCGCGGCCGCCCGCGGCCTACGACACCGAACTGGAGTCGCTGTACGAGCGGTTGCTCGGGCGACTGACCGAACAGTACGAAGCGGGAGAGCTGTTCTCTCTGCTGCCGGGCCGTATCGCAGAAGGGCCGCCATGCTGACCCCGAGCCAGGAAGAAGTCCTCGTCCAGCGGCGCGTCGCCGACCTGGAGAGGCGCTTCGGCGACCCCGGGGATCCCGGCAACCCGCTCGGCCGGGACGCCCTGCTCGCCGCAGACGAACGCGGCGAACTCCTCCCCGAGGCGGAAGAGGCCCTGGCCGCGTTCCGCCTCAACGCGGAGTTCGTACCGACAGAGCTCGGTGGCCGGCTCGAGCGGATCGACACCCTCGGCCGGGTGCTGCGCGGCGTCTTCCGCAGGGACGCCAGCCTCGGCCTCGGCTACGGCGCCACCACCTTCATCGCGGCGATCGCCGTCTGGGCGGCCGGCAGCCCCGAGCAGCAGCGGCGCGTCGCCGACCTGCTGCTGGGCGGCGGCCGGCTGGCCATCGCGTACCACGAACTCGCCCACGGCAATGACTTCGTACGCAACGAGTTCCGGGCCACGCCGACCGACGACGGCTTCGTGATGTCCGGTGCCAAACACGTCATCAACAACGTCGAGCGAGCCGAGGCACTGGTGCTGTTCAGCCGTACCGAGGAGAGCGCCGGCAGCCGCAGCCACTCCGTGCTCCTCGTCGACAAGGCACAGCTGCCCGCCGGCCGCTACGGCTATCTGCCGCGCTACGAGACGGT
Organism: Streptomyces sp. NBC_01142; assembly: GCF_026341125.1. Taxonomy (NCBI): domain Bacteria; kingdom Bacillati; phylum Actinomycetota; class Actinomycetes; order Kitasatosporales; family Streptomycetaceae; genus Streptomyces; species Streptomyces sp. NBC_01142. Next base: position 2,512,396 of record NZ_JAPEOR010000001.1, read on the forward strand.
CGGCGTACGCGGCTGCCAGAACGCCGGTGTGGAGTTCACCGACTGCCCGCTGCCCGCGGACGCGCTCGTCGGGAACCTCGGCGACGGAGTCGAACTGGCCCTGCGCTCCTTCCAGATCACCCGCAGTGTGCTGCCCTCCATGATCCTCGGCGGCGGTGACACGGCGCTGCGTACGGCGGTGAGCTTCGCACTGGACCGCAAGCTCTACCACCGCTCCGTGCTGGAGATCCCGCACGCCCGCGCCACGATCGTCGGAGCCTTCACCGATCTGCTCATCAGCGACTGCCTGGCACTGACCGCCACCCGGGCCGTGCACCTCGTCCCGGAAGCCACCAGTGTGTACGCGGCGGCCGTGAAGTATCTGCTGCCCAAGCTGCTCACCGAGACCGCCTACGACCTGTCCATCGTCCTCGGCGCCAACTTCTATGTGCGCGACGGGGCTTACGGAGCCTTCCAGAAGCACGTCCGCGATCTGCCGATGATCAGCCTCGGGCACGCGGGAACCGCGGCCTGCCAGGCCACGATCATCCCGCAGCTGCCCCGGCTCGCCCGCACCGCGTGGTTCACCGGCAAGGCAGCGCCCGAAGGACTGTTCCGCGTCCGCGACTCGCTGCCGCCGCTGGACCCCGCCCGGCTGGTGCTGGTCGCGGACAGCGACGCACTGGTCGGCTCGCTGGAGGGAGCGGCGGACGCGATCGCGGGCGAGGGCGGCTCCCGGGCCGGCGAGTACACCGAGGCGCTCACCGCCCTGGCCGCCGCGCTCGAGGAGGAGCTGCGCAGCCTCCAGAGCGAGTGCCGCACCATGTCGCCCAAGGACCGCACGGTGCTGGCCAGCCCCAAGGCGTACGCCATCGCCGACCGCTACACACTGCTGCTGGCGGGCGCCGCCTGCCTGGGCGTATGGCGGCACCAGGAGCCGGAGGACGACGCGTTCCTCGCCTCGCCCGCCTGGCTCGCCGCCGCGCTCACCCGGCTGGTGAAACGGCTCGGCCACCCGCTGCCCGGACTCCCGGACGGCTGGGCGGACCGGCTGCTCGACGAGGTCCTGAACCGCTATCACGAAGCCCGGAGTTACGACCTGTACGACACCCCGATCGCCGGCTGAACGCAGACACACGTTGATGAGGAGCATCAGATGGTGCTGCACCCCACTGGGCACTCCACCGGGGGAAACACCCCGGGCCCCTGGCCGGCCAAGCCCGTGGCCGCGTTCGGCGAACGAGACTTCCGCAACTGGCTGATCACCCGGCTGAGCGAGTATCTCCAGCGTCCCGCCGAGGAGATCGGCCCGCGCATCCCCTTCGCGGAGTACGGGCTGGACTCGGTAGCGGCGCTCAGTCTCTACGGCGACATCGAGGAGGAGTTCGGCCTCTTCCTCGAACCGACCGTCGCCTGGGACCACCCCACGGCCGACGATCTCGCCCGTCACCTGGCCGAGGAGTTCACCAAGGCCGGCGGCGAGCATCGGGAGGTGTGACCATGGGCCGTCCCTCGGGCCCGTCCGGGCAACCGGTCGCGGTGGTGGGTCTGGACTGCAGATTCCCCGGCGCGCAAGGACCACAGGAGTACTGGAAGCTGCTGATGAGCGGGGCGCACGCGATCGGTGAACGCCCCGCCTCGCGCGGCGGCGCACCGGCCGTACCCGGCGGCTTCCTGAGCGACGCCGACGCCTTCGACCGCTCCTTCTTCGGTGTCCCCGCCGCCGAGGCGAGGGCCATGGACCCGCAGCAGAGGCTGCTGCTCGAATGCTCCTGGCGGGCCCTCGAGGACGCCGGTATCTCCCCGACCCGCCTCGCGGGCGGCGGTGTGGGCACCTATGTGGGCTCCATGTCCGACGACTGGACGCGGCTCAGCATCGCCGCGCCCGACGGGGTGACCCCGCGCACCGGCACCGGCAGCGGACGCTCCATGCTGGCCAACCGCATCGCCTACCAGCTCGATCTGCGCGGCCCCAGCCTCACCGTGGACACCGCGTGCTCCTCGTCGCTGGTTGCCGTGCACCTGGCCTGCGCCGCCCTGCGGGCCGGGGAGTGCGACCTCGCGCTCGCCGGCGGCGTCAACATCATCCTCGGCCGGGTGCTCGACGAGATCTACGCCCAGGCCGGGCTCGCCGCCCCCGACGGACGGTGCAAGCCGTTCTCCGCCGCGGCGGACGGTATCGGACGTGGCGAGGGCGTCGGTGTGGTGGCGCTGCGCCTGCTCGAGGACGCGGTGCGCGACGGTGACCGGATCCTCGCGGTGATCCACGGCAGCGCGGTCAACCAGGACGGCCGCAGCAACGGCATCATGGCCCCGCACCGCGCATCCCAGCGCGAGGTGATCGCCAACGCCTGCCGCCGGGCCGGCGTGGCACCCCACGACATCCGCTTCATCGAGGCCCATGGCACCGGCACCCCGCTCGGCGACCAGATCGAAGTGCTGTCGCTGGGCGATGTGTTCCGCGACGAACAGGGCGTACGGCAGTGGCCTCTGGCGATCGGCGCGGTCAAGAGCATGATCGGGCACACCGAGGGCGCGGCCGGAATGGCCGGACTGATCAAGACCGTACTGGCGCTGCGGCACGGCGTCGTACCGGCAGGACCGTCGTGCGGAGGGGAGAACCCGCGGCTCGGACTGTCCCGCCGCTCCATGGAGCTGATCACCGAGCCGCTCGTGCTGCCCGCGGACGGCTGCCGCGCGGGCGTCTCCAGTTTCGGCATGGGCGGCACCAATGCCCACGTCGTGGTGGGTACGGCTCCGCAGACAGAGCCACCGTCGGCCGAACCCGGGCCGTCCGTCGGGGTGTTCACCCTGTCCGCCGACACCCCCACGGCGCTGCGCCGCAACCTGCGGCTGCAGGCCGTGGACGTCGCGGGCCGCACCCGTGAGGAGCTCGCCCGGCTGTGCTGGACCAGCAACCGCTCGCGGGCCGCCCTGCCGTACCGCTTCGCCATCGCCGCGGACGGGCCCGAGGAGCTGGCGTCCCGGCTGTTCGCCGGGGCGGAGCTGGCGACCGAGTTCCCGCGGGCGGCCGAAGAACCTGTCCTGGCCTTCGCGTTCACCGGTCAGGGTGCCCAGTACCCGCGGATGACCGCCGGGCTCTACGCGGGCTCCACCGTGTACCGGACCTTCCTCGAAGAGGCCTCCAAGGCGCTGCAGCCGTACACGGTCACCCCCGTCCACGAGGCGATCCTCGCCGGGGACCCGGCCGTCCACCGCACCGGCACCACCCAGCCCGCCCTGTTCGCCGTGCAGTACGCCCTGGCCCGCACACTGATGGAGCTCGGAGTACGGCCCGCGGCGGTCGTCGGGCACAGCATCGGGGAGTTCGCGGCGGCCGTCGTCGCCGAGGCGCTGGACCTGGCGGACGCGGCCAGGCTCGTCGCCGTACGCGCCGCCTTCATGCAGCAACTGCCCGAAGGCGGCGGGATGCTGGCCACCCGGGCCCGCCCCGCCGAAGTCGCCGCCCTCGTCGCCGAAGAGCCCACGGTCGGCATCGGCGCGCTCAACGGCCCCGGCGCCACCGTGCTCTCGGGCGATCTCGCCGCCCTCGACCGGATCCGCGCCCGGCTGGAGGAGCGCGGCCTGGCCTGCACCCCGCTGCGGGTCTCGCACGCCTTCCACTCGCCGCTGATGACACCCATGCTGGGCCGCTTCGAGCGGGTCGCGGCACGGATCCCCGGCGGCCGGCCGCGCCTGCCGTTCCACTCGACCGTACGCGGCAGACTGCTGGCACCGGGCGAGGAGCTGGACGCCGCCTACTGGACGGAGCACATTTCGGCGACCGTACGGTTCGAGGACGCCGTCACCTCGCTGTGCTGCCTGCCGCCCACCCATGTGGTCGAGATCGGCCCGAAGCCGGTGCTCGGCCCTTTGATCCGGCGGATCGGTGCCGCGCGGGACATCCCCGCCCTCGGCGTCTGCCGCAACGAGGACTCCGGGCCGCGGGAGCTCGGCGAACTCCTCGCCAGGCTCCACCAGGACGGTCTCGACCCCGCATGGGAGACCTTCTACCCGGACGCCGGGAAACGGGCCGTTCGGATGCCCGCCCATGTCTTCTCGACAGAGTGGCGGTCCTGGCACCAGCAGCCCAACGCCGCCGCCCCGCAGCCGGCCGGCCCGCCCGCCGGTACGAGGGCAGCCATGGTGGCCGTCCCCGCGCCGGACCGGGTGCGCCAGGCAGTGCGCGAGGCCGTCGCCACGGTCAGGGGCGGGCGCCACGACGAACTCGACGACACCCTGCGCTTCTACGACGACCTCGGCTTCGACTCGGTGATGCTGATGGAGCTCAAGTACCGGCTGGAGGTCTGCTTCCCGCAGGTCGGGGAACTGTCCATGCCGGAGATGCTCTCCAGCCTGGTCAGCGTCGAATCGCTGATCGGATATCTGAGCGAGCAGCTGCTGCGCCTTCCCCGGGCGCCCGCGGAACCGGCGAAGAGCGGGCCGGCGGGGCGGGCGGGACCGCTCTCACAGGGTGAGGCCCGGTGAACGCGCGCGGCGGCGCGCTGTCGTGGCCGGCCGGCCACGACAGCGGCATCGGGCTGGCCGGTGTGGGCACCGCCCTGCCCGGGGACCCCGTCGACAACGCCGCGCTCTCCCGGTGGCTCGGCATCACCCCGGAGTGGGTGGAGGGGTTCATCGGCACCAGAACCCGGCACTTCGCCGTCGACCTCGACGGAGGATCAGTGCGCTGGACGCTGGAGGACCTGTGCACCGACGCCGCCGACCGGGCGCTCGCCGACGCCGGAGCGGACCCCGACGACGTGGCGTTCATCGTCGTGGCCACCGCCACCCCGGACGCCCTGATGCCGACCACGGCCGCGCTGGTGGCGGACCGGCTCGGTATCGACGGAGTGCCCGTCTACCAGCTCCAGTCCGGCTGCACCGGTGCCGTACAGGCCATGGCGCTCGCCTCGTCACTGCTCGCGCACGGCGCGCGCGGCCGGCCCCCGGTGGGCCTGGTGGTGGGCGGCGACGTCTGCAGCAAACACCTCGACCTGCGGCAGAACTTCCGGGAACTGCCGCCCTCCCAACTGGTCAACTACGTGCTGTTCGGGGACGGCGCGGGAGCGGCCGTCCTCAGCCGCGCACCGGGCGCCGCGCGGGCCCGGCTCACCAGGGCAGATCACTGGCTCAGCGGCCTCGGCCGGGCACCCGGTCAGCGCGTCGAGTGGTTCGGACAGGCCGACCGTCACTCCGGACGGCCCGCCGTCGTGGAGGACTACAAGGCCATCGAGGCGCTGGTGCCCGTCATGGCCCAGGAGGTGCTCGACACTCTCCTCGACTCGCTCGGCTGGCCCGCCGAGAGCCTGGGCCATGTCCTTCCGCCACAGCTCAGCGGCCGGATGACCGAGCGCATCACGAGGGGGCTGCGGCAGGGCCTCGAGTGGGATGAGGTCTCCTGTGTCGCGGAGACCGGAAACAACGGAAACGCGCTCGTCTTCTTCCAGCTGGAGCGGCTGCTGCCCCGGCTGGAGGCAGGAGGGCGCGCGGTCGGCATCGCGATCGAGTCCAGCAAATGGATCAAGGCCGGCTTCGCAGTGGAGGCGAGCGGATGAGCGCGCGAGGCGAAGCACAGCGGGAGCTGCGAGCCCTGCACACGGCGGGCCGGCTGATCGACGCCTACCCACGGATCCCGGCGCTGCTCGCCCGGCTCGGCGACGAGGAACTCGACTTCGCCGGACGTCTGCTCGCCCGGCTGAGCCCCTCCGAGGTGCTCACCGCCCACCCCGCCACCCCGGCCCTGCGGACCGCGGTGACCGGGCGCTCCACCACGGCCGGTCTCGTTCCGGCCCTCACCGCCCAGGCCGCCCGGCACGGACTGCTGCTCATCCCGTACGCGGCCGGCAACGGCAGCTATGTCCAGGACCTGGCCGACCCGGCGTCCGCGCTGTACGCACACCGGCCCGAACTCACCCTGTGCGTACTGGACCCGCTGACCGTGTGGGACCGGATACGGCCCCCCTGGCAGCCGTACGACGTCGCGCTGGAGGCGGAGCGGCAGCGGCTGCTGCTGGCCGAGCTCGCCGCCTCCCATGCGGCGCACGCCCCGGCCGGAGCCACTTTCGTGCTGAACACCGTGCCGCTGCTGCGCCGGTTCACCCACCAGCTGACCGGCCTCGCGCAGCGCGCCGAACTAGGCGCCGTCTGGCGGGAGTTCGGCGCCGACCTGCTGCGGATGTCCGATCCGGCGGCGGGTGTGGCCGTACTCGACCTGGAACCGCTGACCTCCGCCGGGGTGCGCGCCGACGATCCGCGACTGGGTGCGTACGCCGACGCCCACTGCACCGCCGAGCTGCTCGCCGGGTACGCCCGTGAAGCCGTGCACCTCGTCCGGGCGCAGCGCGGCGACGCCAAGAAATGCCTGGTACTCGACCTCGACGGCACCTTGTGGGACGGGATCCTCGCCGAGGAGGGACCGGAGCGGGTACGGGCCGCGGACTCACTGCGCGCGGGAGCCTTCGCCGGATTCCGGCGGACCGTCGAACAGCTTGCCTCCCAGGGTGTGCTGCTCGCCGTGTGCAGCAAGAACGACCCGGAGCCGGTCGCGCGCGCCCTGGCCGCCCACCCCGACTGGCCGTTGAGCACGAGGGACTTCGTCTTTGTCGTCGCCGACTGGGGCTCCAAGGCGGAAGGGGTCCGCACCATCGCGGCCGGACTCGGCATCTCGCCGTCGGCCGTCGTCTTCGCCGACGACAGTGCCTTCGAGCGGGAGGTCGTACGGGCTGCGGTGCCGGGTGCGGCCGTCGTGCCCCTGGACGGCGAGCCCGCCCACCACACGGAACGGCTGCTGGCCGACGGCTGGTTCGACGTCCCGTCCGTCACCGAGGAGGACCGGGTACGGGCCGCGCACTACCGGGAACGCGAACAGCGTGCGAGGCAGCAGGCGGCCGCGAAGGACTACGAGAGCTTCCTGCGGAGCCTGGACATCTCGGTGGACGCCGGACCCGCGCAGGACCATGAGACCGCCAGGATCGCCCAGTTGAGCTTGCGTACCAACCGGTTCAACCTCACGGGGGCGCGGCTGACCGTCGCGCAGATCCGGCACCTCGACCGGGATCCGGACGCGCTCGTGCTCGCGGTGCGTGCCGCCGACCGGTTCGGGGACGACGGAGTGGTCGGCGCGGTCTTCGGCCGCAGGGACGGCGCGGGACTGCATCTGGAGAACATGGTCGTCAGCTGCCGGGTGCTGGGCCGGGGGATCGAGGACGCCGTACTGGCCGGGCTGTTGCACGCTGCCCGGGAGGCCGGCCTGCCCGCGGTGCACGCGCTGTGGCGTCCGACCGCGGCCAACGAGGCGCAGCGTGCGTTCTGTGCGTCGCACGGTTTCGTTGCCGCCGGCGGGGACGACCGCGGCGGGATCCGCTACCGCCATGCCCTCACGCGCGTCCCGCCCGTCCCGCCCCATGTGCGACTGCGTCTGTCGCTCGTCCCGGTCCAGGAGGTGGAGGAATGCATACCGTCGTCGATCTGATCTCTCTCGCCAACGAACATCTGGGCACCGATCTGGAGCCCGGCGACGCGGCACGCGACCTGGCCGAGGTCCCTTGCTGGGACTCGGTCCATCTGCTGCGTCTGGTCTCCCTGCTGGAGAGCGAGCTGGGCCGGCCGGTGCCGGTCGCCGAGGTGCTCGAGGCGCGCAGCCTCGACGAGATCTGGACCGCAGCGGTGGGGGCATGACCATGTCCGGGGACCGGGCCAGGCGCCATACGCGCTACTTCCTGAACTGGGCGCGCGCGGCAGCCCCCGTACATCTGGGCGCCGATGTCGACATGACCCGCGTCGAGGAGCACCGGGCCGCAGGGCGCGAAGCGGGCCGGCGGTTCTCGGTCGTGAGCTATCTGCTGTACGCCGCCGGGCGGGTCGTCGCCCTGCACCCCCAGGCCCGGGCCATGGCACGGGGCGGCCTGTGGCCGCGCACCGCGCCGCTGGCGCATGTGGCGGCCAAGCTTGCCCTCGACCGCAGGGCCACGGGCGGCGAGCGTGTGGTGCTCACCGCCGTACTGCCGCGCATGGACACGGCGACGCTGACCGACATCCAGGATGTGGTGGACCTGTGCCGCGAGAGCGACCCGTACGACCTTCCCGGTGCCGCGGCGGTGCGGCTGCTCAATCGGCTTCCGCCACCCCTCGGGGAGTTGGCCTTCCGGCTCGGAGTACGCAGTCCGGGCACCAGGGACCGACGGCTGGGCACCTTCGCGGTGAGCTCGCTGGGGCACCGTGCCGTCGATGTCTTCCACTCCTACGGCGGCACGGCGGTCACCTTCTGCGCGGGGCGGGTGGCCGACCGTGCCGTGGTGCGTGGAGGGCGGGTGGCGGCAGCGCCGGTCATGCGCCTCGGGCTGACCTTCGATCACAGAGTGCTCGACGGAGCTGCCGCGGCGGACGTACTCGACGCAGTGGTGAAGCGGCTGGAGGACTGGCATGGTGATCTTTCCGGGACCCGTGGCGAACCCCGCGACGGAGCAGGGATTCGCCCGGCCCGTACGGGTGACCGGCCCCGAGGGACCCTGGGAACAGGTCCGTGACGCGGTACGGGAGTACGGCAGCGTGGTCGTCCACGCCCAGCTCGACGACTGGCTGCCCGGCGACCTGGACGCGCCGGAGCTGCGCCCGCTGCTGGGCCGCGACTACCCCCGCTTCGCCGCCATGACGCACTATCAGATCCGGTCCCGTTTCGTGGCGTCCCGGCTGCTGCTCAAGCATGTCGCGTGCGCGGTCATCGAAGCCTCCCCGCAGAGCGTCGAGCTCGCCTACAAGCCGGGCGGCCGCCCCTACCTGCGCGGCCTCGACCAGATCGACATCAGCCTCAGCCACACCGAGACGCTGCTGCTGGTCGGGCTGACCCGCAAGGGCTGGATCGGTGTGGACGCCGAACTCCGCGACCGGCCGATGCTCGGACTCGGCACCGAGAACCAGGTCTGTACGCCGCACGAGCGTCATGCCCTCGCACAGATCGCCGACGAACGGCGCAACGGCGCACTGGTGCGGCTCTGGACGCTGAAGGAGGCGTACAGCAAAGCGATCGGGCAGGGCATGCGGTTCCGTTTCACCGAGTTCGGCTTCGGGCCGCAGGAGCGCCGGGTGCAGGTCCTCAGACCGGACGGATCGCGGGGGACCGGCGACGAATGGACCTTCCACACCTGCCTGGTGGACCGCCGGTACACGGTGAGCGTGGCGCTGTTCGACGCGGGCTTCGGGGACACCAGCGACACCGCGGCCTCCACCATGCTCGACGCCGGCCTCCTGGAGGCGCTGGCGAACACCGGACAGGACGAGGCGCCGAAATGACGATCACCACGGAGGTCTGCGTGGTGGGAGGCGGGCCCGGCGGCCGGGCACTGGCCCTCGCGCTGGTACGCCTGGGACGCCGGGTGGTGCTGCTGGAGCAGCGCACCGGCGGCGCCCGCGCCTTCCGCGGCGAGTCCGTCTCGCCCGACGGGGTGCGTCTGCTCGCCGGACTGGACGTCCTGGAGCAGGTACGGGAACACACCCACGAGGTGCACCGGCTGGAGATCGCCGACGGGGGCGCGCGTGTCCTGGACGTCCGCTTCGACACCTTCCCGTACACTTACCGCCATCCCGTGGAACTCGCCCAGCCCGTGCTGCTGTCCGCGCTGGCCGAGGCCGCCGAGAAGCACGGCGGCTGCACCGTCCTCGAACCCGCCACCGCGGTCGAGCTGCTCCTGGACGGCGGCATGGTCCGCGGAGTGCGCGCCAGGACCCCCGACGGGCCGGTCGGGATACGCGCCGAGGTGACCGTCGGCGCGGACGGCCGCTACAGCTCCGTACGCCGCCTGTCCGGCACCGGCCACGGCGCCCGGCGCACCCCGCTCGAGCGGGACGTGATCTGGATGCGGCTGCCCTTCCCGGCTGCCTGGGACCGGCGCGCCTATCGCGTACGGATCAGCTCCGGACGTCACGGTCTCTTCCTGCCCAGCACCGACGGCACCCTGCGGGTGGGTCTCAACATCCCCAAGGGCGGCCTGCGCGAACTGCGTTCACGCGGTCTGGGGCAGCTGCACGCCCGGCTCGCCGAACTCGCTCCGGAACTGGAGAAGGAGGCGGCCGAGGGCATCCGCAGCTGGTCCGACACCACCCTCCTGGACATCTTCACCACCGATGTACGGCGCTGGTCGGCCCCCGGAGTCGTCCTGATCGGGGATGCCGCGCACACCCTCTCGCCCATCCTCGGCCAGGGCGTCAACCACGCCCTGGCGGACGCGGTCGCCCTCGCCCCGCTGCTCGCCCGCGCCCTCGAAGCACCTCGCGGCGGCCGCCCGGCAGCGCTGGCCGCCGCCGTGCTCGCCTTCCAGCAGTCGAGGGAAGGGGCGGTACGGCGCTCGCGCGCTCTGCAGCTGCGCCAGGAACGGATGTTCAGCCTCTCCGCACCGCCGGCGGCCGCGCTGCGGCGCACCGTGTACCGCGCGCTGAACGCGAGCCCCGCACTGCAGCGCCGGGTACTCGCCCCCGCCTACTTCCCCGGCCGGCGCTCCGAGCCGGCCGCCGGCCCCGGCAGAACGGAGCAGCGGACATGAGCGAGGGGCCAGGACCCTCACTGGACGAGCTGCGCCGGTACGCGCGGCTGCACGCCCGTGCCCAGGGACTCGCCCCCGCCCGGTGCCGGGAACTGCTGGCCAAGGTGGCGGTCGCGCACGGGGACGGCCGCGACTCCTGGGCCACGGTCTGGAGCCGTGCGGGGGACGGTCTCGCCGGGCGCGGCAGACATCTGGAGGCGTGCCGCCACTACGGCCTCGCCCGATTCCCGTATGCCGCGGACGGCGACGCCGTACGTATCCGTGCCGGCCGGCGGTGCGTCGAGACCTTCGACCGGTGGCGCCGGCAGCAGCGCGGCATCCAGCGGCTCGAACTCTCCCTGCCCGACGGCCGCTTCGCCTGCTGGACAGCCGGGCTGTCCGCCCGCGAACCACGCCCGCTGATCGTCGTCATGGGCGGCATCGTCAGCGTCAAGGAACAGTGGGCGCCGATCCTGGCGCGTGCCGACGCGCTCGGGGTGGCGCTGGCCGTGACCGAGATGCCCGGGGTGGGCGAGAACACCCTGCCCTACCGCGCGGACAGCCACCGCATGCTCAGTGCGGTGCTCGACCAGGTGGCGGACCGCGCCGACACCGGGCGGACCAGCGCGATCGCCCTCAGCTTCGGCGGTCATCTGGCCCTGCGCGCCGCCCTCGTCGACGACCGGGTCCGGGGCGTGGCCACGGTGGGTGCCCCGCTGCGCCACTTCTTCCTCGACGGGAACTGGCAGCGCCGGGTGCCGGACACCACCGTCCTCACCCTCGCGCACCTCATCGGCTGCAAGCGGGACGACGTCTTCGACGAGGTACGCGCATGGGCGCTGAGCGAGCGCGAGTTGAGGCGGCTGCACATCCCGGTGACGTACGCCGCGGCGCTGCGCGACGACATCGTGCCGCTCACCGAGACGGGCGAGCTGCTGCGTGACCCGGCGGCCCTGCGGGAGGTGCTGCTGCTCGACGACGAACACGGCGCTCCGGCCGAACTCGCGCGGGTGCGCGTGGCGCTGCTCCGCGCCGCGCTCCGCGCGGTGGGCGCGCATCCCGTGCGCAGAGGCCTGCTGGCCGCTGCGAGCGGCACGCAGCGCCTGCTGAGCCGGAGAGGACGGCTGGCTGTATGAACCTCATGAAGCCCATCAACCCGATGAACCGCATGGACCGCCTCGACTTCACGGACCCCGTCGACTTCACGGGCGGAGTCCGGGGGAGAGCGGGGCGCGGGGCCCCGGGTGGAGCCCCGATCGCGGAGAGGACGCCGGGCTGGAGCTACCACCACCCCTGCGGGCGGGCCCTCAGCGGTGTCGTCGGCGCGGCCGCCCTCGTCGTCGGCGCACGGATCGGCGGGGCCCGCAGCCGGGTGCTATGGACCACGGCGTTACTCCCCGACATCGCCCTGCTGTACGGCATCGCCGCCGCACCCGGCTTCGAGCGCCTGCCCTCCTACGCCGTACGTCCCTACAACGTGCTGCACTCGCCCGCCGTACCCGCCGCGCTGCTCGCCCTCGCGGCCGTCATCCGCAGCCGGCGCACCGCCGTGGCCGGGCTCGGCTGGCTCGGGCACATCGCCGTCGACCGCGCCTTCGGGTACGGGCCCCGCAGGCCCGACGGGCTGCGCTACTGAACTGCCGCCCTGTCAGGACCAGTTCACCGGCAGCGACTCCAGCCGGTTGACGAGCAGCCCGGTGCGCATCCGGACCTCTTCCACCGGCACGGCAAGGCGCAGCGACGGGAAGCGACGGGCCAGCGCGGACAGTGCGATCTGCAGCTCGGCCCGTGCCAGGGGCGCACCCAGGCAGTAGTGCGGGCCGTGCCCGAAGGCCAGATGCGGGGCGCCCCGCCGCCCCGGCTCGAAGCGGTCCGGGTCCGGGAAGCGGCTCTCGTCCCGGTTGGCGGAGCAGATCGCACCGATCACCGCGCTGCCCGCCGGAACGGCGGTGCCCGCCACCTCGATCCCCGCCGTGGTGACCCTGAGCGGGCCGCCGTCCCCGATGGGGTTGATCCGCAGCAACTCCTCGACGGCAGCCGCCAGTTGCTCCGGTTCGTCCGGCACGAGGCCCATGCCGCCGTTGTGCCGCAGCAGGGTGAACACCGAGGTCCCCAGCACCCCGACCGTCGTCTCGTGCCCGGCGATCAGCAGCGTCATCGCCATGGTGATCAGCTCGTGTTCGGTCAGCGGTCCTTCCTCGTCCCGGACCCGGACGAGCGCGCTGAGCAGATCGTCACCCGGCTGCTTGCGCTTCTCCGCGACGAGTTGCTGGAGATGGCCGACGAGCGCCAGCTTGCGCTCCAGCATCTGCTCCGGGGTGTGCGCGGTGAGCGAGAGGACCGCGTCGGACCACTCCCGGAACATCTCCCGGTCCGCGAAGGGCACGCCCAGCAGCTCGCAGATGACGGCGACGGGATAGGGGAACGCGAAGGCGTCGTTGAAGTCGACCGGCCCGCCCCCCTGCGCCATGTCCTCCAGCAGAGTGTCCGCAAGCTCCTGGATGCGCGGTCGCAGCAGCTCCACACGGCGGGCGGTGAAGGCGCTCGAGACGAGTGAACGCAGCCGGGTGTGCCCGGGCGGGTCCATGGTGAACAGGCCGCCCGCGTCGAAGGGCACGGCGGTGAGCTTCGGCGACTCGGGCAGCACCGTCGCCGCCCTGCTGCAACGGGCGTCGGCGAGCACCGTACGGACATCGTCGTAGCGGCTGAAGAGGTACGCTCCGTCGCCGCTCGGCATGACGACCTCCGTCACCGGGGCTTCACTGCGCAGCCTCGCGTAGTCCTCGGGGAGTTCGGTCGCCGAGCGGCGAGGGGGCGGATAGCTGCGCACGGCGGATTCCTGAGGCATGACGACACCGTCCGACCTGCTGCTCGGGTTGTGGTCGAGCGGGTGTCCAGAGTCACAGAGGGAGGTATTCTCGCCTTCCGCCGACACGGGGTAGGCGTGCAGGGGAGGGGCCGGGTGTCAGGGGGAGCGTCACGCATCATTCGGGTGGTTCTGGCCGAGGACATGCATCTGGTCCGGGGCGCGCTGGTCGCCTTGCTGAACCTCGAACGTGACATAGAGATCGTGGCGGACGTCGGCTCGGGGGACGGCATTCTCCCCGCGGTTCTCGAACACTCTCCCGATGTGGCGGTCGTCGACATCGATCTGCCGGGAGTCGACGGTCTGACCGCCGCCGCCCAGGTGCACGCGCGGAGACCGCAGTGCCGGACGCTGATCCTCACCGGCCTCGGCCGGCCGGGAAATCTGCGCCGCGCGCTCGAGGCACAAGTGTCGGGCTTCATCCTCAAGGACGCGCCGCCGAGCCAGCTCGCCGACGCGATACGCCGCGTGGTCGCCGGCGAGCGGGTGATCGACCCCCAGCTCGCACTGGACGCCTGGTCGGCGAGGGACAATCCGCTCACCGCCCGGGAGGCCGAGGTGCTGCGGATGGCGGCGGACGGCGCGGAGGCGCCGGACATCGCAGCCCAGCTCTATCTGACCGTGGGCACCGTACGGAACTATCTGACGATGGTGGTCACCAAGCTGGGCGCGCGGAACCGGGTCGACGCCATCCGCATCGCCAGGGAGCAGGGCTGGCTCTGAGGGGGCCTGCGTTCAGACGGCGCTGCGTGCGCCGTCGGGTCGGTCCACCTCGCGTGCGATCCGCAGCGGACGCACCGGTTCCGGGCCCTGCGCACGGAGCGGCACCTCGGCCACCAGATGGAAACGGCCGTCCTTCCGCACACCCGCGACCAGCCTGCCGCCGACCGCGGAAATACGGGTGCAGAGATTTCCGATTCCGGAGCCGCCGTCCACAGAATGCGGACGAGAGCTGTCGTCCACCCCGTCATTGACGACATGAAGTACCGCGGTGCCGTTGTCCGTCTTCTTTGCGGTGACGGTGCAGTGGCGTACGGCGCTGTGCCGGAGGATATTGGTGATTCCTTCTCGCAGCACTGTGGCGAACACCGTGCTCACCTGCTCCGGCAGTTCCTCCAGGGTGGATTTCACCTCGATATGAATGCCGGCGGCGTGGAATACGGATTTCGCTGATTCGAGCTCGGTGGGGAAGGAGAGATCGCGGTAGCTGCGGGCCACCGCGCGCACATCGGCCAGGGCCTGGCGGGAGATTTCCAGAACGGTGGAGAGTTCTTCCGCGGCCCGGCCCGGCTGCTGGTCGATCAGGCGCAGGGTCAGCTCGCCGCGCAGGGTGATCGCCGACAGGCTGTAGCCCAGCAGATCGTGCAGATCGCGGGCGAAGCGCAGCCGCTCCTTCTCCACGGCGAGCCGGGCGATCTCCCGCTGCGCGGAGCGGAGTTGTACCACCATCTCGGCCAGCCAGGTGAGGCCGTAGATGGTGGTGGTGAGCAGGAGGCACGAGACTCCGACATAGGCGACCTCGAGCGGTGCCATGCCGTGGAAGTAGGCCAGGCCCATCACGGAGGACAGGACCAGGCCGGCTGTCAGCCAGGACCAGGGCGGACGGAACGACAGCAGCAGCGTTCCGGAGAGGAAGCCGGGCAGGCCCACCCAGATCGGCCCCAGCAGCAGCACGGGCACATACGTCAGCAGCGCCTGGACGGCCAGGATCCAGTAGGTGTGACGTCTTCGCAGCCGGGTGCTGCGCGGCACCGACCGGATGACCTGGACGACGAAGATCGCGACGAGCGCCGATCCGCCGACGACCAACTGCACCAGGCTTTCGCGCACCATGAGCAGATGCAGCGTCGCGGCGCCCAGATAGCTGGCCAGAGCCACCACGAGAATGGCGAGGGCGATCCTGGAGGCCAGCTCCTCGTCGCCCCCGCCACGAAAGGGTATCGATGGCTCGATCTGCTTGCGACTGTTCAATGTTGTCACTTGTGCGTGGTCCGCATTCAGCATGCGTCTCCCCGTTGCACCCGCATGAAAGTGGCTTGATCCTAGGGGAGATGCGGCGCGTGTGCGACTGCCATAACTAGACAAAGAGCGGGATCGGATTGATCTCTTCATACGCAATCGGGACGTTCCGGCGCCCGAGCCGTACCGGTACGTCGAAGAGTCTGCCGGGGGCATATCGCGCCCAGAAGTGCCGCAGCCCGGGCACGATCACCTTGACCACGGGGATCTGGATGTCGGGCCGGGTCTGGTCCAGGACGAGAAGCTCCATGCCCCGTGCCCTGACGAGCCGCTCGGCTGCGTTGATGTCGTCCAGGAGGTCCTCGCGGGGTGTGTAGTCGTAGTCCGTGCGTCTGCGTGCCGGCGCCCCCGGATCGGGCGTCAGATAGGGCTGGTTGGCCAGGGTCTTGCGCAGGCACCAGTCCAGCAGCGTGGGGTCGTCGAAGGCGTAGCCCTCGCCCGGCGCCGTCTCCGTCATCGCGGGCAGGAGCTGGTTCATCTCCGTGAGCGCGCGGCGCAGCGCCAGGGCCGGATCGAAGTGGCTGCCGAACCCGAACACGATGTTCTCGTACGGTCCCTTCGTGCACCGGGACACCGCCGCCATCGTGGGGATGCCCAGGTCGGCCGTGAGATCCAGTACCCAGAACTCCCTGTGCAGCTCCGCGTACCAGCTCCTCATCTCGTCGAACCAGGGGTCGCCGAAGGAGTCGAGATCGACGCCGGGCTGACGGGTCCGGTTGTACCACCACAGGGCGACCGAATCGCGCTCGACGAGCTCGAAGAAGCCCTGGAGCACCGCGTCCTCGAGGCTGCAGCCCGCGGCGTTGCCGTTCGAGTCGGCCCGGGCGTAGTTCGCCCCGGCCGGTTGCGGGGCGGCGTAGTACAGCATCGAGGTGGGCACCATGCGGTGGTTGCCGTGGGAGACGGACCAGACCGGGGTCCAGTCGATGACCGTGTTCTCGTCGAACGGATCGCAAACATGCTGGGGGAAGGGCTGCACGGCGTTCCAGAGATGGCGCTGGGCGAACTGGCGTTCGTGGTAGAGCTGGCTGAGATTGGGGTGCAGGGCGGTGCCACCCAGCTCGGCGAAGCTGGACCGGACACGCGGCTCATCACCGTGGAAGGTGGCCGAATATCGCTCTAGTGCCTCGCACAAGGCGCCCACTTTGGCGTCCAGTTCGGTGACGCCCTTGCCTCCGCTGTGAATCCGCAGCCCGGAGCGCATGGCGGCCATTCCTGTGCCACGAAGGGCTGGATTGGCCCCGGATGTATAGGAGTTCAGGCTCTCCGGACATCGCGGGTCGGGTTGCAGCGTGCTGACGACCCCGGTGATGCCGCTGACCAGGTGTTCGTAACGAGCCAGCACCTGGCGGGGAGTCAGAGTCCGGTGACCACCGCCGGTGCGGGTCTTCTTCAGCCGCGAGGACAGCGGCAGCGGCTGCCAGGTCCGGGCACCCATCAGACCGGGATCGCCGCACTCGGGACACTGAGGGCGGCGCTCCACCCGGTGGTGCGTGCCCGCCATGCGCAGCGAGTCGAGGGTCCACACGGCCCCCTGGTTCTCGTGCCGGTACCCGCAGAGCCACTTCGCCGACTCCATCGCGACCAGTTGCAGAGCGAGCGAGCGGCTTGCGGCGGTGGCGGCGGGCGGCGGGGCGAGCGGCTCGCCCAGCCCCAGCACCGCTCCCGCGTGCTGCTCCGCCTGTCGGTGATGGCGCAGCCGATAGGCCAGACAGCTCCAGCAGGCGCCGGAGCCCGGCTGGAACACCGGGCCCGTCCACACCTCGACGCCGTGCGGCTTGGTCAGCAGCCAGGGGCGCCCGCTGCGGCGGTGCTGCCGGTCGATCTCCTCGAGCTCCGCCGCGAGATAGTGCTCGCACAGCACGACGGTGAGCTCACTGCGGTCGTCGGGGCCGATCCGTACCCCGGAAGATGCGAACGCGTCCCGGACGGCACGGTCGGCGATCGACGTGAGATTGACCAGGCGCACACTGCCCGACTCCAGCAGGTACGCCTCGCGGACCGGCTCGAGCCCGGCGGACTCCCAGAACGCCGCCGCCGCGGCACCGTCCTGGGAGTCGGCCTGATGGGGCGCCGGGTACTGGCGTACGAGATTCTCCTCCGTGAGCCTTCCGAGCAGGCTGCCGAGCTGGGCGGGTGACAGCAGCCCCTGAGTGTCACGGACCAGCGCGGGAATGTCCCGGCTGCCGTCCAGTAAGGGGGCCAGTACGGACAGGGCGTCGCTCGCGATGGCGGTGACACCCTGTTCGGAGACGAGATACGTCGCATCACCGGGTACGACGGCGCTGGCAAGATGGCGCCGGAACCCGACCCGTGGCCGGTCGGAGGACATCAGCCCGTCAGACGGTCTCGACACGGGGCCGGCCGCCGGCCGTGGCGGCGTCGGCGGTCTCGGGGCCCGGCGAGGAGCCGCACACGATGCAGGTGAAGGACTCCGTGGAGCGGTGCGTCTTGAGGGACGTCAGACTGATGATGGTCATCTCCTGAGGCGCTTCCGTGGGAAGAGCGGGGATGACGGTGTCGGGACCGGTGGTCATGCCGAACTCGGCCAGTACGGTCCGCGGTTCCAGTGCATAGCGCAGTGCCAGATCGGGCTGAAGGTAACTCCGCGCGACCAGCTCGGCGAATCGCCAGTCGTGGTCGATGTGCGTGCGCCCCGTTGTGTGGGTTGTCTTTCCCGTAAACGCGTAACCAGACATCGTGCTGCTCCCGGTTTGATGTGAACGTATCAGGGAGATACGAGGGTTTGCGTGTGGGGGTGCCTGCCGTGCATGCGATAGCAGTCTGCGCACCTCGCCCGGGTGTCGAACAGTGGAGACGTCACCACCCTCGATGTGAAGATTTCACGGTCTGCGCCTCGGTGATCTACACACCAAGGTCGTGATGTGGTCACTTTCTTCGCAACCTTCAGGCGTGCAAGTCTTCACCAACGGTTTCTCGCCCAGAGAGGCCGGCGGATCGGGTGAGGAATTGGTCATGCCACACAGGGGGCACCGCGTGCGCATCGACGTACTGGGAACTCTCCACGGTGAAGCCGTGGGAGTCTCGGTGCTGCCGAGTGCCTCGAAGCCGAGGCAGATTCTGGCTCTTCTCGCCCTGAACGCGCAGCACATCGTGCCCGTCCCGGTCCTCATGGAAGAGCTCTGGGGAGCAGGCCCCCCGCGCAGCGCGCCCACCACACTCCAGACGTACATTCTCCAACTGCGGCGCAGACTGCGGTCGGTGATCCCCGAGAGCACAGGAGTGTGGGACAAGGACGTGCTGGTGACACGGCACGGCGGCTATCTCCTCGACGTGGAGCCGGCGGATGTCGATGCCCTGGAGTTCGACCGGCTCACCGGCGCGGGGCACACCGCCTTCGAGGTCGGCGACATGGCGGCCGCATCGGGCAATCTCACCGCGGCCCTGGAGCTGTGGCGCGGCCCGGCACTGGCCGACGTACCGCATGGGCGGCATCTCGGCATCGAGGTGACCCGGCTGGAGGAGAGCAGGGTCGGGGCGCTGGAGCGGCGCATCGGCGCGGATCTGCGGCTCGGCCGGCACCGTGAAGTGCTCGGTGAACTCTGCGCCCTGTGCGAGCGCTATCCCCTCCACGAGAGTTTGCGGGCGTTGCAATTGCTCGCGTACTGCGCGGACGGCCGCTCCTCCGATGCGCTGATCGCCTACAAGCGGCTGCGTGAAACCCTGGTCGAGGAACTGGGCCTCGAGCCCTCTCCCCGAATCCAGCGGCTTCACCAGGCAATCCTCCGAGGTGAGGAAGCCATGGAAGCGTGGAACGGCACCGGACGCCCGGGTGGCAGCGGCGCGCTCATCGGCTGACGCCCCCGCGCTCCACCTCCCCCCACCACACTCCAGCTCCGGTCAAGCGGCCTTCCAGCGGTGGTCGTGACGATCGGTGCCCGCTAGTCGAAACCGGTGCGGTGTGAGGAGGCGGCGTGACCCACTATCTCGCGGTGTCGCCCGGAATTCCGGAGTTGCCCCAGCCGACTGTCCGGCTGTTCTGTTTCCATCACGCGGGCGCCGGGGCCCTGACGTTCGCCCGGTGGCGTCCGCGCTTCCCGTTGGATGTGCAGGTGCTTCCGGTACGACTGCCGGGCCGCGAGACCAGACTGCGGGAGCCGCGCATCACCGACTCCGGGCAGCTGCTCGCCGAACTCGACACACACCTGGGCCCGTTGCTCGAAGGACCGCATGCCTTCTACGGGCACAGTCTCGGCGCCCTGGTCGCCTACCGGTTCGCGCTGCACCGTGCCCGGGCCGGGCACCGCCCGCCCCTGCTGGTCGGCGTCGGCGCCTGCGCCGCACCGCATCTGCCCACCGCGCTCGTCGAGCAGGCGGATCTGCCCGACGAGGGACTGCTGGCCGTGCTCGCGCGGTACGGTACCCTGCCGCCCTATCTTCTCGAGCGGCCCAAGTGGCTGAGCATCCTGCTCTCCACCATGCGCGACGACCTCCGGCTCGCACGAAGTCTCAGGGAGGGACCGGGCGAACGGCTGCCCGGCCCGCTGTACGGCTTCGCGGGCACCGAGGACATGGTCGCCACCGTCCCGGCGGTCGCCGCATGGAGCCGCTACACCAGCGCCGCCTTCGATCTGCGGACGGTCGCCGGCGGCCACTTCTTCGTCCGTGACGCGGAACTGCCCGCCTTGCTCGCCGCAGAACTGCGCCTTCTCTCCCCATCACATCCGATCACCAGAACCTGAACGCCAGCCTGAACGCCTCGAAGGGAGTAGCGGATATGGACATCAGCGTGCTGGGGCCGTGCCGGGTCGTCCAGTCGGGGGTTTCCGTTGTCCCCACTGCAGTCAAACCACGCAAGGTCCTCGCCCTGCTCGCCATGCACCCGGACCAAGTCGTCTCGGTGAACACACTGGTGGAGGAGCTGTGGGGCGAAGCCCCGCCTCGCAGCGTCCAGACCACCCTCCAGACGTACATTCTGCAACTGCGCAACCTCATCGCGGCCGCCATCGGCGGCGTACGCCGGCCCGAACTGCCCAACGGGGCCAAGAGCATCCTCGTCACCGAGTCCGGCGGCTATCTGCTCGACACCCAGGGCGGTGTCGTCGACGTCTGCGAGTACGAACGGCTCGCCGGTACCGGGCACCGTGCTCTGGAGAGCGGCAACTGCCCGGTGGCTTCCGACTCCTTCCGCAGGGCGCTCGCCCTGTGGCGGGGTCCCGCACTCGTCGACGTACAGTGCGGAGCGCTGCTGGAGATAGAGGCCACCCGGCTCGAGGAGTCACGCCTCAGCATTCTCAACCAGCGCATCGAGGCGGACCTGCGGCTCGGACGCCACCACGAGCTGGTGGGCGAGCTGTCCGGGCTGGCCGCCCAGCATCCGATGCACGAGGACACCCAGGGGCAGCTGATGCTCGCGCTGTACCGCTCCGGGCGGCGCGGCAACGCCCTGGAGGTGTACCAGCGGCTGCGCACGGTGCTCTCCCAGGAGCTCGGGCTCGACCCGTCGCCGCGACTCCAGTACCTGCAGCGCGCCATGCTGGAGTCCGCGCTCGAGCTGGAGATCCAGTCCGGGCCGGCCCGCGCGGGAGTGGGTGTGGGAGCGGGCGTGGAGCGCGCTCTGAGAGCGCGCTGAACGCAGACGCCGGAGCTGCCGCGGGTCGCGGGCCTGAACCGCCGGCCCGCGCGGGGCCCGTTTCCCCTTGTCGTCACCCTTCCCCGTGCTCGCCCCGACCGGTCCGGGCGAGCACGGCGCTCTCCGCCGCGCCGGCCGAGCCGCGGCCGCCGGCGGTGACGAACCGGGCCGAGCACCCACCCGGCCGGTCGCCGAAGAGCATGGGGCTCAGTACGGGGACGACCTCGGCCGGCACGGCATTTCCGGTGAAGGCAGGGGCCCCGTCGGCGAGTTCGAGACGACAGGTGGCAGGCTCGACATACTGCTGGACGACACTGTCCTCGGCAATGAACGCCGCTTCCACGGCGCGCTCCCAGTCGGCCTGCGCGCTGTCGCGGCCGATGAGGGCCTGGTACTCCGTCGTGCCGATGGCCTTCTTGAGGACGAACCGCTCCGGCCGGCCGAGGAGAAGCTCGGAGAGTTCGTGCTCCCCGCCCTGCCACTGGGTGCGGCCCGGGAGTGTGATGCGGGTCCAGGGCAGATGGCGCTCCGCCAGGCGGCGTTCGGCACGGGTCATCCAGGGACGGCCCTCCGAGACGAGCGCGAGAGCCTTCCTGTTGGCGAGCAGACCGCTGCTCTGCGGCGGGAGAAGGAGGAGCCCCGCGCGCTGGGCGTCCCGTACCGGGTCCCTGCCGATCCCGCGCCGGGTCCGGTCGGCCGGGGTGAAGTGGCGCAGCGCGAGCGGATACCGCAGATTTCCGGGTCTGCCGAGCGCGTCGGGCAGCCGCTCGGGTTCGAAGAAGTCGGCGGTGAAGCCGCAGCGGCGGAAACGGTCCAGCATGAGTTCCCGGAAGCGGATGTCCGCATCGTCCTGAAGGCCGCCCGGACTCCCGATGACCGCGACCGCCCTGGGGAACCCGCGGCTCGCGCACACATCCTCCAAGGCGCGCACCCGCGCGGCCAGTGGGTCGTGCCCGAAGAAGCGCTCCCGGTGCGTGTGCTGCCGCACGGCCGCCGGACCAGGCGTCCTGACCGGTCCACCGAAGGCGCCGCCGAGTCGGAACGCGAGCAGCTGCGGGCCGTGTTCGCCGATGACGATGTCGGACCGGGCCGTCATCGAGCAGTACGCGGTCTCGGTGTTGTCCTGCCCCGACAGCAGTGCGTAGTCGTCCGGATCGGCGCCGAGCGCCTCGGCCCGGGCGGGCCATCCGGTGCCGAGGGCGAGGACCGCGCGGCGTACCAGAGCGAGCAGCGTACGGGTGACGTCGAACAGCTCGTCGTAGGACTGCCGGGGCACTACGAGGGTCCGGCCGTTTGTCTCGGTGCTGTCCATCTCCGGCTGACTCCTTGTTCTGCTGGGGAGGGGAAGAGAAGGTGCCGCCTGTAGATTTCGGAACACCCCGGGACGTGCATGCGTCGGTCAATGCACAGAGCGGATCGAGGAATGTGCCGGCGGGATGCAAAAAGGCGCACCGGGGCGCCCCACCTGCCCCTTCGTCAGCGGCGAAGGGGTGGGGATGCTCTTATGGATGTCAAGCGGCGGTTGTGAGGTGACTCGGGGCCGCTGCTGTGGCGTTGGTGGTGGTCAGGACGTGGAAGATCTCGCGGGCGATGAACCGCTTGAGGCAGCGGATGATCTCCTTCTTCGAGAGGCCTTCTTTGGTGCGTCGTTCCATGTAGGTGCGGGTGCGCTGGTCCCAGCGCAGCCGGCAGAGAACGATTCGGTAGAGGGCGGCGTTCGCGGCGCGGTCGCCGCCCCGGTTGAGGCGGTGGCGGTGGGTGCGGCCGGATGAGGCCGGCAGTGGGGCGACGCCGCAGAGCATCGCGAACGCGGCCTCGGAGCGGAGCCGGCCGGGGTTGTCGCCCGCGGTGACCAGCAGTTGGCCCGCGACGTCCGGGCCGACGCCGTTGAGCTCGCTCAGGACCGGGTTGATCTCCTGGGTGAGTGGGGCTATGAGCTCGTCCAGTTCGTCGATCTCCTGGCCCAGGTCGCGGTGGCGGCGGGCGAGGGAGCGCAGGGCGATCTTCGTCGCGGTGACCGGGTCGCCCGCCTGGCCGGGGCTGGGGCGGAATGCCGCGCAGATGGTCAGCAGGTCCTTGTCCTTCAGGTGCCGCAGCATGGTGCGGACCCCTTCCGGTGCGGTGATGATCAGGGTCTTGATCTGCCGGGTGACGTCGGCCCTTTGCTGGACCGCGCTGCGGCGGGCGACCCGCAGGGCCCGCAGGGCCTCGACGCGGCCGTCACGAAACTTCGGGGTGCCGGTGCGGCGTTCGGCCAGCGCGGCCCGGGCCGCTGCCTCGGCGTCGACCGGGTCGGACTTGCCCTGCCAGCGACGGGTCTTGCGGTCCGGGCGGTCGATCTCGACCACCGTCACGTCGTGTTCACGCAGGTGGCGGGACAGGCCCGCGCCGTAGGCTCCGGTGCCCTCAACTCCGACCAGGACCAGGACGCCGAAGGAGCGGAGCCAGGTCAGGAGCTTGCGGTATCCGAGCGCGGAGGCGGGGAACTGGGCCGAGCCCAGGACCCGGCCGGCCGCGTCGACCGCGGCCGCGGTGTGGGTGTCCTTGTGGGTGTCGACGCCGCCGGTGACCTCGACCTCATGCTGTGCCATCGTGGATCGTGCCGTCCTCTCCATTCGACCGGGCAGGATGGCACCCGTCGGCCGGGAGGGCGGACAAGACAGTGATGGGGCCTCTGGCCAGGCTCTTATGAAGTCACGCCCCCCGGTCCGGCGGATGCACGCGAGCGCCCCCCGGCCGGAGCCGACAAATCCCGTTGAGGACCCGAAGTCAGTCAGTCGGTGGGTCAGACCCCGCCGGGGAACGCTCACGTACATCCTCACTGTCAGTCGGCGAAGCCGCCCCCTGGGTATTCCTCCGCTCCTCTCCCTTTCCCCTGATGTTCCTGGACACGAATTCCGTCTTGTGTTTACCTGATATTCATCGCTGCACCGGGCTGAGTTGCGGTCTCTCGTGCCCAAGAGCCGCAGAAAATTTAGTCGCAGGGTCTCGAGCGCTGCTGGAGACCTACGGCAGTCACCGGCTTCCGCCGCCACTGCCCGGCGTCCCCCGTGCCGCGAGGAGACAGCTCGATGAGCAATCCGTCCATGCCTGTCCTGGAGTCGTTCACCCGCATCTGGCCCAACCTCGAAGCGGCGCACGAGAAGGCGATGAGGTCGGCCTCCGCACTGCTGAGCTGCCGCGACGATCTGCTGGCGCTGCTGACCCGGGTCGCCACCTACAGCAGCGCCCGCGATGAACTGCTGCGCTCCATAGGGGCGTTGACCGGAGCTCCCTGGGAGCTGGCCCGTAACCGCCCGCCCCAGCTGGCACGGCTCTCGGTGTTCCTGCCGTCGAACAACATCCTCTACTCGTACGCCCTGTTCGGCCTGATCCCCGCGCTCTACTGCGACCAGGTGATCATCCGGCCGTCGGCCCGGTTCCGGGACACCGCGTACGCCGTGCACAAGCTGATCGGCAGCCGCCTCGACCCCGACCTCGCCCAGCGGATCAAGATGATCGAGATCTCCCGGCGGCAGTTCAGGCCGGTCTGTGCGGAGTCCGACGCGGTCGTCTTCACCGGCCGGCCCTCCCAGGCGTACGACACGATGAACGACGTCGGCGACCGGCCGCTGTTCCTCGCCATCGGCTCCGGGCCCAACCCGCTGATCGTCGGCCCCCGCACCGACCCCGGCGCCGCCTGCCGTGCCATCCTGCGCGCCCGGCTGCACAACTCCGGCCAGGACTCCCTCTGCCCGGACGTCATCTTCGTCCACCGGCTGCGGCTCGACGCCATCGTCGAGCAGCTGCGCGCGGAACTGTCCGTACTCACCGTCGGCGCACGCAGCTGGCCCGACACCGTACTGACGCCGCTGGTCCACGACGACGCCGTGAACAGCGCCGCCGAGTTCCTCGCCGCCAACGCCGACCATGTGGTGAGCGGCGGTGAGGTCGACCCGGAGCGGCTGCTGGTCGAGCCCTCGCTGCTGGTCTTTCCCGAGGGTGCCGGCTTCCACCCGCCCGAACTGTTCTCACCGGTCTTCTGCATCGTGCCGTACGAGGACCCGGAGATGCTCCGCGAATGGGCCCGCAGCCCCGAGGAGCTGGAGCGGGGCATGTACGTCGCGGCGCTGGGCGAGCCCCGGCTGACGGGGGAGACCCTGGGCACCGCCGTCATCAGCCGCAACGCCACCGCGCTGGACGTGGAGGACGGGAACCAGCCGTTCGGCGGGTACGGCGTCCACGCCAGCAGCATCCGGCGCGACGGACGGCTGATCGGGCGGCCTCTGCTGCTGTCGGCGGAGGCCGGGCTGCGGCAGTCGGTGATCACCGGGCCGCTGCGATGAGCGTCGCGATACGGGAGTACGGCGCCGGCCCGAAGCCGGGGAAAGCTCCGCAGGTCATGTTGGACGGCGGATCGAGCGGCACTCCAGCGTCGCCTGTCACGGTTCTGGCAAGCCCGCCAACCGCAGGGCTTCCCAGCACATTCCACGAAGGAGGCCGACGGTGGCACACCGGACGCTCATAGTGGCTCGGATGGAGCCGGGCAAGGCCGGCGACATCGCCAAGATCTTCGAGGATTCGGACTCGAGCGAGCTGCCCCACATGATCGGTGTGGCGAGGCGGTCGCTGTTCACTTTCCACGACCTCTACTTCCATCTGGTGGAGGCCGACGAGGACATCAGCCCCCGCCTCTACCAGGCCCGCAGCCACCCGCTCTACGACGACATCAACACCCGGCTCGCCGAGTGCGTCTCGCCGTACGACCCCAACTGGCGGGAGCCCAAGGACGCGATGGCGCAGTCCTTCTACATCTGGACCAAAGAGGGAGGACGGATCCAGTGAGCGAGTTCACCCTGGCGGAGCTTGCCGGCAAGCTTCGCGAATGCGCGGGCGAGTCCGAGGGCATCGACCTCGACAGCGACGCGGTACTCGACGTTCCCTTCATCGACCTCGGCTATGACTCGCTGGCGCTGCTCCAGGTGACCGGAGTCATCAAGCGGGAGCACGGCGTCGAGCTCTCCGACGACGCGGTGGTGGAGGCCGAGACGCCGCGCATCCTGCTCAAGATGATCAACGCCAACCTCCCCGAGACGGCATGAGCACGGTTGTGGAAGACGCCATCACCTCGGGTCTGACCGGCAAACGCGTGCTCGTCACCGGAGGCACCCGCGGCATCGGACGGGCGGCGGCGCTGGCCTTCGCCCGTGCCGGGGCCCGGGTGGTGGCGGGACACAGCAAGGACGGCGAGGCGGCCGATTCGCTCGCACGGGAGCTGGACGCGCTCGGCCCCGGACATCTGACCGTTCGCGCCGACGTCACCACCACCTACGGAGCCGGGGCGCTCGCCCAGGCCTGCCAGGAGCGGCTCGGCGGGCTCGAGGTGCTGGTGAACAACGTCGGCATCGACGGCCACGCGAAGTTCGGCGATCTGGACGCGGCGGAGTGGCAGCGGCTGTTCGACCACAATGTCACCTCCGCCTATCTGGTCACCCAGTCCGTGCTCGACCTGCTCTCCGAGGGCGCGTCGATTGTCAACATCGGCTCCTCGGTCGCCCTGCGCGGCCGGCCTTTCAGCGCCCACTACTCCGCCTCCAAAGCTGCCCTCGTCGGCCTCGGCCGTGCGCTGTGCAAGGAGCTCGGGCCGCGTGGCATCCGCGTCAACACCGTGGCCCCGGGAGTCACCGAGAGCGAGAGGGGCGGAGATCTGCCGCCGCAACTGCGGGAGCGGATCGCCGCGATGACCGCCCTGGGCCGGCTCGGCCGGCCCGAGGACGTGGCCGGAGCCGTGCTCTTCCTGGCGGGGGACGCCTCCCGCTATGTCTCCGGTGCCACGATCACCGTCGATGGAGGAATCTGATGCCGTACGCAGCGATCACCTACCGGGTCAAGCCCGGGCACGAGGACGAGATCGCGGAGATCTTCGCCCACTTCACCCGCGTCGACACCCCCGACTACCGGGCCGACGACGGCGCGGCCGCCGGACGGCTCCTGGGCACCGGGGTGTTCATCAAGGACGACGTGATGGTCCGCGTCATCCACTACGAGGGCGACTTCGCCGCCATCGGCCGCCACATGGCCACCCAGAAGGGGGTCCACATCCTGGAGGAGAAGCTCCAGCCCTATCTGGCCGAGGAGCGGGACACCTCCTCGCCGGCCGGCTTCGCGGCGTACTTCCGCAACGCCACGATGCGGTCCATCGCCCAGCTCACCGTCGACTCCCACCCGGCCGGGGCGTAAGTGCCATGACCGAGGTGCTGGGGACGGCTGTTCTCCTCGGCAGCGGTGTCACCGCGGGGGTGCTCTTCGCCGTCGCGCTGAGTGTGCTCCCCGCGCTCTTCGCGATGGAGACGGGCACCTACGTGTACGCGCACAAACTGCTGGGCCGCAACTGGGACCCGACCATGCCGGTCGTCGTCCTCACCTCCACCCTGCTGACCGTGGTACTCGCCGTCATCGCCGACGACAGTGCCGCACAGGTCCTGTTCGCCGTCGCCGCGGTGCTGCTGCTGGGGGTCTCCGCCGTCTCGCATCTGTGCAACGTGCCCATCAACCGCAGGGTGAAAGCCGTCGAGAACCCCGACGAGCTGCCCACGGACTGGCAGGACCCGCGCCCACTCTGGCGCCGGTGGCACCTGCTGCGTACCTGGCTCGCCGTCATCGCGCTCGTGCTCAATGCCGCGGCGGTCACCGTGATCTGACACGGTGACCGCCGCGGCGGTTCTGCTGTGTACCGGGCCGTGTACGGGGTGGCGTGCGGGGCAGTGTGCGGGGCGGTGTGCGGGGCTGCTTACGGGAGGGGCACACCCGCCCGGTACGTACCCCTCAGCGCACCATCTCCATCTGACCCATCATGCCCATCGTCAGATGGCCCATCAGATGGCAGTGGAACATGTACAGCCCGCTGTACTCCGTGAACCTGATCTTTATTCGGGCACTCTCGCCGGGCATCACCGTGACGGTGTCCTTCAGCCCCGCCTCGCTCGGCCCGGCCGGTTTGCCGTTGCGCTCCACCACCTGGAAGTGGTCCAGATGCGGGTGCAGAGAGTGCGGGATGGTGAACGCCACGTCCTTGTTCTCGATCGTCCAGATCTCCGTGGTGCCGAGCTTGGGCCGGAAGTCGACGCGGTCGACGTCGAAGGCCTTGCCGTTGATCAGATGCTGCTGGGTCTGCGGGTCGAAGGACATCGCGAACTGCCGCTGCACCGTCGGCGTACCCAGGTCCGCCACCGGCCGCAGCCGGCCCGGCACACTGCTGGGGTCCGGCGCCGTGCGCACCACATCGAAGCGCAGCACCTCGGGCGCCTCACCGGGGAACGTCATCATCGTCTGCAGCACGATCTTCGAACCGACCGGGTACCGGGAGAAGTCGACGACGATCTCCTGCCGTTCGGCCGGCCACACCTGCAGGATCCGGCTCGGCACCGGAGCCGGCAGCAGCCCGCCGTCGGTGGCGATGTGCGTGAACTCGTCGCCCTCGCCCAGCCGCAGTACGAAGGCCCGCTCGTTGGAGGTGTTGACCAGCCGGAAGCGGTACTTGCGGGCCGCCACCTCGAAGTACGGCCTGGGCGAGCCGTTCACCAGGAACGTCGGCCGGTCCTGGAACCCGTGCAGGTCGTACACGAGCGTGCCGTTCTCCTCGATCTTGGCGTCGCGCAGCTGCAGCGTGACGTCGTACTGCCCCTTGGGAAGCGGCAGCCGGTCCTCGGCCGGGTCGGTCAGCACATAGGTGGCGGCGGCGCCGCGGTAGATGTTCTCCGCGTGCGCGTGGTGCGAGTGGTCGTGCACCCACATCGTCGAGGCGAGCTGGGTGTTGGGGTAGTGAAACAGCCGGCGCCGGCCGGGAGCCACCTCGTTGTCGGGGTGCCCGTCGGAGTGCGCCGGGACATGCCCGCCGTGCAGATGCATCGAGAACGGCACGTTGAGGGCATTGGCCTGCTCGATGACCACCGGCCGGCCGCGGCGCGCCACGATCAGCGGGCTCAGCGCCCCGTTGAACGTACGGACCCTGGACGTCGTCCCGGGCAGGATCGCCACGTCGGCTTCCCGCGTCGTCAGCCGGTAGAGGTCGTAGTCGGCCAGCCGGGCCGGGCGCAGCGGCGCCGGCACCCTCAGCGGCACGGTGAACGGGGTGGTGGCCGCCGCGGCGGGCCTGGGCTGCGCCCCGAGAACCAGACCAGCGGGTACGGCGGCCAGAACACCGGCCGCCGTACCCGCCTTGAGCAGACTTCTGCGGTTCAGCACGGAATCTCCCTCAGTTCGTGGACTGCGTTGTCGCGTCGCGTACGGACATCTGCGCCATGCAGGTGAGCAGGCTCCGCTCGAAGGTGGCGACAAAGCCCTCGATGGTGTCCGTCGCACGGGGCCTGGTCAGATAGGGGGCGAGCTTCTCCTCGACCTCGCGCACACCCGGCTGCACCGCCATGTGCCGGGCGATGGCGCCCAGATCCCCCTGGTACTCGATGACGCGGACCATGGTGTCGTCGCGGATGAAGACGGCGGTGGCCAGGATGCGCGCGGTCTCCTCGCCCGCCTCGCCCTTGACGACGGGGGAGCCCACCCTGCGGAAGCCGGTGAAGATCTCGGTGATCTCCTTCTCGTAGCCGGCCTTGATGTCGTACGTGATGGCGGCGAAAGGCATGGCTGCTCCCTCGGTGAAATGAACCCCTGCGACGAAATGGCGCACCACGGAGCTCGCCGCGGGCTCGAGCGCGAGTACACCGGACCGTGGTGCAGGCACATCAACGCCGCTTCGAGCCGGTCTGTAGGAACGGCTGCGACGGTTCGGGCCACTGGACGGACCAGGTCGTTGAGGAGGCGGGCAGTGACCACCGAGATCACGCGCACCGTGCGGGTGCACGCTGACGACGTCGAGGCCAACACCCGGCGCGGCGGCGACATCCGGACGACGCTCAGCCCCAGGACAGTGGGGTGCACTTCCGGATTCGGCGGTGTGCTGACCCTGGAGCCGGGCGACTTCGTAACCGAGCACTACCACCCGTATTCCGAGGAGTTCCTGCATGTCGTCTCCGGTCAGCTGGAGATGACGATGGACGGTCAGCCGATCACGCTGGGTCCCGGCGACTCGCTGCTGGTGCCGATCGGCGTACGCCACCGGCTGGTCAACACCGGCACCGAGACGGCGAGCGGAGCGTTCCACCTCTCACCGCTGGCACCGCGCCCCGAGCTCGGGCATGTGGACACCGAGAAGGTCCAGCGGCCGCAGGAGTCCAACCCCCAGGTGGGCGGTGCCCAGTGAGCCGCAGGGCTGTCATCACCGGTATAGGTGTGGTGGCGCCGGGCGGGGTCGGCAGGGAAGCCTTCTGGGATCTGCTCTCCGCGGGACGCACCGCGACCCGCCGGATCACGCTCTTCGACCCCGGCGCCTTTCGTTCGCAGGTGGCCGCCGAAGCCGACTTCGACCCGGTGACCGCCGGGCTGAACCCCCGCCAGGTCCGCCGGATGGACCGCGCGGCGCAGTTCGCGGTGGTCAGCGCGCGTGAGGCCGTCCAGGACAGCGGCCTCGACTTCGCGAACACCCCGCCCGAGCGCATCGGGGTGAGCATCGGCAGCGCCGTCGGCTGCACCATGGGACTCGAGGAGGAGTACGTCCTGCTCAGCGACGCCGGCAAGCACTGGCTGGTGGACCACACCTATGGAGTGCCGCATCTGTACGGCTACATGGTGCCCAGCACCCTGGCCGTCGAGGTCGCCTGGGAGGTGGGCGCGGAAGGACCCGTCGCCCTGATCTCCACCGGCTGCACCTCCGGACTCGACTCCATCGGGCACGGTGCCCAGCTCATCGAGGAGGGCACCGCCGATGTCGTGCTGACCGGTGCGACCGACGCCCCGCTCTCCCCGATCACCGCCGCCTGCTTCGACGCCATCAAGGCGACCTCCCCCAACAACGGCGACCCCGAGCACGCCTCCCGGCCCTTCGACCAGGACCGCGACGGCTTCGTCCTCGCGGAGGGGTCCGCCGTCCTCGTCCTGGAGGAGAAGGAGGCCGCGGAGCGCCGCGGCGCCCATGTCTACGGCGAGCTCGTCGGCTTCGCGGGGCGCAGCAACGCCTTCCACATGACCGGACTGAAGGCGAACGGCCGTGAGATGGCCGAGGCGATCAAGGTGGCCCTGGACCGTGCCCACCTCGCCCCCACCTCCGTCGACTACATCAACGCCCACGGCTCGGGCACCAAGCAGAACGACCGGCACGAGACCGCGGCCTTCAAGCGCACACTCGGCGGCCACGCGTACAAAGTGCCGGTCAGCTCCATCAAGTCGATGGTCGGCCACTCGCTGGGTGCCATCGGCTCCATCGAAGTCGCGGCCTGCGCCCTGGCGCTGGACCGCCAGGTGGTACCGCCCACCGCGAATCTGCGCACCTCCGACCCGGAGTGCGACCTGGACTATGTGCCGCTGACCGCCCGGGAGCACCGGATGGACGTGGTGCTCAGCGTCGGCAGCGGCTTCGGCGGCTTCCAGAGCGCCATGCTGCTGGCCCGCCCCGGCGCGGTCGAGTACGGGAGGAGCTGACGGTGAGCGCTGCCACAGCACAGGCCGCCCCGGTCATCACCGGCCTCGGCGTCGTCGCGCCGACCGGGCTGAGCGCCGAGGCCCACTGGTCCGCCGTCCTCGGCGGGAAACCGGCCATCGGACGGATCAGCCGCTTCGACCCGTCCGCGTACCCGGTGCGGCTGGCGGGCGAGGTGCCCGACTTCGTCACCAAGGAACAGGTGCCCAGCCGGCTGATCCAGCAGACCGACCGCTGGACCCATCTGGGTCTGTCCGCCGCCGAGGCGGCCATCGTCGACGCGGACGTGAATCCGGCCGAACTGCCCGAGTACGAACTGGCCGTGGTGACCTCCAGCTCCTCCGGCGGCACCGAGTTCGGCCAGCACGAGATGGAGAACCTCTACCAGCACAACCCCGAGTGGGTCGGCGCCTACCAGTCCATCGCCTGGTTCTACGCCGCCACCACCGGACAGGTCTCCATCCGGCACGGCCTGCGCGGCCCGTGCGGAGTGATCTGCTGCGAGCAGGCCGGCGGCCTCGACGCCATCGGCCAGGCCCGGCGGCTGATCCGCACCGGCTCGCGTCTCGTCGTCACCGGCGGGACGGACGCCTCGCTGTGCCCGTACGGACTCACCGCGCAGCTGTCCACGGGCAAGCTCTCCACCGTGCAGGATCCCGCCCGCGCCTATCTGCCCTTCGACACCGAGGCATCCGGCTGTCTGCCCGGCGAGGGCGGCGCGATGATCATCGTCGAGAGTGCCGAGGCCGCCGAGGCCCGCGGCGCCCAGAAGATCTACGGCCGAGTACTCGGCTACGCGGCAGGCTTCGACCCTCCTCCAGGCTCCGAGCGCCCGCCGTCGCTGCGCCGCACCGTCGCCGCCGCACTCGCCGACGCCGGTCTCGAACCCGGCGCCGTGGACGTGGTGTTCGCCGACGCGCTCGGCGTACCGGCGGACGACCTGGCCGAGTCGGAGGCGCTCGCCCAGATCTTCGGCCCGCGGGGCGTTCCCGTCACCGCGCCCAAGACACTGACCGGCCGGCTGTACGGCGGGGGCGCGCCCCTCGACGTCGCCACCGCGCTGCTCTCGCTGCGCGACCAGGTGATCCCGCACACCGTGGGACCGACCGCACCCGCCCCCGGACACGAGATCGACCTGGTGCTCGGCGAACCGCGCCACCAGGAGCTGCGCACCGCGCTCGTCGTCGCCCGCGGGCACGGCGGTTTCAATGCCGCGCTCGTCCTGGGACGCGCGGACTGACCACTGCGCCACACCGACTACCGGCAGGAGGCCGCCATGGCGGGACACACCGACAACAGCATTGTGATCGACGCGCCGATGGGCCTGGTCTGGGACATGACCAACGATCTGAAGTCCTGGCCGCAGCTCTTCAGCGAGTACGCCTCGGTCGAGGTGCTCGAGGAGACGGGAAGGGAGATCACCTTCCGGCTGACCATGCACCCGGACGAGGACGGCAATGTGTGGAGCTGGGTCTCCAAGCGCATCCCCGACCCGCAGGCCAGAACCGTCCACGCCCACCGCGTCGAGACCGGGCCCTTCGAATTCATGCGTCTGTACTGGGAGTACACCCAGGAGGACGGCGGCGTACGGATGCGCTGGGTGCAGGACTTCCATATGAAGCCCGAGGCCCCGGCGAGCGACGCCGGAATGACCGAACACCTCAACCGCAACACCGGCATCCAGATGAACCTGATCAAGCAGAAGGTCGAAGCCGAGTCCGCCCGCCGGACGACGGCGGGCCAGGAGTAGTCAGGTGATCGCCTTTCTGGTCCCCCTGGTCGTCCTGCTCAACGGGCTGGCCGCCGGAGTGCTCTTCGGCACCCAGCTCGGCGGCTGGCCGCTGCTCGCCGCACTGCCGGCCGACCGCTATGTGCACGCGCACGCCTTCTTCGCCACGCGCTACGACCCGGCGATGCCGCTGTGCCTGCTCGGGACGCTGATCGGCGATGCCGTCCTGGCCGTGATCGCCCCGGACGCGGCGGTCCGGGCACTGTTCATCACCGGTGCCGTGCTCGCACTCGGCACCGTCACCATCTCGCTCACCAAGAACGTCCCCGTCAACAAGTGGATGCAGACCCTCGATCCGGACAACCTGCCGGACGACTTCGAGGAGAAGGACCCTCGCCGGCACTGGGGCGCCTGGAACCAACGGCGCAGCGTTCTCACCGTGCTCGCACTGCTCGCCAACTGCTCAGCCCTCGCCCTGCTGCTCTGAACCCTTGTGGAGGAATTCCATGGATCTCGGCCTTACGGGCAAGAAAGCCCTGGTCACCGGAGGTACCCGAGGCGTCGGCCGGGGCATCGTCATGGCGCTGGCCCAGGCCGGCGTCGATGTCCTGACCTGCTATCAGAACTCCAGCGACGCCGTGACATCACTGGAGAAGGAACTCAAGGAGACCGGCGGCAACCACCACGTCGTCAAGGCGGACGTCTCCGACCCCGCCGATGTCGCCGCCCTGCTGGCGCAGGCCAAGGCGCAGTACGGCCGCCTCGATCTCGTGGTGAACAATGCCGGTGCCATCAGCCACATCCCGTACGCGGAGCTGCCGTTCGACGAGTGGCGCCGGATCATCGACACCAACATCACCGGAACCCATCTGGTGATCCAGAACGCCCTGCCGCTGCTGCGCAGGGGCTCCTCGGTGGTCACCATCGGCTCCAAGGCCGTCGAGGCAGGCATCCCGCTGCGCTCCCACTACACCACCACCAAGGCGGCCGTCGTCGGTCTGAACCGGTCCCTGGCCAAGGAGTTCGGCGGCAAGGGCATCCGCTTCAACGTCGTCGCACTCGGCGTCATCGAGACCGAGAACCTGCGCAAGCTGCCCGCGGACCAGCAGCAGCTGATGATCGAGCGGTACAGCGCCAAGACCGCGCTGGGCCGGCTCGGCACCCCCGACGAGGTCGCGGGCGCGATCCTCTGGCTCGCCAGCGATCTGTCCCGGTACGTCACCGGGTCCACCATCGGAGTCGACGGAGGGATCTCCTGATGAGCAACACCACGGGTAACGAGGGCGCGTTCCGGGTCCTTCTCCGGATGGAGATCAACCCGGGCCTGGAGGCCGACTTCGAGAAGGCCTGGCGCGGCAGCACCGAGGCGGTCACCGGCCACCCCGCCTGCCTGGGCCAGTGGCTGTCGAAGGACAACGACGAGGAAAGCGTCTACTTCATCGTCAGCGACTGGACCGACGAGCCCGGCTTCCGCGAGTTCGAGACCAGCGATGCCCATCTCGCCCACCGCGAACGGCTCCACCCCTACCGCGGCAAGGGCTCGTTCAACACCATGCAGGTGGTCGCCCACATCGAGGGCAAGGCGTCCTCGCATGCCGCATGAGGTGCGGGTGCTGGTCCACCAGGCGGCCCACGACGACGAGCAGCTGCACGCGGTACGTGCCGCGTACCACCTGGTCAGCAAGCGGATGGCGGGGGTGCCCGGGATGCTCGGCAACGAGCTTCTGCGCTCCCCGCTGGACCCCACCGCGCTCGTCGTCGTGAGCCGCTGGGCGGATCTGGCCGCCTTCCGGCACTGGGAAGAGGGCGCCGAACACCGCGAGGACACCGCGCCCCTGCGCCCGTACCGCGACACCCGGCTCGCCGCGCCGTTCGGCATCTACGAGGTGGAGGCGGCCTACTGAGGGCCGGGGTCTCTCTTCCGGATCCTGCCGGTCTCGCACGCCCCGGCACGCACCCCCTAGGGGGCCCCACGCCGCGTTGCCGTCAGTCGCCGGCGCTCCGCGTGGACTCTTCCTCCGCCTTGCGATCGCACGCACCAGACCCCGCTCCTGATCCGGCCTGATCCGAAAGAGAGGCCCTGCAGATGACCACCACCGTTCAACCCGCCGGCAAGGCCAACGCCGCCGCCGGCGAGCAGGCGGCATGGGTCTCCTGCTCCGGCTGCCGCTCCCTGGTCTACGGCAAGCGCTACACGCGTCTGCTGCGTGTCTGCCCGGATTGCGGGGCGCACGCCCGGCTCGACGCACCCCGCCGCATCGAGCAGCTCTTCGACCCGGGCAGCACGGAACCGGTACCCGTACCGGACACCCAGCTCAACCCACTGGACTTCGTCGACCAATACCCGTACGCGGAACGGCTGCAGCAGGCCAGGGCGCGCACCGGGCAGCAGGATGCCGTCCTCGTGGTCCGCGGCCGGATCGAGGGGCGGCCGCTCGTCGCCGCCGTCATGGACTTCCGCTTCTTCGGTGGCAGCCTGGGTGTCGCGGCGGGCGAGGCGATCACCACGGCCGCCGAGACCGCGCTGCACGAGCGCGTACCGCTGCTGATCGTCACCGCCTCCGGCGGCGCACGCATGCAGGAGGGCGCGCTCTCCCTGATGCAGATGGCCAAGACGAGCAACGCGCTGGCCGAGCTCGACGAGGCCGGACTGCTCACCGTCACCCTGGTCACCGACCCGACGTACGGCGGGGTCGCAGCCTCCTTCGCGACCCTCTCCGACGTGGTGGTCGCCGAACCGGGCGCCCGGATGGGCTTCGCGGGACCGCGGGTCATCGAACAGACGATCGGGCAGCAGCTCCCCGACGGCTTCCAGACCGCCGAATTCCTGCTGGAGCACGGCCTGGTGGACGATGTCTGGCCGCGTACCGAACTGCGCGCGCGGCTCAGCCGGCTGCTCATGGTGGCCGAGACGCCCGGCCCCGACTGGGGCGCCGGCGAACAGGACCCTGTCGTCCGCGACAGCCAGCTCCTCGACCAGCTCCCGGCCTGGGACTGCGTCCAGCTGGCCCGCGAGGCCGGCCGGCCCACGGCGCTGGAGCACATCGGCTACTGGCTGGACGGCTTCGTCGAACTGCACGGTGACCGGGCGGGCGAGGAATGCCCGGCGGTTGTCGGCGGCCTCGGCCGGCTCGACGGACTGCCCGTCATGGTGATCGGCCATCAGAAGGGCCACACCACCGCCGAGCTCGTCCGCCGCAACTTCGGCATGCCCTCACCGGCCGGCTACCGCAAGACCGCCCGGCTGATGCGGCTCGCCGCCAAGCTGGGCATCCCGGTGGTGACGCTGATCGACACCCCCGGCGCGTACCCCGGCCTCACCGCCGAGGAGAAGGGCCAGTCCAACGCCATCGCGGAGAACCTTCGGCTGATGGGCTCACTGCCCGTGCCGGTGGTGGCCGTGGTGACCGGAGAGGGCGGCAGCGGGGGAGCGCTCGCGCTCGGCGTCGCCGACCGGGTGCTGATGTGCGCCAACGCCACCTACTCGGTGATCAGCCCGGAGGGGTGCGCGGCGATCCTCTGGAAGAACGCGGCGGAGGCCGCCGTGGCAGCCGACGAACTCGCCCTGGACGCCGCCTCCTTGCTGCGTCTGGGCGTGGTCGACGGAGTGATCCCGGAGCCCGAGGGCGGCGGGCACACCAACACCACCGCGATGAGCGACGCCGTGCGCCGCGCGGCCGTCGTGGCGCTGCGCGAACTGCGGGGCGTCACCGTGTCACCCGCCACGCGCCGAAGGCGTTTCCGTGCCTTCGGGCTGGCTCACGACCTGGGATCACGGACGTGACCAGGCACAACGGCAACGGCAGGTACTACGGAGAGAGACCGATGAACGAAGTGACCAAGGAGAGTCTCACCGCCACCAGGACCGGCGATCCGCTCGCCGGCCTGGACTACGACACCAGTGCCCTCGCTCTCACCGACATCTGCCGCAGCATCGCGGACGTGGTACGAGTCGGCTCCCGCCATCCGCGCCGCGTACGGGTCACCCTGGGCGCGGCCAGCATCGAGGTGGAATGGGAGGAGGGACAGGCACCCACCGCCCGCGAGCCCGTCGCCGCACCGGCCGCCGAGGAGGAGTCGGTCGACGGGTACCACGAGTGCGCACCCCTGGTGGGCACGTTCTATGTGGCCCCCTCACCCGGCTCCCCGCCCTTCGTCCGCCCCGGCGACCGCGTCGAGGTGGGCCAGCAGCTCGGCATCATCGAAGCGATGAAACTGATGAACCCGCTCGAGGCCACCAGGGCAGGACGGGTGGTCGAAGTCCTGGCCGGCGACGGCAGCCCGGTGGAGTACGGCCAGCCGCTCGTGCTCCTCGATGCCGAGGAGCCCACGGGCCGGGCCGGGGAGGAATGACCGTGGTCTTCGAGACGATCCTGGTGGCCAACCGGGGCGAGATCGCCCTGCGGGTGATCAGGACCTGCAAGGAGATGGGCATCCGCACCGTCGCCGTGCACTCCACCGCCGACAAGGACAGCGCCCATGTACGCGCCGCCGACGCGGCCGTGCAGATCGGCCCCGGCATGCCCCGCAAGAGCTATCTGTCCGCGCCCGCGGTGATCGAGGCGGCACTGCGCACCGGGGCGGACGCCATCCACCCCGGTTACGGGTTTCTGTCCGAGGATCCCGACTTCGCCGAGATCTGCGCCGACAACGGGCTGGTGTTCATCGGCCCGCGGCCCGAAGTGCTCGCGCGCCTCGGCGACAAGTCCGTGGCCAGGGAACTGATGACCGACGCCGGACTGCCCGTACTGCCCGGCAGCCCCGGCACGGTCGACAGCGCCGCCGAGGCGACGGACCTTGCGGCCCGGATCGGCTTCCCGCTGATCATCAAGGCCGCCGCGGGCGGCGGCGGGCGCGGGATGACCGTCGTACGCCGGCAGAGCGAACTGCTGCCGGCCTACCGTCAGACCAGGGCCACCGCCCAGGCGGTCTTCGGCGACAACCGCGTCTATCTGGAACGCTTCTGCGACAGCGCCCGCCATATCGAGGTCCAGGTCCTCGCGGACGGCCACGGCAGCGTGCTGCACCTCGGCGAGCGCGACTGTTCCGTACAGCGCCGGCACCAGAAGCTCATCGAGGAGAGCCCGGGCCCCGGACTGCACAAGGAGCTCACGGCCGCGATGGCCCGCGCCGCCGTGCGCGGCGCCCGGGCCGTCGGCTACACCGGTGCGGGCACCTTCGAATTCCTCGTCCACGACGAGGGGTTCTCCTTCATGGAGATGAACTGCCGTATCCAGGTGGAGCATC
Organism: Streptomyces sp. NBC_01142; assembly: GCF_026341125.1. Lineage (NCBI taxonomy): Bacteria > Bacillati > Actinomycetota > Actinomycetes > Kitasatosporales > Streptomycetaceae > Streptomyces > Streptomyces sp. NBC_01142. The sequence continues at coordinate 2,550,856 of NZ_JAPEOR010000001.1, forward strand.
CGGTGACCGAGGCCGTCTTCGGCGTCGATCTCGTACGCGAGCAGATCCTGGTCGCCGCCGGCCGGGCCCTCGGCTTCGCCCAGGAGGATCTCGTACCGCGGGGCGCGGCCGTCGAATGCCGGGTCAACGCCGAGGACCCGGCGCGCAACTTCGCGCCGTGCCCCGGCACGCTGGAGGAGTTCGTGCCGCCCGGCGGCCCCTTCGTCCGGGTGGACACCCACGGCTACGCGGGCTGGCGGGTGCCCTCGCAGTACGACTCCCTGCTCGCGAAGGTGATCACCTGGGCGCCGGAACGGGACCAGGCCCTGGACCGGATGGACCGGTCGCTGGCGGAGTTCCGGATCGCCGGGCCCGGGGTGCACACCACCATTCCGCTGTTGCGGGAGGTGCTCGCCGATCCGGCCTTCCGCAACGGCAAGCACGACACCTCGTTCCTCGACACCCGCCCCTGAGACCGAAAACCCCGGCGGGCCCCGACAGCACGCTGTCGGGGCCCGCCGGGGTGTGCTCGGCTCACTCGGGCGACTCCCTCGCGTGGCGGTGTGCGGTCAGGACTCTCCTCACCAGCCGACGACACTGTCGCGGCGGAAGAGAACCCCGGAAGGCCCGTCGTCGGGGAGGCTCGCCGCATGGGCGACGGCCTCGGCCGCAACCTCGGGGGACTGCTCGGCCTCCGGCCGCATCCGGGTGCGCACCAGCCCGGGGTTGACCGCGTTGACCAGGACGCCCGTGCCCTCCGTCTCCTTGGCCAGCATCACGGTGAGGGCGTTCAGCGAGGCCTTGGAGACCGAGTACGCAGGGCACTGAGGGGCGATGCCGATGGTGAACGTGCCGGTGCCGCTGGAGACGTTCACGATCCGGCCCCAGCCGCGCCGGACCATCGCCGGCACATACGCCTGCGCGACCCGCCAGGACCCCAGCAGATTCACCGCGAGGGTCTGCTCCACCAGGTCGAGAGGGATCGCGGAGGGGGTGTTGCCCCAGTCCAGCTGTACGCCCGCGTTGTTGACCAGGATGTCGACCGGGCCCGTGCCCGCGGCGGCGCGTGCCACCGAGTCCGGGTCGGTGATGTCCAGGGCGACACCGACGGCGCCCTCGCCCAGTGCGGCTGCGGTCTTGCCGGCCGCCTCCTCCTCACGCGCCGCGACGAGGACGCGATGGCCCCGAGCGTGCATCAGGGCCGCGACCGCGAGCCCCAGTCCACGATTGCCGCCGGTCACCAGCACGGTGCGGGAAACAGTGGCCATGACAGATGCCTTCCGGGAGTCGGGTCGGTGTGCGGGCCGAGAGTGGCAGCGGCTGCTGGAAGGGGACTCGAGACCCGGCAGGCGCATGGGACGGCGCCAGACGAGGGCCCGGCACCCCGGGGCAGGGGTGCCGGGCCCGTGGAGCAGTTTCAGGCAGTACGGGAAAGCAACTGACGTACTGCAGAGGTCAGTTCGCCCTTGGGATCGGTGGTGGAGCCCGCCGAGCGCCAGGCGACGAATCCGTCGGGCCGGACCAGAACTGCTCCGCCGCTCTCGATGCCGTATGTCTTGGCCACCCCGTTCCCGGGTGCGGTGAGCTCCGCGCCCGGACCGCCGATACGGTGCGCGGCGAGTGACACGCCGAGGTCGTCGGCGACGGAGCCCGCCGCATCCACCCAGGCCTGGCCGCCCTCGGCAGTGATGACCACCGGAGTCCGGCCGTAGAGATCGAGTGCGGAGATGCTCCTGCCGTTGCGCTCCAGCTCCAGATGTGGGGCCCGCGTGCCCGGCTCCCCGCTGAGCTGCTGCGGCGGCACGGGCGGTCCGGCGCTGTAGCGGTAGCCGAACACCGTGGTGCCGTAGGCGTCCGCCTCGTCCTGGGCCTCCCCTTCGTCGCCCGTACGCTCCTGCATCATGCCCAGGGCCTGCTGGAGCGTCATCCAGGCGACCGGGTGCCGCTCCGCCTGGTACGTGTCGAGCAGTTCGGGACCGGCCTCGCCGTCGAGCACGGCGGCCAGCTTCCAGGCCAGGTTGCCGGCGTCCTGGATGCCGAGGCTGGCGCCGAACCCACCGGTGGGCGGCACCAGATGGGCCGCGTCACCGACCAGGAAGACCCGGCCCTTGCGGTAGTCGCGGGCCACCTGCGCGCCGATGACGAAGCTGAGCCACTTCGCCCCGCCGGCCGGCAGCTGCGCGATGATGCCGACGTCCAGATCGGGCTCCCCGATCGCGGCCCGCACCAGTTCGACGGCCTTCTCCTCGGTGATGTCGTCGAGGGTGTCCCCCGGCGGCATCCCCGTGGCGAAGATCCACCGCTTCCTGCCGTCGTGCGCGAACAGGATCGTCGAGGGTGCCGGCTTGTCCAGGTAGCAGACCCCGACCGGACGGCCCCTGGCAGCCTTGCTCAGATCTGCCTCGAAGAGCACCGACACGGTGGTGGCGAACTCGCCGGGCCCGTCGGACTCGATACCCAGTGTGGTGCGGATCGGACTGCGACTGCCGTCGGCCGCCACCAGGTACTTGGCGCGTACCGTGCGCTCGGCCCCGGTGCCGGTGTCCTTCAGCACGGCGGTGACGCCGTCGTCGTCCTGCTCGAAGGAGACCAGCTCGGTGGAGAACGCCAGCTCGGCGCCGAGCTCCCCGGCCCGCTCACGCAGCAGGTGCTCCAGCCGGTCCTGATCGATCGGCGCCCACTCGCACGGGCTGACCGAACCGCTCGGGTCGGGCTGGTCGGTCGGTCCGCTGAACATCTCGGGACCCGCCAGGGTCTCGGCACGGATCATCTGCAGTTTGCTGAAGTCCGTGGCGAGGCTTGCCTCGGACCAGATCCGGTCCTCGAGTCCGACCTGCCGGTACAGCTCGACCGTACGCGGATTGACGCCGCGCGAGCGAGGGTGGCTGAGAGTGTCCGGGTGCCGCTCGACCACCAGCGAACGTATCCCGTGCCAGCCGAGGAAGACCGCGGTCGACAACCCGGTCACCGCACCTCCGACGACCAGGACCGGGACCTCCTGCGGGGTCTTGCTCATGGACGGATTCCTTTCCTCGGGTCCTGACTGCCGGACAGGCCGCGCTCAAGCGGCCTTGCGGCAGATGACGACCGTGTCGTAGTCGCTGAGCGGGGAGACCTCGGTCGATGCGAAGCCTGCGTTCTTGGCGTGCTCGAGGAGTTCGGAGGTCGGGTACTCGGAGCCGCCGTCGGTGACGAGCAGCATGTCCAGGCTGATCACCAGGTTCTCGACGTGGTTGGGCTCGTCGTCGAGCATCCGGTCGTAGGCGATCAGCGCACCACCGGGGTTCACCGCCTCGAACGCCTTGGCCACCAGGTCACCGCGCTGCTGCCGGTCCCAGTCGTGCAGCACATGGCCGAGCATGACCACATCGGCGGTGACGGGCAGCGGGTCGGTGAAGAAGCTGCCGCCGTGGAAGTGGACCTTCCCCGTCAGACCGTAGTCCGCGACCTTCTCGTCGAACAGCGGCTCCATCTGCGGCAGGTCGAAGACATGGCCCTCGAGGTGCGGCGCGTGCTTCACCACGATCGAGCAGAGGTTGCCGCGGCAGCCGCCCACGTCCAGCACCGACTTGTAGCCCGTCCAGTCGAACTTGCCGGCCAGTTCGGGGCCGACGACATGGGTGAGGGCGTCCATCATTCCGACGAACTGCCGCAGGATGTGCTGGTTCTTGATGACCTCGTCGAAGTGACTGCCGGACTGCTGCTCCCCGGTGCGCAGGGCCTCGCTGAGCCGGCCCCAGGCGGGGTACAGATTACGGTTGGAGCGCTCGAGGAACCCGCCGACGTACTCGCGTGCGCCGCGCACCAGATAGGCGTCCGAGCCCGCGGCGTTGGCGTATCCGCCGTCCCTGCGGACCAGCAGACCCAGCGCCGCCAGCAGGTTGAGCCAGTCACTCAGGCCCCGCCCGTGCAGTCCCAGCTCCTTGCGGATCTCCTCCTCGCTGGAGGCCCCCTTCTCGTGCAGCGTGGTGAACAGTCCCAGTTCGACTGCGGTCAGCAGTGCCTTGGCGTCGCAGAACGCGTTGCTCAGCCGGATGATTCCGGCCGGCGTGCTGACATCCGGGCTGGTGTGCGTCATGCGCAGGACTCCTTCCAACACGGCGCATGGCCTGGTGCCAGGCCGCTGGGGCGGAGAATCCACGCCCCGGGTTGAGGTCACCTCAAGAGGGACTGGGGTACCCCGGCCACCGCCGCATCTCCACTGCCTCTCAAGTCGAAGTGGCTACTCATCAGGGGTGCCGTGGAGGGATCCCGGCGGAAGCCCAGCTTGCCCAGAGGGGATATGCATGTATGACGTGAAGATCCCGGTGCTGATCGTCGGTGGTGGTCCCGTCGGCCTTTCCACTGCACTGTTCAGCGGCCGACGTGGAATACGCACGATGCTCCTGGAGAAGAGGGACAGCACCTCCATGCTCCCCCGTGCCCCGGGCCTGCAGGCCCGCACCATGGAGCTGTTCCGCGCGGCGGGACTCGGAAAGGACATCCGCGCGCTCGAGATGGGTGACTCCCACGCCTACTTCGAGGGCGGGATCATCAAGGTCGAGACCTTCTCCGACATCGACAACGCGGAGCTGCTGGAGTCGCCGTCCCTGGACGGCGAGACGGTGAGTCCCGAGCGTGTGATGGGCTGCGGCCAGGACCGGTACGAGAAGGTACTGGTGGCCAAGGCCAAGGAGTACGGCGCCGATGTCCGCTTCAACACCAAGCTCATCTCGTTCGAGCAGGACGCCGACGGCGTCACCGCGATCGCCGAAGAGGGCGGGACCGGAAAGCGGCTCACCATCCGCGCCGACTACCTCGTGGGCGCCGACGGAGCGGGCAGCCGCATCCGTGAGGCGCTCGGAGTCAAGCGGGTCGGCCGCGGCACGGTGTTCAACGCCCTGAGCATCTACTTCCGGGCACCCGAACTGGAGACGCTGCTCAAGGACACCAAGTTCATCCTGTGCTACGCCTCCGCGGGCGGCACCCTGATGGGGCTGTCCCGGCTGCACGGCTGCGACCCGTGGCTCGCCGCGCCCATCTACTTCCCGGAGAAGGGCGAGAAGCCCGAGGACTACACCGACCAGCGCTGCATCGACATCGTCCGCCGGGCCTCCGGCAAGGACATCGACGTCGAGATCATGGACAAGGTGCCGTGGCAGGGCGCCCAGCTCGTCTCGGAGACCTTCCGGGCGGGACGGGTGTTCCTCGCCGGGGACGCCGCCCATGTGCACCCGCCGGCCGGCGGGTTCGGCGCCAACACCGGTATCCACGACGCGCACAACCTGTCGTGGAAGCTCGCGGCCGTACAGCACGGCTGGGGGACCGAGGCGCTGCTGGACACCTATGACGCCGAGCGCCGCCCGCTCGGCACCGCCATGTCGGAGCAGGCGCTGGTGCGCAACCGCATCCGGCACGGCTACTCCACCGAGCAGGACCGGGCCGACTTCGTGGACGACGTGATCATCACGCTCGGCTACCGGTACCGCTCCACCTCCATCGTCGGCGCCGAGGGTACGAAGGTGCTCACCCCGGACCTGGAACTCACCGGCGAACCGGGCACCCGGGCCCCGCACGTCTGGCTGAAGCGGGGTGACGAAACCATCTCCACGATCGACCTGTTCTGGGACTCCTTCGTGCTGCTGACCGGCCCCGACGGCGGTGCCTGGGCCGAGGCCGCGGTACCGATCGCGGAGAAGCTCGGCATTCCGCTGCGTACGCACACCATCGGACAGGGCCAGGAGCTGAAGACCACCGACCGCGACTGGGCGGAGGTCTACGGAGTGGGCCGTGGCGGCGCGGTACTGGTGCGGCCGGACGCGTTCGTCTCCTGGCGGAGTGCCGGGGGAGCCGACGATCCGCACGGTGTGCTCGCGGATGTACTCGCCCGGGCCTCGGGCGTCGAGGCCGCCGTACCGGCGCCGTGAGAGGAGAGGCTCGGATGACGGGATACGAAGCAGGTGCTGCCGTGCATCCCGGTGCCGTACTGGCGCAGGCGATGGCCTTCCAGCCCGCGCGTCTGGTGCTGACGGGTATCGAGATCGGGCTGTTCACGGAGCTGGCGAAGAAGCCGGCCACCGAGGACGCGATCAGGGAGAGGCTGGGTCTGCACACCCGGGGCACCGACCACTTCCTGGCCGCGCTGGTCGAACTCGGCTTTCTGGAGCGCTCCGGGAGCGGCGAGTTCAGCAACTCCCGGGCGGCGCAGCAGTTCCTGGTCCCCGGTGACGAGGGGTATCTGGGTGGCTTCCTGGGGATCGCGGGCCAGGTGATGTACCCGGCGTGGGGCAAGCTGGGCGAGGCGCTGCGTACGGGCGCCCCGCAGGCTGCCACGTACACCGGCGAGGACATGTTCGGTGAGCTCTACGAGAGCGACGAGAAGAAGGGCGGGCTCGTCGGCATGGCGGAGGACGCCAGCCGTCCGCTCATCCCCGCGCTCACCGAGTCGTTCGGCTGGGCGAAGTACTCATCGGTCCTCGAACTCGGCGGCTGCCGGGGCAATGTGCTGGCCGGTCTGGTCAGGGCGCATCCGCATCTGGACGCGTGTGTCTTCGACCTGCCGCAGCTCCAGGGGGATTTCGCGACCCACATGTCGGCCATCGGCATGGCGGGCAAGGTCCGCTACCACGGTGGTGACTTCTTCGCCGGACCGCTGCCGCAGGCTGATGTGCTCATGATCGGGCATGCGCTGGTCGACTGGAACGACGAACAGCGCAGGCAGCTGGTGAAGAACACCTTTGCCGCCGTGCGTCCCGGTGGGGCGTTCCTGGTCTGGGATCCGGTGATCGTCGATGACGACGAGAGCTATCTGCGCAATCTCATCCGGAGTCTGAACCTCCAGCTCATGACGCCGCACGGCAAGGGCTACCGGTTCGAGCAGTGCGCAGAGTGGATGCGGGAGGCCGGCTATGCCGAGGTCACCCACACCTCACTCGGGCACGACGTGACCCTGGTCGTCGCCCACAAGGACTGAGAGGTCCCGTGGGGATCACGACCGGATCCGGTCGAGGTGCCGCTCCTGGAGCTCGCGGCTGCTGCGCAGGAAGTCCAGCAGCAGCTCGAGCTGCTCGGCGCTGTAGCGCGCGACATGCCGGAAGCCGTCCTGCGCGAGCGGGCCGAAGAGCTCCTCGACGGCCCGTACGGCTTCCGGCGTAGGCCTCACCACCGACTTGCGCCGGTCCTTGGGGTCGGGGGAGCGGGTCACGTAGCCGAGCCGGTCCAGACGGTCCAGCAGGGCAGTGACACTGCCTGTGGTGAGTCCGAGCGCCGCACCCAGTTCGCTGGGTGCGGCGCTTTCGCGCTGCATGAGGACGTCCAGGCAGTGCAGATCGGTGCGATTGATCCCCAGCCGCTCGGCGGCCGCGGCGTCGAAGGAGTCGACCGCCGTCTGGAGCGCGCGGATCTCGGTGCCGAGCTCCTGCTGAAGATTCTTTCTGGTATCACTTGACATCCAAGTAACTCGACCTTCAAGATAAATGCATCGATAGCTTGGCTATCAAGATAGTCGGGCTCCAAGAGAAGTCAAGATCGGGTCGTTGCCCGGGTTCCAGGAAGGAACACTGCGATGAACACCCAGCACACTGTCTCCACGGTCAAGACCGGCAAGGCCGGCACCGCTCGGCCGGAGGAAGCCGCACAGGTCGAGGCGTACTACACGAATGTGAAGCGCCTGGGTCACTGGACCGCCTCCCGCGCCGTCGAGGTGACCGCCCGCCGCAGCTCGGTCCAGGTGGACCTGCGGTCCGCGCAGATCCCCGAGGGGGACCTCGAGGTCCGCATCGCCGGCGAGCGCTCCATCCTCAAGATCCTGGTGCCGGACGGCACCGTCGTCGACGAGTCCGAGCTGGAGTGCGTCGGCCGCTCCACGGTCAAGGACCTGCAGCGGCACAGCGCCTCCGGCGGCCGCCGGCTGAAGCTGACCGGCGTCCTGCGGCGCAGCGAGGTCCGCATCGTCCGCGGCGGTGTGGCGACACTCACCGCCATGTTCTCCCGCGAGTTCGTCGACGACTGCCGTACGGCACACAGCGACGGCACTCTGCCCACCGTCCACGCCCCCGAGAGCGTCCACGAGGGAACCCCGAGGGGTGCCCTCTGATCCTTCAACAGGGCCTTGAGTGCGCCCCCTTAGCTTCGTGGCAGCTGCTGCCGGGCTCCTCCGGCAGCTCTCCGCAGGCTCAGGGGGCGTGCGTATGACACCTCATCAGATCGAAGCACTGTTCATCGGACTCGCGGCCATTCTCGTACTCAGCCGGGTCCTCGGCGCCGGTGCGCGCTATCTGGGGCAGCCACCCGTGGTCGGCGAGATTCTCGCCGGGATCCTGGTCGGGCCCTCGCTGTTCGGCGGCGCCGTCGCCGACTTCCTCTTCCCTGCCGACATCCGCCCACTGCTCACCGCACTGGCCAACCTCGGCCTCGTCCTTTTCATGTTCGTCATCGGATACGAACTCGACCTGGCCCTGCTGCGCGGCAAGGAGAAGGTCGCGGCGAGCGTCTCGCTCTGCTCGGTCGTCCTGCCGTTCTCCCTCGGCGTGCTGCTCGCTCTCCATCTGAGCAACAGTCACCACACCGCGAACCGCACCGGGTTCGTACTGTTTCTCGGCGCGGCGATGTCCGTCACCGCCTTTCCCGTACTCGCCCGGATCCTGGCGGACAGCGGCCTCGGCCGGACCAGAATCGGCGGGATCGCCCTGGCCAGCGCGGCCTTCGACGACATCGTGGCCTGGTCGCTGCTGGCCGTCGTGGTGACCGTCTCGGGCGGCGGCGGACAGTGGGCGATGCTGCTCGCGCCGGTCTATCTGGCCGTGATGTTCTTCGTGGTCAGGCCGGGGCTGCGGCTGCTGTTCGACGAGAAGAGAGGCAGCAGCCGCATCACCGCCGACCGGCTCATCGTCGTCCTGGGCGGTCTGATGCTGTCCTGCTGGGCGGCCGAATGGCTCGGGGTGCACTTCGTCTTCGGCGCGTTCCTGTTCGGTGTCGTGATGCCCCGCACCACCTCCGAGCTGGTCCGCGTCCAGGTCGTCGACCGGTTCGAACACCTCAGCCGGCTGCTGCTGCTCCCCGCGTTCTTCGTCGTCGCGGGTCTGAAGGTCGATCTGTCCCAGACCGGCCTGAAGGGGCTCGGCGAGCTCGGGCTCATCCTGCTCGTCGCCATCTCGGGCAAGTTCATCGGCGCCTTCGTCGGAGCACGGGCCAACGGTGTGCCCGCGCTGCAGAGCGGTGTCCTCGCGACCCTCATGAACACCCGAGGACTCACCGAGATCGTCATCCTCACCATCGGACTCCAACTGGGCGTCCTGGACGCCGGGTTGTATGCCCTGATGGTGGTCATGGCCCTGGTGACCACCGCGATGGCAGGACCGCTGCTGCATCTGTTCAAGCGGCGCGCGGGCAGCTCCGAGGCCATCGGGGACTACGCCGAGGCCGTTCCGGAGGCCGAGGGCGAGACGGTGGGCGGGGAAGAAAAGAAGCCGCCCGTCGCGTCCGCCGGCCGGCCGGGGGGCTGAGCGCATCGGCAGCACACAGCACACAGCACGCAGAAGGAAAGCAAAGGAAAGCAGGAGGGTCCGTCGGCCTCGCCGGCGGACCCTCCTGTGTGCGGCGCCCGGTCCCTCAGCCGAGCGTCGCCGCCGCCAGCAGCTCCAGCTGCTCCGCCCGTGCGGAGCAGGGGAACACCAGCAGCTCGTCGCAGCCCGCCGCCTCGTACGCCGCCGCCGTCTCCCGCAGCCGCGCCGCATCGGTGATGACCGCCTTCGCCGCCATCTCCGCCTTCGGACCGATGAAGGAGTAGTACGCCCGCAGATACGACTCGGCGGTCTCCCCGGCGCCCGGGCCCAGGCACGCGTACACCAGCGCCACCAGCCGGGGTGCGCCGCTGCGGCCCCGGGCCTGCCATGCCTCACGTGCCTGGCGGGCCAGCTCCGCGTAGGCGGTCGCGGAGCTGCCGCCGGCGATCCAGCCGTCCGCGAACCGGGCCGCGCGGGCCATCGCCGCAGGCGTGTGGCCGCCCACGATGATCTCCGGGCCCTCGCCGTGGGGGAACGGTCCGATGCCGGGAACCGGGCCCTTGCCGCCCCAGACCTCCCGCAGCTCGGTGAGGATGGCATCCAGACGCTTCCCGCGGTCACCGTAGGGCGCGCCGGTGGCCCGGAAGTCGTCGTCGCGGCCCCCGGCCGCCACCCCGACCGTCAGCCGGCCGCCCGAGATCTCGTGGATCGTGGCGAGCTGCTTGGCCAGCAGCGGGGTCCCGGGACGGTAGGCGGCGAGCAGGATGGACGTCGTCAGCCTGATCCGCTCGGTCACCGCGGCCGCCGCGGCGAGCGAGGTCAGCGGCTCATAACTGTCGTACACCAGACGGTCGAGCGTGCCGAGGCTGGAGAACCCGTGGTTCTCCGCCATCCGCGCCCAGTCGACGAGCCGGCGCCCGTCGATGTCCGGCACTGTGGTGGGCAGGCCCACTCCGATCTCCACGGGGTCTCCTTGATCGTCGGTTTGTTCGGGGGCTCCGCCCCCGAGCCCCCGCGCCGCCATCTCCCCCCGGACCTCGTCCAGGGGGATCCCCGCGGGGCTTGAGGTTGCCGGTCCGTCAACTCAAGCCCGTCCGGCGATGGACACGGCCGAAGTCCGTACAGGTCCGAGAGCTCAGGTCAGCGCTGCTTGCGGCCGGTCACCAGGGTGTTGCCGAGCGGCAGTTCGTGCTCGGTGATGCCGGTGAAGCCCGCCTGCAGCATCCACTGGCCGCAGTCGCCGGGGTGGTAGCCCGCACCGGCCGGCGTCATCACCAGCATGTGCAGACTCGCGACCAGGCTCGCCAGATCGGGCTTGTCGCCGGGCATGGGGTCGTAGACGAGCAGCGCGCCGCCCGGCCGTACTGCCGTGAACGCCTTGTCGATCAACCGCTTGCGCTCCTGAAGCGAGAAGTCCGCCAGCACATGGCCGATCACCACGACATCGGCCTCGGGCAGCTCGTCGGCGAAGAAGTCCCCGCCGGTGAAGGCCAGTCGGTCCGCGACGCCGAGGGTCCGCGCGTGCTCGGCGCACGGCGCCGCGTTCTGCGGCCGGTCGAAGACCCGGCCGCGCAGATGCGGCTGGGCGCGCAGCAGCAGCCCGGCGAGATTGCCCCGCGCGCCGCCGACATCGGTCAGGGTGCTCCAGCCGCTCCACTCCACGGCCCCGAGGAGATAGGGAACCAGGGGAGCACTCAGCGAGTCCTGCATCGCCAGGAAGACCCGCTGCGCCGCCGGATCGCTGAGCATCGCCTCGAAGTCGCCCTCGGCCTGCGGAGCACCGGTGCGCAGCGCCTGCGTCAGGCGTCCCCAGGCCGGGTACAGGACGAAGTTGGCACCTTCGAGGAAGCCGCCCGCGTACTGCTCCCCGCGTACGAGATACCGCTGCGCAGCCTCGCTGTTGCGGTAGCGGCCGGCCGAGCGCTCGAGCAGGCCGAGCGCGACCAGGGCATCGAAGAAGTCGGTGGCGGCCCGCGGGTGCAGCCCGAGGGCCGCCCTCAGCTCCTCCACCTCCGCCTCGCTGTCCGCGGTCTCGGCGAGCGTGCTGAACACCCCGAGTTCCAGGGCGGTCAGCAGCAGCTTCGAGGAAGCGAACCCGAGCCCCAACTGGCTGATACCGAAGGGGTCCTTGGGGTTTGTCGCCGTATGGGTGGTGGTCATGCCGGGCTGTCCTCCTTGACGGTCGTGTCGTCCGTGTCGTCGCCCGGTATGCGCTCGTCGTCGCCGGACAGGCCCCGCACGATGGCGTGCCGGTTCAGCGCCATGGCGCCGCCCATCGCCAGCGCGAACACCGCGAGCATCAGGTAGTAGACGGACTCGGGGATGACGTCGATGAGCCGGACCATGCCGCTGCCGGCGCCGCCGCCGAGCGCGGCGAAGAGCCACAGCAGTCCGAGCATGTGGGCGATGAACTTCCGGGGCAGTACATCGGCGACCGCCGCGATACCCACTGCGGCGACGATCAGCTCACCGCAGGCGTGCATGAGATACACCACGAGCAGCCACACCGGCGAGACCTTCTCGTCGCCCGAGGCGAGGGCCGCGGCCAACGCCATGATCAGGAAGCTGACACCGGTGAGCATCAGTCCGACGGAGAACTTCACCGGCACCCCGCCGCGCCTGCCGCCGTACTTCAGCAGCGCCCAGGCGAACACCGGGGCCAGGATCAGGATGAACAGCGGGGTCGCGGACTGCAGCCAGCTCACCGGCACGTCGAAGCCGAGGACATGACGGTCCGTCGACTCCTTGGCGAACAGGGTGAGTGAGGAGCCGTCCTGCGCGATCATCGACCAGAAGAGCGTCGAGCCGAGGAAGATCCACAGAAAGGCGCGCAGCCGCCGACGGTCACCCGGGCTCAGCTCACGGCTGCGGTAGAGCACCAGGTAGGCGGCCACCGGGGCGATGATGCTGGCCGTGCCGACCAGACCAATGGCGCCGCCCGGTCCCAGACCGCCGGACGCCACGCCGCCCGTGACCAGCAGGACCACCACGGCGGCGGTCGTACCGATCAGCCGGAACGCGCGCCGGGACTCCTCGGGGTTCAGCGGCCGCCCGGGAGCGTTCCCGACCTCCTTGAACTGGTGCTGGCTGATCCAGAGTTGGATCGTGCCGAGCAGCATGGCCGTACCGGAGACGGCGAAGCCGAGGTGCCAGTCGACACGCTCGCCGAGGAATCCGGCGATCAGCGGCGAGAGCAGGGCGCTCACCTGGATGCCGACGTACATCAGCGAGATGCCGGCCTCGCGCCGGCCGCTGTCCTTGCCGAACATCAGGTTGAGCATGGCCTGGTGGTTCGGCTTGTACAGGCCGAGGCCGAGCGCCAGGAGGATCAGCCCGAGGGGCGTCGTCCACAGCCACGGCGAGGCCAGTGCGAAGTGGCCCACCGTGGTGACGCACGCCCCGATGACCAGGGTCCGCCGGGGGCCGAGCAGCCGGTCGGCCACCCAGCCCCCAGGGAGGCAGAGCATGAAGGCGAGCCCGATCCACGCGCCGAACAGCGCCGCGGAATCGGCCTTCGCCAGCCCCAGGCCGCCCTCCGAGCGCGGGGCGACCGCGTACAGGACGAGGATGGCCTGCATGCCGAAGAAGCCGAAGCGCTCCCACACATCGCTCATGAAGAGCGTGCGGTACCACGGCGGCCAGCTTCTGACGGACCGGGTGCCGGCTCCGCCGACACCAGGATCCTGATCAGCGCGTGCGGTGGTCATGTGGTGCGCTCTCCCTCCGTACGCGCAAGGTGCAGGCGGGGCCGGAAGGAGAGATACAGTCCGCCGACCGCGTTCTGCGGGTTCATCGGCGCCTGCTTCTGCTCGTGCACCTTGTTCAGGTTGGCCAGCGGGTTGGGGTCGCCGCTCTCCGCACCGTTGAGGTGGGCGTGCACCCGCGAGTACACGTCCTGCGCGTCCTCGAGGTCCGCGATGCCGGTCACGATGCGGTCGAAGGCGTCCTGGATGCTGAGGCCCTCACGTTGGGCGCTGGTCAGCTTCTGGGCGTTGTAGAAGTGGTGCTCCTTGCCGCGGTAGCTCTCGTAGAAGACGGAGACGAGCACCAGCAGCCGCTCGTACGCGTGCCGGTAGACCGTGTTGTAGAACTCCCAGGCCTCCTTCTCCTCCACCTCGCCGCGCAGCACGCTGGAGACACTGGCCGCCGCGAGCATGGCGCTGTAGGTGGCCAGGTGCACACCGGTGGAGAGCAGCGGGTCCAGGAAGCAGGCGGCGTCGCCACTGAGGAGATAGCCGGGGCCGCCGAAGCTCTCCGAGGTGTACGAGTAGTCCTGCTCGACCTTCATGCCGGAGACCTGCTCGGCGCCCTCCAGGAGGGGGAGCAGGTGCGGGCATTCGGCGATGGCCTTGTCGTAGACCTGCTGGATGCCGCCGAGGGAGTTCTTCTTCTCGTTGAAGATGTCCCGGCCGGTGACCAGGCCGATGCTGGTCGTGCCGTTGTGCAGCGGAATGTTCCAGAACCAGCCGTCGGCCGAGGACAGGACGGCGATCGCGCCGTCGGGCCCACGGTCCAGCGGCTTGACGTTCTTCCAGTACGACCAGGCCGCGACATTGCGGAAGATCTCGTGGTACTCGCGGTTCTTGAGGTGCCGGGCGGCGAAGACCCCGCCGCGGCCCGAGGCGTCGATGACATAGTCGAAGGCGATGCGGCCGCTGTGCGCAGCGTCCTTGGTGCCCGCCCACAGGGCCGCCACCGGGCGTTCGCCGTCGAACTCGAGTTCCTTGACGGTGATGTTCTCGACGACCTCGACACCGAGTTCGGCCGCGTGCCGCAGCAGCAGCTCGTCGAACTCGGAGCGCACGACCTGCCAGGCGTTGGCGCCGTCGTCGCCGAGGCTGTTGAACCTGACCTCCCACTCCTCCGGACCCCAGAAGAAGTAGGCGCCGCCCTTGGGCTGGAAGCCGTGCGACTCCACCTTGTCCCAGACGCCGAGCAGTTCAAGGATGGGCCGGCACGAGGGGAGGATCGATTCACCGATGTGGTATCGCGGGAACTGGTCGCGCTCCAACAGCGTGACCTGGAAACCTTCCTTGGCCAGCAGGCCGGCGGCGGTGGAGCCCGCGGGCCCTCCCCCGATGACGAGGATCTGGGTGGAACCACGCATGTATTTTCTCCAATCCTCCGGAGCTCGCGAACGGGTTCTGACCGTCCGCTGCACCGTGCACCGGGCCGCCGGAGGAGTGCTGGAGAAGAACTCGATGCCCGCTCCGGTCCGGCTCAGCCGGCCTCGGCGTACCCGGCCACGCGGCGCGGCATCGCCTGCGCCACCAGCGCCACCACCACGAGCCCGCCGATCGTGAACCAGCTGAAGCTGCGGAACGCCTCGACGAACATGTCCGCGCGAGCCTGCCCGGCCGCGTCCCTGAGCGGCGCGAAGAACAGCACGCCGAGCAGGGGCACCCCGGCCGCGTTGCCGGTCTGGAGCGCGGCGCTGAGGGTGCCGGAGGCCGCCCCGGCGTCGCGCGCCTCGACCGAGGCCCCGGCGACGGCGAAGGCGGGACCGAACACACAGCCCCTCCCGATCCGCTCGCCCTGCCCCGCTCGCCGGCCGGGAAGAGGGCGTACACGGGCGCCATGATCTGCGGGATCATCGCGGCAGCGGCCGGGCCCTGCAGTGTGCTCCGTTGTCCTGTTCCGGTCGGTGGTCGTCATACGGTGCCTCGCCACCTGTGCGCACATCGGGAGCCGGGGCGAGTGTGACGGACCGGAGTCGAGCGTCGCTCGAGCGAGACCCTGCCGAGATCTGGCTCAGTAATGGCCGGATTCCATCGAGCAAGGGAGAGCCAGATGGCTGCACGTACCGCCCGGATGTGGGCGGCCGGCACGACGGTGAGCGCGCTGCTCGCCGTGAGCCTGGTCGCGGCCGGCACCACCGCCGGGGCCGAGACCACCAGGCCCAGGCCCCAGCCGACGCTCACGGCGGCGGAGGAGGTCCGGTACGGCCAGACGACGCTCTACACGACCAACGTCGACACGCTGCTCAACTTCTACCGGGACGCTCTCGGATTCACCGTGCTGTACCGCTTCCCGGAGACAGGTCCCGCGGCGTTCGGCACGGTCCTGCTCGGCCCCGACTACTACATCACCTTCGCCACGTACGACACCGTGCGTCAGGCCACGGGAATTGCGGGCATCGGCCGGTCGAAGGTGCACCAGTCCGAGGTCGTGGTACTGACCCCGGACGTCGATGCTCTCTTCGCCCGCGCGAAGAAGGCCAGGGCGAAGGTCCTCATGCCGCCCAAGGAGCAGCCCTGGGGGGAGCGGTCCGCCTACGTGGCCGACCCCGAGGGCAACTTCGTCCAGATCTCCACGCACAGGCAGTAGCCGACCGGCCGTTGCCGCAAGTGGTGCACTGAGGCACGCGCCCGAGGGCGCGTGCCTCAGCCTGTGGCAGCCGCGACGGACGCCGGGGTGACGGGCGCGTCCCAGTCGACGCGGTACGAGTAGACGGGGTGGGTGGCCTTGACACCGAGCTTGAGGAAGAACGGCAGCACCAGGTCGCGTACGGTCCGCTGGAAGTTGTTGGAAGCCGCCTTCTGGTTGCCGGTCTTGCGCCCCTCCTTGATGATCTTCTCCACCCGCTCCTTGCGGAGCGCCTGGAAAGCCGCGAACGCCTGCTGCGGATCGGGCAGATCGCGCAGGCACTTGGTCAGGACGATCGAGTCCTCCATCGCCATCGACGCGCCCTGGCCCACATGCGGAGAGGTGGCGTGCGCCGCGTCCCCGACCAGGCAGACCAGATCCTTGTGCCAGGTCGGGATGGAGAGCATGTCGTAGATCGGGTAGCCGAGGATGCCGCTCTGGGTGGATTCGATGATCGCCGAGATGGGGTGGTGGTCCTGGCGGTGCTTGGCGAGGAGCTTCGGCTTCCACACCTCGTGCGGAGTCCGGTCCAGCTCGCCGCGCTCCGGCTCCTTGGCCTGGTGGTAGTTCTCGAACCAGTAGATCTCGCCGGACGGGAAGGTCTGGTAGCCGAAGAAGCCCTCCAGGCAGAACGACATCCGCATCACACCGTCCGGGCCCGCCGCCTGGTCGCAGCGGGTGTAGCCGGCGGTGCCGATCACCCCGGTGTACTGGGGGTGGGGCGCGTCGGGCAGCACCGTGTACCGGGTCTTGGAGTGGATGCCGTCGCAGCCCACCAGGAAGTCGCCCTCGGCGGTGGAACCGTCCTTGAAGCGGGCCACGATCCCGTCGCCGGTGTGCTCGACACTCTCGAAGAACTTGCCGAACTCGACCTGGATGCCCCGGGCGACGGCCGCCTCGCGCAGCCCCTTGGTGAGCAGTCCGCGCCTGATCAGCAGAGTCTCGGCCGGGTTCAGACCCAGCTGCTTGCCCTTGTGGTTGAGGAACGCGGTGCTGGTGGTCTGCGTGCCGTACTTCTCGACCTCCGCGCGGATGCCGAGCGTGTCCAGCACGGCAAGTCCGTTGGGGGCCAGGTTCAAGAACGCCCCGACCTCGTCCCGGGGCGCATCGATCCCTTCGTAGATCACGGCGGTGACGCCGATCCTCTGCAGGTACATCGCCAGTACGGGGCCTGCGATGCCGCAGCCGATCAGCACGGCCCTCCGCGTCCCTGCTGCTGCTTCGTTGCCCATGCTCAGTCTCACTTCCTGTGTGGTTCCTGTGCGGTCGTATGGCCCCTGGCTCCGGCAGGGGCCGGATCCAGGGGCCTGGAGCCGGCCCGTCCGAGGTAGGGCGGGCCGGCCGTTGCGGTGAGTGGTCAGCGGGGGATGTGTTCCCCCTGGGGGCGTGCCGTATCGGCGGGGGAGTCGGCAGAGTCCGCGGGTGCTGGCGGGTCGCCGCCGCTCAGACGGCGGTGCAGCGAGCCGGGCCACCACATGGCCTTGCCGATGTCCAGGGAGAGGGCCGGTACCAGGACGGTGCGCACCAGGAAAGTGTCCAGGAGGACGCCGAGGCCCACCAGTACGCCGAGTTCGGCCATGGTCACCAGGGGGAGCGAGACCAGGATCGAGAACGTGGCGGCCAGCACCAGACCCGCGCTGGTGATCACCGCGCCGGTACTGGCAAGACCGGACTGCACTCCACGCACATGGCCCAGCAGACCTACCTCCTCGCGGACCCGGGTCATCAGGAAGATGTTGTAGTCGATGCCCAGTGCCACCAGGAAGACGAAACCCAGCAGCGGCAGGGAGTGATCTACCCCGGTCCAGTCGAATGCATGCTCGAAGAGCAGGCTGCTCGCCCCCAGCGCTCCGAAGTAGGAGAGCACCACGGTCGCCAGCAGCACCAGAGGTGCAACGAGCGCCCGCAGCAAGGCGATCAGCACCAGCAGTACCACGGCCAGCACCACGGGGATGACCAGTTTGCTGTCCCGTGAGACGGCCCGCTGGGTGTCCAGCTCGCTCGCGGTCGCCCCGCCCACGAGGGCGTCCGCGCCCTCGATCCCGTGCACCGTGTCCCGCAGCCGGTCGATGGCGCGCTCCGCGGCGGGGGAGTCGGGATCGTCCTCGAACACCACGGGGACATGGACGAGTCCGCGGTCGCGCGAGAGCTCGGCCGGCTGGACCTCGGCCACGCCATCGAGTCGGCCGACGGCCTCCACGACCCGCTTCTGGGACGAGGCCTTCGCGATGACATCGGCGGGCGCCGACGAGCCGCCCGGATAGTGCGCGGCCACCAGCCGCTGACCGGCGACCGATTCGGGAGTCGTGGTGTACATCTCCGACTGGGTCAGCCCGAAGCTGATGCCCGCCGCCCCCAGTGCCAGCGCCCCCATGACGACCGTGGCCGCCAGCCAGGACAGCCGGGGGCGACGCCCCACGGCAGCGCCGACGCGAGCCCAGCCACTGTGCTCGGCCCGCTGCGCCTGCCCGAAGCGCGGCACGAACGGCCAGAACACCCAGCGCCCCAGGATGACCAGCAGGGCGGGCAGCACGGTGACCATGGCGAGGAAGCCGCACAGCACACCGGCCGCGCCCACCCAGCCGAGACTGCGCGAGGAGTTCAGGTCGGCCAGCAGCAGACAGAGCAGCCCGATGACGATCGTCCCCGCCGACGCGAGGATCGCGGGGCCCGAACGGCGCAGCGCGATCTGCATGGCGCTGTGCCGGTCCTCGTCGCGCGTCAGCTCCTCGCGGTAGCGGGCGATGAGCAGCAGCGCGTAGTCCGTGCCCACTCCGAAGACGAGCACGGTCAGCAGGCCCGAACTCTGGCCGTCCACCGGCAGACCGGCGAACTTCCCGCCCGCGTACGTGACCACCTGGGACAGCACGGCGGCGAAGCCCACCGAGATCAGCGGCACCAGCCACAGCACCGGGCTGCGGTAGATCAGCAGGAGCAGCAGGGCGACGACGATCGCGCTGCCGAGCAGCAGCGTCCCGTCCAGCTCGTCGAAGACGTTGATGGTGTCCTGGAGCGCGCCGGCGGGCCCGGCGACCTTGACCCCCAGATCGGCCGGCACATCCTTACCGGCGACATCGCGCGCCTTGTTCACGGTGTCGGAGAACTCGTCGCTGTACGGGACGGGCACGGTCAGCAGCAGCGCCTTGCCGTCCTTGGACGGCGCCGCCGCCTCGATCACCCCGCCGGGGACGAGCGGGGCGAGCTCCTTGCGGTCCGCCTCCGCCTTCGCCCGGTCCGCCGTCGTGATGCCGCTGTCGCGCACATAGACGATGACCGCGGGGATGACCTCGTCGGTACGGAACTCCTCCAGCCGGTCGTTGACCAGGGCGGCTTCCGCATTGCCCGGCAGATAGGCGTTGGCGTCGTTGTCCTCGACGTCGGCGACCTTGCCCGCCAGTGGACCCAGAGCCATCGCGATGATCAGCCAGGCGGCCAGGAAGAGCCACTTGGCCCGTCTGCCGCCCGGGGCGGTCGCCAGACGCTTCATCCGGCCTCTCCCGGTACGTTCGCGGTCGCCGGTTCCTCGACGACTCGGATGGACTTCGTCGGGCAGCCGCGGGCCGCCCGGCGGATCTCCTCGTGCAGGCCCTCGGCCGGCGACTCGTCCAGGACGAGCACGAGCCCGTCCTCGTCCTGGTCGAAGACCCCGGGCACGCGGTAGACGCACAGACTGCTCACCGCGCAGGTCTCGGAGTTGGCCGTCACACGCATCGGGCTCTCCTCACCATTCGACCGGGATCTCGGTGAAGCCCTCCATGAACCCGCCCAGTGCACGCGGCAGTTCCTCGGCGGGCGCCGCCAGCCTGATGTTCGGGAACCGGCGCAGCAGCGACTCCGTGGCGACCTGGAGCTCCATCCGGGCCAGCGCCGCGCCCACGCAGTAGTGCAGCCCCGCGCCGAACGTCATGTGGTGGTTCTCGGTGCGGCGGATGTCCAGCTCCATGGGGCAGTCGAAGACCTCCGGGTCCACGTTGGCGCCCTCCTCGGAGAGCAGGACGCTGGTGCCCTTCTTGATGACGGAGCCGTCCGAGAGCGGGATGTCGTCGATGGCGTACCGCATCGTGCCCACCGACGAGCCCATGATCTGGGTACGCAGCAGTTCCTCGACGGTCGACGGCACCAGCGAGAAGTCCTCCCGGATGGCGCGTACGAACTCGGGGTGGTGCAGCAGCACGGCCGTGCCGGTGCCGATCTGGCTCGCCGTCGTGACATAGCCGGCGATCAGCAGACCCTGCGTCCAGAAGTGCAGCTCATGCTCGTTGAGCCGGCTGTCGTCCTCGTCGTCGCGCACCCGGATCAGCTCGCTGACCAGGTCGTCGCCCGGGTTCTCGCGCTTGGAGTCGATCAGGTCGCCCAGGTACTTCCACAGGTTCTGCCGGCACTGCCCGACCTCCTCCGGCGGCAGCTTGGTCACCGACAGGAAGCCGTCGACGTACGCACGGAACTGGTCGCGGTCCTCCGCCGGCACGCCGAGCAGCTTGCAGATCACCATGATCGGCAGCGGGAAGGCCAGCGCCTCGTTCAGCTCGACCGGCTGGGGGGCGGCCTCCATCTCGTCCAGCAGCTGGTCGGCGACCTGCTGCACATAGGGCCGCAGCGCCTCGATGCGGCGGGCCGTGAACGCCTTGGTGACCAGCGAACGCACCCGGGTGTGCTCCGGCGGGTCCGGGTCGATGTTCGGATCCATGAACAGGTCGTTGTCCTTGGAGATCCGCGCGCAGTCGGGGCGGGCGATATTGCGGGAGAGCCGCTTGTCGGCGAAGAGTGCCCGCACATCCTTGTAACGGGTCACCAGTGTGGCGACGTCCCCGCTCGGCAGGGTCACTTCCATCGCCGACGTCTTGTGTATGTTCCGCAGCGCCTCGGGAACCTGCATGGGCGGGGTCCACGCGAACGGATACCTGGGCGGGGTCTGGGTGCTCACGGCAGTCCCTTCCGATCAGTGTGTATGGGTGGGTGTAGCGTCAGAAGGGCCAGGACGGCCGGGACCAGGCGGCCTCGGCGAAGGCCCACTCGTAGCGGGTGCTGACGGCGAAGTGGTCGACGAGCTCGGCGCGTTCGGCCCCGGAGAGCTCCTCGCCCAGCCGGTCGGCGGCGCCCATGAAGGCCTTCACCGCGTAGCCGTAGCCCTCGCCCGGGTGGTAGATCTCGATCCAGGGCGCATAGCGCGAGCCGGGCGTGTGCCGCTCCAGCAGGTCGTTGGAGACCTGGTGGTTGAACCAGACCATCGGCAGCAGCGCCCCGAACCCGGCGGCGAAGGACGTCGCCGAAGCCGCCTGGAAGAACGAGCAGTGGGCGTGGGCTGCGGGATCCACGGCCGCGTCGGGTACCAGCGCCGGGGCGCCCAGCTTCCCGGCGATGTCTCCGTACGCCTCGCGCAGCTTGTCGCGCGCCTCCAGCGTGCCGGTGACCGACCGCCCCAGCAGCGCGACGTACTGATCGCCGCGGGCGCCGGCGGCCGTCCGGGCGAGACCGCGGGCGTAGGCGGGCAGCAGATGCCCCGTGTCCTGCTGGACGAAGTGGGCGAGCGACGCACCGGGCAGCGACCCGTCCCGCAGCCCGTTCCAGAACGGATGCGCCTTGACCTTGTCCAGGACCGGCGCGGCGAGCTCCTTCAGCTCCTCTTGCAGCATGAGCTCCTGCCCCTCTCAGATCTCGAGTCGTACGCGGTAGTGCCGCAGCCATGCGTCCAGTTGGAGGACCATCTCCACGTTCCGCCGCTCGCCCCAGCCGTCCACCGCGATCGGGCGGTCCTCCCTGGCGAGCTCGGCGCAGGCCGGGCCGTCGAGGAGCGGACGCACCGGGCTTGACGGGTCGCCGACGACGGCGTTGAAGCGGCTGCGCAGCACCTCTCCGTAGTGTGGGTCCTGCGTGACCGGGAAGGGGCTCTTGCGGCGCTGTGTCACCGAGGCGGGCAGCAGATCGGCGACCGCGGAGCGCAGCACGCTCTTCTCCCGGCCGTCGGCCGTCTTCATCGCCCACGGGATGTTGTAGACGTACTCGACGAGCCGGTGGTCGCAGTACGGCACCCGCAGCTCCAGGCCCACGGCCATGCTGAGGCGGTCG